>JAPOVI010000063.1 GCA_026708265.1 Acidobacteriota bacterium
CTTAAACACAATTGTAGCTGGATAGCTCAGGCAGCTATGTCCATGCACAAATGAAGCACATTCTCTAGCACATCTACAAGATTTAATCCCAACTTTGGCAGGCATAATTATATCCGCCTCCGGGTAATCCGGGTGCGCGCAGACGACCTTCGCGCCGCTGTGACCGATGATGTAGGCGATCTCCTCGGCGGTCAGGCGGAAGTTGATGGGCACGAGGACCGCCCCGATCTGGGGCACGGCGTAGAACGACTCGAGCTGCGCGTGCGTGTTCGGCGAGATGTAGGCCACCCGGTCGCCCTTCGCGACGCCGAGCCGCTGGAGGGCGGCCGACCACCGGTCCGAGCGCGCGAAGAACTGGGCGTACGTGAACCGCGACGTCCCGTCTACGACCGCTTCGCGATCGGGGTACAAGGTGCGGGTGCGGCGCAGGAACTCCAGCGGCGTGAGGGGCGTCTCCACGGTGGCCCCGGATGATACCATGCAGTACGCGGCCCGCCGACCGCGCCCCGCGAGTGGCGGCCCCGTCCCGCGGACCGGCCCGAACGCGCGATCCGCCGGCCTCCACGGAGTAGGCGATGACCTTCGTATCCGCTCTTGAACCGTCTGCGCTCTGGAGCCACTTCGACACCATTCTGACGATTCCCCGCGCCTCGAAGGACGAGGGAAGAATGCGGGACCACGTCGTCGCGCTCGCCGAGCGCGCCGGCTGCTCGCATGTCGTCGACGGCGCGGGGAACCTGATCGTCCGCAAGCCCGCCGCCCCCGGGCACGAGGCGGCGCCGGTGACCATCCTGCAGTCGCACCTCGACATGGTGCAGGAGAAGAACGCCGACGTCGCGCACGACTTCGCCACCGACGCCATCGTGCCGCAGCGGGCCGGCGAGTACCTGATCGCAACCGGCACCACGCTCGGCTCGGACAACGGCGTCGGCGTCGCGACGATGCTCGCCGTCCTCGAGGCCGGCGACCTGGTCCACGGTCCGCTCGAGTTGCTGTTCACGATCGACGAGGAGACCGGGCTCACCGGTGCCGCGCAGCTCGACGGCAGCCTCCTGGCCGGGCGCCGGCTCATCAACCTGGACTCCGAGGAGGAGGGTTGCCTGTACGTCGGCTGTGCCGGCGGCGGGGAGAGCCGCATCGCGCTCGGCGTGACGGCTGCGCCGGCCGGTGACGGCGATCGGGCGGTGACGCTTGCGTTGACCGGCCTCAAGGGGGGTCATTCCGGCGTCGACATCCACCTGCAGCGCGGCAACGCGATCTGCCTGCTGGCGCGTGCCCTCTGGGCGGCGCACGTCGCGGCGCCGTTCCGCCTCGCGCGAATCGAGGGCGGCAGCGCCCACAACGCCATCCCCCGCGAGGCGTTCGCCACCGTCGTCGTGAGCGGCGACGCCGAGCGCGAGCGCGTGGTCAGGGCGGTCGAGACGGAGTTCGTCGCGATTCGGGACGAGTATCGGCCGGCCGACCCGGGGATGGCGCTGGCGGTGGGCGACGGAGGTTCCGCGGACCGCGTGTGGGCGGCGGAGGCCACGGCGACCGTGCTCCGACTGATCGCCGGCCTGCCGCACGGGGTCCAGGCGATGAGCTACGACATCCCCGGCCTCGTCGAGACGAGCAACAACGTCGCCACCGCCCGGGCCGCCGACGGATTGCTGGTCATCACGACCAGTTCGCGGTCGTCCGTGGACGCCGAGCTCGACGCGTTGCGCCGCCGGATCCGCGCGACGGCCGAGCTCGCCGGCGCGGCAGTGGAGACCGGACCCGCCTATCCGGGGTGGAAGCCGGACATGGCGTCGCGGCTCCTCGAGGTCGTCGAGCGAGTCCACGCTCAGGAGCTCGGGTCGAAGCCCGAGGTCAAGGCGATCCACGCCGGACTCGAGTGCGGGATCATCGGCAAGAAGATCCCGGGCATGGACATGATCTCGTTCGGTCCGGTCATCGAGTTCCCGCACTCGCCCGACGAACGGGTCCACATCGGCTCCGTGGGGCGGTTCTACCGCCTGCTGACCGCCACCCTCGCCGCGCTGGCGTAGCTACTCGACCTGCCATACCCACCTCTGTCGCCTCCAGGTACGCACGCGGTGGACATTCGCGGGGTTCGGACCACCACGGTAGTCGGCCGAGCCCCGCGAAGCGAACGGGCCCAGCGACTCGCTAGAGCACGGCGGCCGTCAGCTCTCGCTTACCGCGCTGTGGATGGGCGTCGGGATGTTCGTCCTCGTCATCGTTGTGGTCGCAGCCTTGGTGTGGTTCAAGCCGGAGAGCCTCACGTTCGATAAGCAGGCGCACCCCGATCGCACCAAAGCGGCATACGGTACGGATCTCGAAACCGTAGAGAATCGCGATGACCTGCTACCCACCGCAACAGATAGGACAAGTGGCCCATGAGCGCCTATTCGATAAACTACGACCTCAAGAAGCCGGGGCGAGACTATTCCGGACTCTACGATGCTATCAAGCAGTCGGGGAAGTGGTGGCACTACCTCGACTCCACGTGGATCGTCATCACTCAGGAGCAACCTCAGCAAATCTGGAATCGATTGGCGAAGCAGATCGACAAGAACGACTAATTGTTGATCATCGAAGTTCGCGACAATGTTCAAGGCTGGCTGCCTGATGACGCGTGGAAGTGGATCCACACCAACGTGCCGAAACCGTGACGGGGACAAGTGAGGTCGCGCTACGGGGTCGGTTGGAGCAGGCGCTTGTCGATCTCGAACCGCTCCGATTCGTGCACGCGCAGACTGCGGAAGTCCGGATGGACGGGGTTGAGAAGGTAGTTGTGCTCAACGGGCACGATAGCGGATGGCGCCTTCAAGACGGCCGCACGCCCGGCTTCGAGCCATGCTCTGCCGATTCGCCGTAGCGCTGGCGGTGGCGGTACACGCCGCCACTCAGCGGGGAGCTTGGCGATATCGACGGCGTCTACGGCGACAGAATCCGGGATGTCGACAGCGATGACGCGGTGTGATGGGATTGAGTTCACTTTGGCATGAACGAGGGTCTCGAGCACGGCGAGCGCAACGGAACCAGACGTATGCACCACGGGCCGCCCGGCTGGTGTCCAGCGCCCCCAACCCGCCGTGCGCCCTCCCCGGAGAACGCAGTGTCGACGTATCTCTTCAGGGTCAGGCGATAGACGCGCACGGATCAGGCGTACACTCCGAACTCGAGACGAGTGAGTACATCGTCGACGCTCTGCGCGCCGGCGTCCGTGCCCATCAACGAGAGCGGCGTTGCGCCGGACAGGGCGTCGTTCGCGGTCGACAGCCAGGCGACAGCGTCCCGCTGGTCATCGAACACGCTCCCCGCGTGGTCGAACACGCGCCGGATTACGACGAGGCGATCGGATTCCCGTTGGGGCAGCAACAGGTCGGGCCGCTCTCGGCGTGCCCGACTCCATGCCCGCTGGGAACAGCCGAGCAACACGGCGAACTGGTCCGCCGATACAGACCACGCCTGCATGGTTGCGACCCCTTCGGCTACAGCAAGGCGGGCCCCTCGGGGGCGCCGTGGCGCGTCATCCCCGGTGGTGCGGGAGGCGGTCGCCGGCTCGGCACCTCGCATCTTGTATCAGCCTAGCAGATGTCCGCCGTCAGCACCGCAGCCGATTCTCGGGCGTCCGTCAGCAGCGACAGACCCGAGGGCCAAGAGCGCTACGGCGTCTCCCCGGCCGCCGCGCGCTCCTGCGCCCGCGAGCCCGCCAGCATGTTGAACAGCCCGTAGTTCCCCTCGTGGCAGGCGTACTCGTAGACGGGGCCCTCCGTGCGTGCCATCGGCAGCGAGCCGCTCCACGGCCGCGTCCACGTCTTCGGGTCGGTCACCGTGAACTCGTAGCCGAGCGTGTCGGGCCCGAGGCGCGTGAAGCGCTCGACGACGTGCAGCTCCCGGCTCAGGTTCGGACCGAAGTTGCGGATGAAGGCGTGGCGGTTGAAGTGCGTCGTCTCGACCACCAGCGTGTCGCCCTCCCAGCGACCGCGCGAGTCGCCGGCGAACTGCCGGATGGCGGAGTCGATGTGCGGCCGCCCGTCGATCGGGATGAAGCGCACGTCGTGGATGTGCTCCTGCAGGATCGCCACCACGTCCGGGGTCTGTACGATCTGGTAGTGGTTGTTGTAGGCGGTCGGGAACGATGGGACGCCGCGATACCAGAGGCACCGGTCGCCGCCGTCGAGCTGCTCCCACGTGTCGGTCGGCAGTCGGCCGCCCCGCACGTCGGCGATGTGCCGCCACTCCGGCGACGCCATCCATGCCTCGAGCTCCGGGGTGAGGGCCGGCAGCCGGCCGTTCGGCGGGTCGGTGACGATCGACGTGCGCCGGGTGGGCAACACCGTCGTCCCGCGCTCCATCCAGAAGTTGTTGTAGGCCCCGGGAGCGCCGTCGATGCCGCGGTCGACGCTCTGGCCGGCCTCCGTCCGGCGCGCCGGTCGGCCCGCCAGCTCGGCATTGCGATCGGCCGCCTCCTGCTCGATGCGGGCCGCCTCCTCCTCGGTCAGGAACTCCTGGTCGCCCAGCGCGGCCGGACGCTGGAACGGCGTCAGCGTGGAGTTGTTCCAGATGCCCTGCAGGTCGGGGTCGCCCCACGGCGCACGCGGCGGCTCGCCGGCCGCCTGCGCGCCGGCAAGGGCCGGAACCAGCGCCACGTACACCACGACGGCGGCGACGACGACGGCGGTACTCGGCTTGCTCATCGGAACCTCCTCGTCGCCCCATGTTGTCACAGGACGCACGCGGAAGGACCGGGTTAACGCCAGCGGCTGCATGGTATGGTGGCGGCCATGGGTTGCTGCGAGGCCACCAATCCCGACCTGCTCGGCGTGGTGGAAGGCGCCGGGCCGCCCGGCGCCCGGGGCACGTCCCCGCGACCCGCCGCCGGCGAGCCGTGGGACCGGCGGACCACGCTGAAGAGCCTGGCCGCCGTGGCGGGCGTCGTCGCGGTGAGCGGCTGCGGCAGCGACGTCCCCGATGGAGCCACCCGTGTACGCCTCGCCTTCTGCGGGCAGCTCCTGTGCGTCGTCCCCTATGAGGTGGCGCGGGTCCGCGAGCATTTCGCGGCGGAGGGGCTGGCGGTGGAGCTCGTCTACACGCGGGGCGGCAACGCGGCCATGCAGGCGCTGGTGGGGGGCGCGGTCGACTACGCCGGAACGTCGTTCGACGTCGTCCTGCAGGCTGCCGCCAACGGCGCGCCGATCCGCCGCGTGGCCTCGACCGGGCGACTTCCGCTCTTCGCGCTGGCGGCGGCGCCCGACGCGGCGGGGGAGCTCGACGGACCGGGCGCCCTCGGGGGCCGGACGGTCGGCGTCTCGGCGCTCGGCAACGCCGACCACGCTCTGCTGCTGTTCCTGCTCGAGCGAACCGGCGTCGATCCCGCCCTGGTGCGCTTCGCTGCCATCGGCACGAACGTGTTCGACGCGCTGCGTCTCGGTCAGGTGGATGCGGCGATGCTGCAGGAGCCGGCGCTGTCGTTGATCGTCGAAGCCGGGGGGCGGGAGCTCGCGAACTTCATGGAGATCGGGGAAGCGCGGCGCCACCTGGGCGGTGCCTACGAGTTCATGGGCGTCGCGGTGCGCGCGGCGGAGCGGGATCGGCGTCTGCCCGAGATCCGGCGCCTTGCCGCCGCGCTCGCGCGCGGACTCGACGACACGCGGACGCTGCCGCCGGCCGAGGTGGTGGCGGCCCTTCCCCCGGCTCTGGTGGCCGGCGGTGACGTCGAGCGGCTCGAACGGGTCATCGACCGCTACCGGCTGTCGTTGTACCCGGAGCGGGTCGGTATCGACGCGGACGCCGCCGCGCGCGTGGCGCGCGCCCAGGAGGTGGCGGGGCTCCTCCGGCCGGGGCAGGTCGACCTCGATCTCCTGCTCGACGCCGACGCCCTGGCCGGGTAGGAAGCGCGGCCTCGACCATGCTGCGCGTGACGGGGCTCGCCGTCGGCTTCGGGGGCGAGCCGATTCTCGACGGCATCGACCTCGACGTGGCGGCGGGGGAATTCGCGACGCTCGTCGGCCCGTCCGGATCGGGCAAGACGAGCATCCTGCGGGTCGCCACGGGCCTGCTCGAGCCGCTCCGCGGTACGGTCGAGGTCGGCGCCGGCCCGCACGACGTCGGCTTCCTCTTCCAGGACGACGCCCTGCTCCCGTGGCGTACGGTGCGCCGGAACGTGGCCCTCGGGCTGCGCATCCGGGAGCTGCCGTCGTCCGAGGCCGACGAGCAGGCCGAGCATTGGCTGTCGCTCCTCGGGCTCGCCGGCTTCGGCGATCGCTATCCGGCTCAGCTCTCCGGCGGCCAGCGCAAGCGCGTGGCCATCGCGCAGATCCTCGCGCTTCGGCCGCGCGTGCTGCTCATGGACGAGCCGTTCGCCGCCCTCGACGCCATCGTGCGCACCCGCATCACGCAGGAGTTGCTGGACTGGGTGGATCGGGAACGGCTGACCGTGCTGCTCGTCACGCACGACCTCGAGGAGGCGATCAGCGCGTCCGACGTCGTGCACGTGCTCGGGCAGGGCCCCCGCGCGACGATCCGCGCGCGGCACCGCGTGGCGATTCCGCGCCCCCGGCGGGTGCTCGAGGCGCGAGGCCACCCGGCCTTCGGCCCGTTGCTGCGGCGCCTCTGGGACGACCTGGCGGCGGAGGGGCCGGCGCCCTCGGAGGCGGCGCCCTCGTGACCGGGCGGCGCCCGGCGGTGATCGCCCGACGCGCCGGCGCCCTGCTGGTGCTGCTCGCGGCCTGGGAAGGCCTGTCCGCCGTCGGCTGGATCGACCCGTTCTACGCTCCGCCGCCGACGGCCGTGGGGCAGGTGCTCACCACCCTGATCGGCGGCGGCGACCTGTGGCCCCATCTCGGTGCGACCACCCTGGCGGCGTTCGCGGGCCTCGCCGTCGGCCTCGTCGTCGGCGTGGCGCTCGGCTTCGCGGCCGCCCTCTGGCCCCCCGTCGCCGATCTCCTCGAGCCCGTGATGATCCTCCTCAACGCGATCCCCCGCGTCATCCTCGCGCCGCTGTTCGTCATCTGGCTTGGGATCGGCCTGGCCTCGAAGCTCGCGCTGGCGACCGTGCTCGTCGCCGTGCTCATCTTCTTCGCCGTGTACAACGGAGTTCGGGAGGTCGACCCGCGGCTCGTCGAGCGCATCCGCACGCTGGGCGGCGGGAGGCGCTTCCTGGTGCGCGAGGTCTACGTTCCGTCGGTGACGAGCTGGGTCCTCGGCAGCTTCAAGGTCGCCGTCGGCTTCGCCTTCACCGGAGCCGTCGTCGGCGAGTTCGTCGCGTCGAGCCGGGGGCTCGGCTACCTGCTGCAGTTCGCCCAGAGCACCTACAACGCCGCCCAGACGATCGCCCTCATCCTCATCATCATGAGTGTCGTGCTCGTGCTCTTCGCCTGCGCCGAGCGCATCGAGCGCCGGCTGCTCCGCTGGCGCCACCCCTGAAGCGTCCCCGCCGCCGTCCCGCCGGGTCTGCGCGGGCCCGGGGGAGGGAGTCGTCGCAGTCAGCGGGGCGCCCCGACCGTCGCGCCCGCGAGCTCCGCGACCGCGGCCAGCGTCGTCTGTGCGGCGTTGAGCCCCAACCGGAAATCATCGTCCGTGTATGTCACGTACAGGTCGGTGGGTTGATGCCAGTGGGGGTTCCAGCCGGCGCCGATCTGCATGCCGCGTTCGTTCTCGCGCAGGCTGATCGACGGCGTCTCGTTCATGAAGGGGGTCGAGTCGGTATTGGTCATGTGCGGACCGACGGTGGCGGGGTAGTCCGTGGCGTAGGCGTCGTTCGCCGCCTTGAAGCGGAACGCCAGGTCGCGCGACTCGGCGGCGAGGGCCGAGTCCGACTGGAACTCGATGTTCACGTCCGCCTCGCGCCGCTGGTCGCGGCTGACCACCCCGTCCGGCCCCGGTGCGCCGTGGTCGAACAGCATCATGTCGTGCTGGATCATCCCCAGCCAGCGCGGCTCCGGGTACCGCCCGGAGCCCGGCGGATCCTCCACGCCCTGCCGCGCCCGCCGCTGCTCGACGTAGGCGCGGCTGCCGTTGAGGCCGGTCTCCTCGTTGTTCCAGAGCGCGAAGCGGATGGACACCTCCGTCTCGACGTCCGGCGCGCTCAGGACGCGCGCCAGCTCCATCACGAGCGCCGTGCCCGACGCGTCGTCGTCGGCCGCCTCGCCGAACCCCAGTCCGTCCATGTGGGCGCCGACGATGTACATCGCGTCGGGCCGCGTGGTGCCCACCTTGGTGCAGTAGACCTGGGAGCGCGGGCCGGGCGCCGGTGCCTCGAGGTTCAGGGCCCGAAGTCGCTCGTCCGGCTGGGCTTGCGGGTCGCGGGCGACGCCGGTTCGCGCCCGGTAGCCGAAGATGGAGCTTCCGCCGGGCCCGCTGCCGTTGCGTCCGACCCGGGCCCCCGTCGGCGTGGGGGCGGCCGGATCGGGCGTCTCCCTGCGGCGCGGAGCGGCCGGCCGATCCGTACGGGGGGGCGGCGGCTCGTAGGTGTAGTGGAGACGCTCGGTCGGACAGCCGGTCTCCTCGAGCCGCGCCTCGATCCAGTCGACGGCATCGCGATTGCGCTCCGTGCCCTGGCGGCGGTCGCCGAACGCGGCGAGGCCCCGGATGACCGCCTTGTAGCGCTCCAGGTCGAGGCGGCTGACCAGTTCCCGAAGCGGATCGCCGACGTCGCCGCCGGCCGGCTGAGCCGTGGCCATGCGGCCGGGAGACCCACCCGTCGCCAGCGCGAGGGCCGCCAGCGTCGTCGCCGCCGCCGCCCGCAATCCGCGCCTGGCCACGGTCCGCCGCGGACCACCGTCACCTTGGGTCATGGCGTGTGCTCCTCTCCGTCGCGCCGCGGTGGGGACGTGGCCGGCGGCAGGCCCTGGCGCCCGCCGCCTCGCCGCCGTTCCCTCGGCGCGGATTCTATCCCCTGTGCGGCGCGACCCGCCGGGCAATCCCGGGCTTCCGGGCAGCCATCGGGCGAACGCCCGAGGCCCACGGGCGCGCGGCAACGGGTAGAGTGGGCGGGAGAGTCGATCGGCGGCTGGCAGCCGGGGAGGAGCGATGCCCGCGATACGCACACCACGGGATCGGCGCGCGGCAGCAGGCGTGGCCGCTGCGTTGCTGGCCGGGGCCCTCGCCGGCTGCGATGCGCCGCCGCCGGCGGAGCAACCGGAGCGCCTGGCCGATGCCTCCCGAGCCCCCGCTCCGCCCGACCTGCGGGCGAATCTCACCGGGACGTGGCGGCTCGTGCGGGTAGAGCGCCGCGATCACAACGGAGATCCGCTTCCCGGCTTCGTCCACCGCGGGATCGGTGCGGGGCCGGCCGTGGGCTACCTGATGTACGACGGCGAGCACTTCGGTCGCGTCGTGCAGCGCGAGACCATGGAGACGCAGGCCGCGACCGGCCCCGATGCGCCGCTCGCCGCCCTCGCGCGCTACACGGCCGATTTCGGACGCTTCGCGGTCGACGAGCAGGCCGGTCACCTGACCCACCGGATCGCCGGGAGCCTCGACCCGAGCCTGACGGGAACCGAGACGCTGCTGCGGTACGAGCTGGCGGAGGACCGCCTGGCCCTGATGCCGCCGCTGCGGTGCCCCGACTCGTTCGTCACCGACCGCGGCTGCGGGTACGGCACCACCGGCCTCCAGTTGCACTACGTCTGGGAACGGGTCGAGCGGGATGCGAGCACCGGGGAGTCGGCCCGGCCGCTTCTCGGGTTCTGGGAGATCGACCGCATCGAGCGGCGCAGCGATGACGGCGACGAGCTCACGGCCGACGAGTATGCCGCGGGCTACCTGATGTACATGCCCTCCGGTCACATGGCGGTCCACCTGATGCGTGCGGATCGGCCTTCCTACGCCGGGTCGCCTACGTCGGCCGAGGCCGAAGCCGCCATCGGAGGCTACCTGAGCTACTTCGGACCGTTTCGCGTACTGGAGGAAGAGGACGTCGTCGTGCACGCCCGCATCGGTCACCTCGAGGCCGGAAGCGTCGGCAGCGAAACGCGCCGCAGGTTCGCGCGGCGCGGCGGGCAGCTCGTGCTCGAACCACCGCCCGCAACCGTCGACGGGGGGGTGGTGCGCACCACCATCTTCTGGAAGCGCCTCGGCCCGCCCCGGGAGCCGGGGCCGTAGCGCGACCTTGCGGTCGCGTCGGGAGTCTGCGCGGGCGCACCGTCCCAGCGCCGCCCAACCCGTCGCAGGCTCCGCGTTCGGCCGGCCCTTTCCGCGCGGGACCGCCTGCCATACAATGCGGTCGCGCTCCGCCCTCGCGGACGGGCGCGTCCGCGCGTCGCGAAGACGCCGCGGACCGGGGAATCCACACCGGAGGGAGATCAGTGATGCGATCAGTCTTTCTCGCCGTCGTCGTCGCCTTCGCGCTCACCGGCGCCGCGAGCGCCCAGGACGCGCCGCCGCCGCCGTGCGGTCCGGCCGGTGGCCTCTCGGCCGAGCTGAAGGGCAACGTGGCGGACGACTCCCGCTGCTTCGAGATCCGCATGTACACGGCCCGCCCGGCCGTTACCGAGGACGGCAAGACGACCGGCGGCATCGACGAGTTGCACGATCGATTCCGCAACGGGGAAGTGTCGATCTTCGAGAAGCACGGCGCGGAGATCGTCGCCGTCTGGCAGAGCCTCGACAATCCGAACACCCTGATCTGGATGCTCGCCTATCGTGACCGCGCGCACCGGACCGAGGTCTGGGAGGGGTTCCGCGGTGACCCGGACTGGGACGAGCTCCTGGCCAAGTACCCGGCGCCGCTCGAGGGGGCCGAGGTCATCATGATGAGCGCTTCCGACTACTCGGCGCTCAAGTAGCGAACCCCGTCATTCCCACGCATCGCATGCCGCGCCCGGGCGGCCCGGCCCGTCCGGGGGCGGCGCTCGCTCGTCGGTCCGCGCTGGCGTGGGACTGATGCGTGTAGTCTTGGGCGGAAGTGGGCGAGAGGAGAGCGAGCCATGCGGAAGCGCGGAATCGTCGCGCGCGGGTCGGTGGTCGGCCTGCTGACGCTCGGCCTGTTGGGCGGATCGCCGGGCGCGGCGCGCGCCGCGGACGGCGAGGCGGAACTGACCGTGTTGTCGAGCCGGCCGGACATGGTCAGCGGCGGGGACGCGCTGCTGGCCGTCTCCCTCCCCTCGGGCGCCTCAGCGGCGGACGTACGTGTCACGGTGAACGGCGCGGACGCTACGCCGGCGTTCCGTCCGGACCCGGCCGGCCAGCGGCTGCTGGGGCTCGTGAACCGGCTGCAACTCGGTTCCAACACCGTGACGGCGACGCTCGGGGACGGTCCGGCGACGACGGCGACGCTCGTCAACCACCCGGGCGAGGGTCCGGTTTTCTCGGGGCCGCATGAAGAGCCGTTCGTCTGCGAGACCGAGGCGTTCGAATTGCCGTCGGGGGCGAAGCTCGGAGCGCCGCTCGACGAGCACTGCTCGGTCCCCCGCCGGGTCGACTACGTCTACCGCGCGACGGGTTCGGACACGCTCGCGCCGCTCGCGGATCCGGCCACGCTGCCGGCCGACGTAGCCTCGACGACCCTCGGCGGCCGGGAGGTGCCGTACGTCGTCCGCATCGAGACCGGCACCGCCAACCGGGCCATATACCAGATCGCGATGCTGCACGCCCCGGGCGCCGGCCATCCGGAGCCGGATCCGTGGACCGCCTCGCCCGGATGGAACGGCCGCCTCATCTACACGCTGGGCGGGGGTTGCGTGAACGGCTGGTACCGCCAGGGAGCGCGCACCGGCGGCGTGACCGACGACGTGATGCTGAGCCGGGGCTACGCGGTTGCGTCGGCCAGCCTCAACGTCTACGGCAACAACTGCAACGACCTGCTGGCGGCGGAAACGATGATGCTCGTCAAGGAGCGCTTCATCGAGGCCTACGGGCCGCCGCGCTACACGATCGGGTGGGGCTGCTCCGGCGGGTCGTACCAGAACCACCAGATCGCCGACAACTATCCCGGCCTGCTCGACGGCATCATTCCGGGCTGCAGCTTCCCGGACGTCGGCTTCGGCACCATCCCGATGGTCACCGACGCCCGCCTTCTCGACCGCTACTTCCGCGAGACCGCGACCGTCAGCTTCACCGACGAGCAGCAGCGGGCCGTCGCCGGGTTCCTCACGCTGGCCACGATGCCGAACGTCTCGCGCAACGCGGGGCGGGTCCACGTCGGCGAGTTCTGCCCGGACGTCCTGCCCGAGCACCTCCGGTACCACCCGACCGGCAACCCCGACGGCGCGCGCTGCGACGTCTACAGTCACTATGTCAACGTGTACGGGCGCGACGCGGAGACCGGCTTCGCCCGCCGCCCGCTCGACAACACCGGCGTCCAGTACGGCCTCGCCGCGCTGAACGACGGGGTCATCACGCCGGAGCAGTTCCTGGATCTCAACCGGCGCATCGGCGGCTACGACCAGGACGGTCGCTTCCGGGCCGAACGGACGGTGGCCGACGCGGAAGCCATCCGCCTCGCCTACGAGACCGGCCGGCTGACCAGCGGGGGGGGCGGCCTGGCCGACACCCCGATCATCGACTACCGCGCCTACAGCGACGACCGGGAGAACGGCGACGTGCACGTGCGCTATCACTCGTTCTCGATGCGCGAGCGCTTGCGCAAGGCGAACGGGAGGACCGACAACCACGTGATGCTGGTCGAGGACGACCGCCACGGCCTCTACAGCAGCCGCAGCCCGGTGCTCCGAGGAGCGCTGGCGCAGATGGACCGCTGGCTGGCGAACCTGGCCGCGGAAGCGTCGAGCGATCCGCGCGTCGAACGCGTGATCCGCGCCCGTCCGTCCGATCTGGTGGACGCCTGCTGGTCGCGCGACGACGACCCGGTCCGCATCGTGGAGGAGCAGGTGCGGGGTAGCGGCCGCTGCGAGGAACTCTACCCGTCGGCACCGGGACCGCGCGAGGTCGCGGGCGCGCCGGTGGCGAGCGACGTCATCAAGTGCCGCACGAAGCCGGTCGATCCCGCCGACTACGCGGCCGCTTTCACGGCCGAGGAAGAAGCCGAGCTGCGGGAGGTTTTCGCCGGCGGAGTATGCGATTGGACCCGGCCCGGGATCGGCCAGACCGGTCTCCGCGGCACATGGCTCTCCTTCGGCGAGCGGGCGGAGTCCGCGCCGTAGGAGCGCGCTGCCGGAATGTCGCGCGGGCGCAGAATCCCGGCGCTCCGGTCAGGGCCGGCGGCGGGCCGGATTGGCGGGCGCGACCGGCTCGCCCGGCGAGGAGGAGCTCGATCATGATGGACGAGTTCCACGTGTCGCTCGCGCCCCGGTTGTCGGCGGTGCGCAGCCTGTCGCGGATGGTGGAGGAGTTCGGCGACGCGAATCGCCTGCCGCACCCGAAGGTCTACATGGTCAACCTGGCCCTCGACGAGTTGATCACGAACTCCGTCACCTACGGCTTCGACGGAGTCGCGAGCCCGAGGATCGAGGTGACGGTGCGCATCGACGGCAATGCGCTCGTGCTCACCACGGTAGACAATGGGCGCCGCTTCGATCCGACGGCAGCCGCACCCCCCGACGTCGACGCCCCGGTCGAGCGGCGGCCGATAGGGGGACTGGGGTTGCACATCATCAAGACGTTCGCGGATCGCGTGACCTACGAGTACGAGAACGGCCGGAACCGCCTGACCCTGGAGCACGATCTCAACCCGGCGACCTCGAAGGGCCGCCGGCAGAGCGACGAGGAGCACCGATGAACATCGAAGTGGCGGAAGAACGGACGGACGACGCGCTGGTACTGCTCCCGGTCGGGCGGCTGGACAGCAGCAACGCCCGAGCATTCGAGTCGATCGTGATGGAGCGCATCGGCGGCGGGGAGCGGCGATTGATCGTCGACTTCAGCCGCCTCGACTTCATCAGCAGCGCGGGCATGCGCGTGCTGCTGATCGCGGCGAAGGCGCTCAAGACCGCCGATGGATCGCTCGTCCTCTGCGCGATGAAGAATCACATCCAGGAGGTGTTCCGGATCAGCGGCTTCGATCGGATCATTCCGATCACCGAGTCGCGCGAGGCGTCGGCGAGCGGCTCGGCCTGACCGCGGCGGTCACGGCTCGTACGCGCGCATGACCTGCAGCATCGCCGCCTCCTCGTCCGCCCAGGCCTTCTGAATCACCTGCATCGCGGATTCCGCGGTCGGCGCCTGCAGGGCGAGCGCCCGATTCGCCGGGAGCAGAAGCCCCCGCTCGACCGCGTGATCCAGGAACTCGAAGAGGTGGTCGTAGTAGCCGTCCACGTTGAGGAAGACGCACGGCTTCTCGTGCAGCTCGAGCGGCCGCTGTGACCAGGTAAGCGCCTCGAACATCTCCTCGAGAGTGCCGAAGCCTCCGGGCAGCGCGAGACAGGCGTTGGCGAGCGACTGCATCAGGTGCTTGCGCTCGTGCATCGTATCGACCTCATGCAACTCGCTCAGGCTGTCGAGCGCGAGGTCCTGATACGAGAGTTGACGGGGAACGACACCGGTGACCGACCCGCCGCAGTCGAGGACGGTGCGGGCGAGCACGCCCATCAGCCCGACGCGGGCCCCGCCGTACACCAGCCCGATGCCGTCTGCCGCCATCAGGCGACCCAGCGTCTGGGCTTCGTCGATGTAGCGCTGCTCCCGCCCCAGGTTGCCACCCAGGTAGACGCAGATCCGCTTGGCGTCCAAGGCCGGGGCCGCGGCCGGCCGCGTCGGTGTGTCGCTGGAGGACATCGTATCGCTACCCGCAGTGCGGGCCGCTGGGGAGAGGCCTGGTGGGGGCCGATTCCCACCACCCGGCTGCGCCCCGTCGGGGCCCGCGCGACGAACATCGTACCCCATGCGCCACGGCACGAGGCCGCGGCGCCCGCTGCGTCCGCGGGTTCGGTCAGGCCGCCACCGCCGCCGCCTCGGATCGCGGTGCCGGCCGCTCGCGGTGCGTGAAGAAGGCCGCGACGAGCAGCAGCACGACGGCGGACCAGATTGCGGGGACGAGCCAGATCGCACCCCACTGGTGCGCAGCCGTCCCTCCGGAGACTGCGTAGGCGTCGACGACACGGCCGGCGAGCCACGTGCCGATCAACCCTCCCGCGCCCAGCGTGACGAAGGCGAGGAATCCCTGCGCAGCCGCCCGCAGGTCGGCCGGCGCCTTCGTGTCCACGTAGATCTGGCCGGTCACGAAGAAGAAGTCGTAGCAGATGCCGTGCAGGAGAATGCCGCCGTAGAGCATCCACACGGCCGGCCCCGGGTCGCCGTACGCGAACAGGACGTAGCGCAGCGCCCACGCGAACATCCCGACCAGCAGGAGCCGCTTGACGCCCAGGCGGACGAGCAGCCAGGGCATCAGCACCATGAAACCGATCTCGGATACCTGGCCGAGGGTCATCTTGCCGGCTGCGTTCTCGACCCCGATCTCGTTCAGGAACGGGTTGGCGAACGTGTAGTAGAACTGCAGCGGGATGCAGACGAGGAACGAGCCGACGACGAAGACCGCGAACGATCGCTCCCGCAGGAGACGGAGCGCGTCCAGGCCGAGCACGTCGCGCGCCGTGACGCGCGTTGCGGCCCGCGCCGGCGGCGTGTGCGGCAGCGCGAGGCAGAACACGCCGAGCACAACCGACGCGGCAGCGGCGATCTGCAGGGGGCGGGCGGTGTCCTCGAGGGCGAGGAACCCGACCGCCAGACCCGCCGCGATCCAGCCGATCGTCCCGAGCACGCGAACGGCCGGGAACTGCCGGCCCGGATTCGCCATCTGGCGGAACGCGATCGCGTTCGAGAGCGCCAGGGTCGGCATGTAGCAGAGCGCATAGGCGAGCAGCACGCCGTAGAAGGTACCGAACGACGCCTGCTGCGACGTCGCGAAGAGCAACGCGCCGCCGGCGACGTGCAACACCGCGAGCAGCCGCTCCGTGGCGAAGAACCGGTCCGCGACCATGCCGACGAAGAAGGGCGAGACCATGGCCGCGATGGCCGTCGTGCCGAAGACGAGGCCGATCTGCTCGCCCTCGAACGCCAGCGGCCCGCCGAGATAGGTGCCGAGCGGCACCGACCATGCCCCCCAGATGAAGTACTGGAGGAACATCATCGTGGAGAGCCGAAAGCGCACGCTTGGCGGCATGGGACGGTCTCGGGGTCAGGACGGCCGGCGGACCCCGTGGCTCCCGCCCGCGGGGCGCGCACGGCCCGCGGGGCGCATGCCGAGAGCTGGGCGCACGCGGGGGGCCGGGCGCCAGGAGGGCGCCTGCCGGGCGGTAACGGCCCGCGCGGGCGCAAGGGTCATTCGAGCTCCCGGATCCGGATGTCGCGGAAGCGCACGGGATCGCCGTGGTCCTGGATCGCGATGCGGCCGCGGCGGATGCGCCCGTAGCTCGGAAGGTCCGCGAACTTGCTCGCGGCGACGCGCGCCTGCCAGTCGGCGCTGTCGAGCTCGTAGGTCAGCAGATGCGTGTCGTTCATCCAGTGCTCGACCCGGCCCCGCTCGACGACGAGCCGCGACCGGTTCCACTCGCCCGGGGGACGCGTGACGTCGCGGGCAGGAGGATGCACGGCATAGTTGCTGCCGGCGGAGGTGATCGGCGCCTCGCCGTCGCGGTGCCCCGCGTTGTGGAGAATCTGGTACTCCGGGCCGCTGAACCAGACCGGGCCGTCGATCTCCTCCTTCACGCCGAAGAAGACCCCGCTGTTGCCGCCCGCCTCGACCTGCCATTCGAAGCGGAGCTCGAAGCTCTCGAACTCGTCGACGGTGACGATGTCGCCTCCCGGTCCGACCCGCGCGAGCGCGCCGTCCACGATCCGCCAGCCGTCCGGCAACGCGTCCCGCTGGTAGCCGCGCCAGGCAGCCGTCGACGTCCCGTCGAAGAGCGGCCGCCAGGCGCCGGCCGCCCGGCCGTCGCCGACGCCGAGCACCTCCTTGCAGTAGTCGAGACAGCGGCCGAGCTCGGTCAGCGTGTCGCCGCCCGCGTACTCGTACTCGATGTTCGCCGGGATGTCCCAGCCCTCGTCGCGCAGCAGCAGCAACGTCTCCCGGATCGGCGTGTCGCCCTCGCCCCAGGGGGTGTTGGGGCCCTGGTCGCGCCGCCGGTCCTTGAGGTGGATCGTGACGATGCGCTCGTGGTTGCCCCGCAGGTAGGCGAGTGGATCGTGGTTGGCCGCCACCATGTGGCCGATGTCGAGGTTGACGGCAATCGGGGCCGCGCCGCCGATCTCCATCGCCCGCGCGAAGTCGTCCGGTGTTGCGAACTCGTTGGGATCGATGCGCGAGTGGTTGTGCATCGCCACCGGCATGCCGAAGCGCTCGGCGTAGCGGGCGATGCGCGGCACGCTGTTCATCTGGGCCGAAGCCGTGATGGCCGGGGCCCCGAGCGCCGCCGCCATCTCGAAGCCGCGGGCGATCTCGGCGTCCGAGAAGTGATCCTTGAAGCTGAGGTTGTAGGCGCTCAGCCCGATGCCGGCATCTTCGAACCGCGCGCCGATCCGCTCGAAGTGGTCGAGCGGGACGGTCGTCCGCCAGCGCCGCAGGCGCTCCCGGTTCTCGGGCCGGCGCAGCTCCCGCGGCTCGACGTGGAACTCCCACAGCTCGCAGCTCGTGATCCCGAGCTGCTGCATCGCCGCTATCCCCTCGTCGAGGGTCATGTCGCGGAAGCTGAAGCTCTGGAGGCCGATGAGAACGCCGCCGAAGCGGGATTCGGCCGCCGCCGGCGTCCTTCCCGGGGCCGCCCCGCGGGCCGGCCCGGGAAGGACGCCGGCGGCGGTCGCGGCCAGGCCGCCGAGCGTCAGCCGATGCCATTCGCGTCGGGTGAGTTGCGCCACTGAATCCTCCAGGCTCGTCGACCGCGCGCCAGTATGGTCGATTGCGGGGGGGCGGGCAACCGCCGCCGCAACGGTCGCTCGGGGGCTGTCCGGACGGTCGGCGGCTCAGCCCGCCCGGGTCGGCGGGTCGGCCAGCCTGACCATCAGCTTGCCGGTATTCCCGCCCCGAAACAGGTCGAGGAAGGTCGCGGGAATGTTCTCGAACCCCTCGCGGACGTCCTCCTGCGAGCGGAGCGCCCCGGTGGCGAGCCAGGCGGAGAGCTCGCGGCGCGCCTCCTTGAAGCGGGGGGCGTAGTCCGGAACGAGGAAGCCCTCCATGCGGATGCGCCGCGTGATCAGCCGGAACAGGTTCGCGGGGCCCGGTTGCGGCGAGCCCGCGTTGTAGCCGGAGATCATGCCGCAGACGGCGATGCGTCCCCAGCGGTTCATGCGATCGAGCAGGACGCCGAGCGTCGGACCGCCGACGTTGTCGAAATAGACGTCGACGCCGCCGGGGCAGAGCTCGTTCAGGCGAGCCCCGACGTCCTCCGTCTTGTAGTCGATGGCGCCGTCGAGCCCGAGCTCCTTCGTGAGCCAACGGCACTTCGCGGCGCCGCCGGCGATGCCGATCACCCGGCATTGCAGGATCCTGGCGATCTGCACCGCGACCGACCCGGTCGCGCCGGCCGCGCCGGAGACGACGACCGTCTCCCCCTCCTTGGGGCGGGCGACCTCGCGCATTCCGAAGTAGGCGGTGAGCCCCGTGCCGCCGAGCGTGCCGAGGTACGTCGGCAGCGGATGCACGGGCTCGAAGGTCGCGAGCGGCGCGGCCCCCCGTCCGTCGGTCAGGTGGTAGTCCTGCCAGCCGAGCAGGCCCGAGACGAAGTCGCCGGGCCGGAAGTCGTCGTGGCGAGATTCGACGACCTGCCCGAGGCCGCCCGAGGGCATCACGGAGCCGAGCGGTATCGGGGCCACGTAGTCGGGATCCTCGGTCATCCAGCCCCGCATCGCGGGGTCGACGGAGAGGTAGAGGGT
Organism: Acidobacteriota bacterium; assembly: GCA_026708265.1. Classification (GTDB taxonomy): domain Bacteria; phylum Acidobacteriota; class Vicinamibacteria; order Vicinamibacterales; family UBA8438; genus JAGWAJ01. Next base: position 18,754 of record JAPOVI010000063.1, read on the forward strand.
GCGGACCAGAAGCTGGCCGTCGGTCACCGAGGGGCGGGGCTCGTCGCGCCGCTCGAAGTTCGACTCCGTCGCCATGCCCTGCGGCCGCGACGCGAGAAGCCACCGCCGATTGGTTTCGGTCGTCATCGCGCTCTGCCCCCCCCAAGGTCACGAGACTATAGCCCACCGCCACGCGACCATGGCCCACCGCCACGCGCCGCTCTCGACCCGAGCCATCTGACCCCCACGCGACAGTTCCGTATGATGGGCGGGCGCACCGCGGATGTGCCCACCCTCGGCGGGAGGAGGATCTCGACATGCACCCCAGAGACCGCACGCCGTTCGCCGCGCTCGTGCTCGCCATCGCGCTCCCGGCCGCGGCACCGGCCGCGGCGGCCGCGCAGGAGGCGACCTCCGATTTCGTTCCGGTGACCGACGAGATGCTGCAGGACCCGGCGCCGGAAGACTGGCTGATGTGGCGCCGGACGCTCGACGGGTGGGGCTGCAGCCCCCTCGACCGGATCGACCGCGACAACGTGGCCGACCTCCGCATGGTCTGGACCCGCGCGCTTGGCCCGGGCACGCAGCAGGGCACACCGCTCGCCTACGGCGGCATCCTCTACGTGCCCAACCCGCGGGACGTCGTCCAGGCGCTCGACGCCGCCAGCGGCGACCTCCTCTGGGAGTACCGCCGCGAGCGGCCCGACGACCTCGAGGAGTACCTGCTGCCCGGCCTGAGCGATCACAACCGCAACCTCGCCATCTACGGCTCGACGATCATCGACACCAGCTCGGACGACTACGTGTTCGCCCTCGACGCGGCCACCGGCCGGCTCGCCTGGGAGACCGAGATCCTCGACTACCGGGTCCATCCCGCCCACCAGACGTCGGGCCCGATCGTGGCGAACGGGAAGATCTACTCGGGGCGCGGCTGCCTGCCGGCCGGCGGACCGGATGCGTGCGTCATCACCGCCCACGATGCGGTCACGGGGGAGGAGCTGTGGCGGCGGCGGACGATCCCGGCGCCCGGCGAGCCCGGCGACGAGACCTGGGGCGGCGTCCCGTTCGAGGAGCGGCGCCACGTCGGCACCTGGATGGTCCCGAGCTACGACCCGGATCTCAACCTGGTCTACATCGGGACGTCCGTCACCTCCCCGGCGCCGAAGTTCATGCTCGGAGGGATCGCCAACAAGCACCTCTACCACAACTCCACCCTCGCCCTCGATGGCGACACCGGCGACATCCGCTGGTACTACCAGCACCTCAACGACCACTGGGACCTCGATCACCCCTTCGAGCGGATCCTCGTCGACACCGCGGTGGCTCCCGACCCGTCCGTGGCCTGGGTCAATCCGCGGATCGAGCGGGGGGAGACGCGCCGCGTGCTGACCGGCATCCCGGGCAAGACCGGCATCGTCTACACCCTGGACCGGGAGACGGGGGAGTTCCTGTGGGCCACGCCGACCATCACCCAGAACGTGGTCAGCAGCATCGACGGAGCGACGGGCGAGGTGTCCGAGAATGCCGAGGTCACCTTCACCGGCACCGGCCAGCAGGTGCTGGCCTGCCCGACGTGGTTCGGCGGCAAGGACTGGGAGGCCGGCGCCTACAGCCCCCTGACCAACATGATGTACATGCCGCTGCGCAACGTCTGCGCGCGGATGATGGCGACGACGGGCGACGACGCCGGGTCGTCGCTCTATGCGCTGGCGGTGCGGCACGAGATCGCGCCGGGCACGGACCAGGTGGGGACGGTCCAGGCGATCTCGGCCGAGACCGGCGCCATCACCTGGGTGCACGAGCAACGCGCCGCCACCACCTCGCTGGTCGCCACCGGCGGCGGGCTCGTCTTCGGCGGCGACGGCAACGGACGCTTCCGGGCCCTCGACCAGGAGACGGGGGAGACGCTCTGGGAAATCAACCTCGGGTCGGCCGTGACCGGCTTCCCGATCACCTACGCCGTCGGAGGACGTCAGTACGTCGCCGTGAGCACCGGCACGGCCGGCACGACGACGGCGCACGGGCGCCTCACGCCGGAGCTGCGCCCGAGCGCCGGGAACAACCTCTTCGTCTTTGCCCTCCCCGACTGACGCGACCGCGAGCCGGTCTGGCGCGTTCCGAGGCGCCGGCTCCTACCGGGCGCCGACGGCGGACCCGCCGGCGTCCGGGAAGGAGTCGACGGCCGACCTTCGTGCCCCGGGTCAGCGCGTGCGTTCGAGGTACTGGAGCAGCTCGCTGTCGGTCCCGAGGATGAAGAAGGTCTCCGGGTCCATCGTCTGCTCGTAGGTCTCGAGCGACTTCATGAACGCGTAGAAATCGGCGTCGCGGTTGTAGGCATCGGCGTAGATGCGCGTCGCCTCGGCGTCGGCCTCGCCGCGCAGCTCCTCGGCCCGCCGGTAGGCCTCGGACTGGATCTGCGCCAGCTCGCGCTCGCGCTCGCCGTGGATGCGCGCCGACTCGCCCTGCCCCTCGGAGCGGAACTGCTCGGCGATCCGCTGCCGCTCGGCGATCATGCGCGCGAAGACGTCCTTCTGAACCTCCTCGACATAGTTGATCCGCTTCAGGCGCAGGTCGAGCAGCTCGATGCCGAGGTCGGCCGTCCGCTCCGCCGCGGTGGCGAGGATGTCGCGCGTGATCTCCTGCCGGCCGCGCTCGATCGCCTCCAGGATGACGGCCTCCTCCTCGGACTCGATCGGCACGTCGTCCGGGTCGCGGTTGCTGCTCCGCACGAGCTCGATCAGGTCGTGGCGGGCCACTGCGTTCCGCGTCTCGCCGTCGAGGATGTCGTCGAGGCGCGACTGCGCGCCGCGCTCGTCCCGGAGGCGCTGGAAGAAGAGCAGCGGATCGGTGATGCGCCACCGCGCGTAGGTGTCGACCCAGATGAAGCGCTTGTCGCGGGTCGGCACCTGGTTGGGGCTCCCGTCCCACTCCAGGAAGCGCTTCTCGAAGAAGTTGGGCCGCTGGATGAACGGCAGCTTGAAGTGGAGGCCCGGCGTGATCACCGGGTCGCCGACCGGCTCGCCGAACTGCGTCAGGATGACCTGCTCGGTCTCGCTGACGGTGTAGAGCGACTGCGCGACGAGGACGAGCACGGCGAGGCCGACGGCGATCTGGGTCGTAGTGGAGCGCTTCACTGGCCACCTCCCGCGACAGGGGTCGTATTGGGAATCGGACGCGTCGGGGTGCCGTCGAGCGACAGCAGCGGCAGGACGCCGGTCGTGTCCTGGTCGACGTACAGCTTCCGGCCGACCTGCGGGAGGATGCGTTGCATCGTCTCGAGGTACAGCCGGCGCCGGGTCACCTCCGGCGCACGCCGGTACTCGCTGTAGATGGCCGTGAAGCGGACCGCGTCACCCTCGGAGCGGTTGACGCGGTCGAGCGCGTAGCCCTCGGCCTGGAGCACCGTCTGCTCCGCCTCGCCGCGGGCCCGCGGGATGACGCGGTTGTACTCGGCCCTGGCCTCGTTGATCATCCGGTCGCGCTGCTGCTGCGCCTGGTTGACCTCGTCCCATGACGGCTTGACGGGATCGGGCGGGTTGACGTCCTGCAGCACGACCTGGTCGATCGTGATCCCCATCTCGTACTGGTTGGCGAGGCTCTGGAGCCGCTCCCCGACGCGGGACTCGATCTCCTGCCGCCCGACGGTCAGCACCTCGGTGACCGTCCGGTCGCCGACGACCTCCCGCATCACGGCTTCGTTCATGGCGCGGAAGGTGTCGTCGAGGTTGCGGACCTTGAAGAGGAAGAGGTACGGGTCCGCCACCCGGTACTGCACGATCCACTCGACGACGGCGACGTTCAGGTCGCCGGTCAGCATCACCGCCTCGTCGGCGAACAGCCGCTCGGAGGCGTACTGCGTCCGGATGCCGGCGTCGATGGTGCGGAAGCCGAACTCCTGCTTGAGCTGCCGCTGCACCGGGACCTTCAGCACCTCTTCCGCGAACGGGATCTTCGTCCGGAGGCCCGGGTCCGTCGTCCGGACGTACTGCCCGAAGCGGAGCACCACGCCCACCTCCTCCGGCTGGATCTGGTAGAGCGAGTTGAACCCCACGAGCAGGGCGACGAGGCCGGCGACGGCGAGCGTCGCCACGCCGCGCGGGATGCGCGGTACGTTGACGCGCTTGAAGTCGACGATCGGGATGTCTTCCATGCAATTGCTCCTTCTGCCGGCGCGGCCGGCGGCACGATCTCCACCGTAGTGGGTTTCGGACGGGAAGACAACGCGCGCCGCCTATAATCGCGGAATGCACGCGGCGTACGAGGCGATCCTCGTGGATCTGGTCGAGGCGTGCCGCCGCCACTACGGCGACCGTCTGGCGTCGGTTGCCGTCTACGGGTCGGTCGGCCGCGGCGCGCCGCGCTTCGACTCCGACGTCGACCTGCTGATCGTGGCGGAGGGGCTGCCGGCGCGCCGGTTCCCCCGCGTCGAGGACTTCCGGGCGGTCGAGGAGGCAGTCGCTCCGGGCCTCGCCGCGGCGCGTGCGGCAGGCCTCCGTCCGGAGCTTTCGCCGATCTTCAAGACGCCAGCGGAGCTGGCGCGCGGGACCCCGCTGCTGCTCGACATGACGGAGGACGCCCGGATCCTCCACGACCCGGACGGTTGCCTGGCCGGGGTGCTCGACCGACTGCGGCACCGCTTGCGGGAACTCGGATCCCGCCGCGTCTGGCGCGGCGGCGCCTGGTACTGGGACCTGAAGCCCGACTACCGCTGGGGCGACGTGATCGAGCTGTTCTGAAGCCGGCACCTTCCGCGCGAGCCCCGCCATGACCAACGGCTCCCTGGCCGAGAGCTACCTGCTCAAGGCGACCAAGCGGCTCAAGATCCTGCCCGTGCTGCTCGAAGAGGAGTCGTACTCGGACGTAGTCCGGGAAGCGCAGGAGATAGTCGAGCTGGCGCTCAAGGGCATGCTGCGACAGGTCGGGGTCGAACCTCCGCGCTGGCACGACGTCGGCAGCATCCTGCGCGAGCATCGCGAGCGGCTACCGGATTCCGTCGCAGCCGAGGTGGACGACCTGGCGGCCATCTCCGCCGCTCTCCGCAAGGACCGCGAGTTGTCGTTCTACGGCGACATCGACTTCATCCCGACCGAGCACTACTCGCGGGAGGACGCGGAACGCGCCCTCGCCGATGCTCGCCGGGTCGTCTCGGTGGCAACGGCGGTAATCGAACGGGAGTAGGCATGGGGAGCCGAACGGACGCGAACGCGGCAGCGGTCGTGAATCGCCCCATGGCCCGGCGCAGGCTCCCCATCGGCATCCAGACGTTCCGGGAGATCCGGGAGGAGGGCTGCTACTACGTCGACAAGACCGCCTACGCCCGGCGGCTGGCCGACGACGCCGGCAAGCACTACTTCCTGTCGCGCCCCCGGCGGTTCGGCAAGAGCCTGTTCGTGGACACGCTCAAGGAGTTGTACGAGGGCGCCGAAGGTCTGTTCCGGGGCCTCGATGTCCACGATGCCTGGGACTGGTCGCGGCGTCATCCGGTGGTGCGGCTCAGCTTCGGCGGCGGCAACTTCAAGCGGCCCGACGAACTGCGCGCCAGCGTCCTGCGACAGCTCGATGCGGCTGAACGCCGGGCGAGGCCGGGACCGTTCGCTCGCCTGCTCGATGCGGTGCGCGGGCACCCGCCCGCACCGTCCCGTGACGGGCCGGCGCCGGGGCGCCTCGCCGCGCTGCTGGAAACGCTGCACCGGCGTAGCGGCCGGCGGGTGGTGGTGCTGGTGGACGAGTACGACAAGCCGATCCTCGACGCGCTGGACGAGCCGGCGCAGGCGCGGACCAATCGCGATGACCTGCGCGGCCTGTACGGCACCCTCAAGGACTGTGACGCACACGTGGAGCTGTCGTTCATCACGGGGGTGAGCGCTGCCGATGAGGGTAGTGTCTCGCTCGAAGACGGGGCCGCGACCCCCGATCCGCTATGCTCGGGGAATGCAAGCGCGGCGTGCCGGAACGGCGCGGGCACCAGCAGGCGCTGAGGAGGACGCTGATCGCCGAGTGTTGGCGAAGTCGGCGGACCGACCCCCGTACCGATTGCGGGACTTGAGCACGGGTGATCCCGATGCGCCCGATCCCCTCGAAGAGTACTCGTGGCGGGAGCTCCGCGAGATCATCTACGCGGACCGGGGCGCGCCCTGATAGCGGCTACTCACGGGGCGTACATGCAAGAGCAGACCGTAGCATACACCTCGCTCCTCGACGCGCTGATCGCGGTGGCGAAGCGGTTGAGCACCTACGAGAACGAGCATCGTATGGCCTCCGAGGACTTCTTCAACCAGTACAGTCAGGGCCGGTTGTCGGATGACGCCGTATTCGTCGAGTGGGCGAACGACTACCGCCACTATCTGGACATTCGGAGGCGAATCGAGAAGTCCCTGGCCGATGTTGCATGAGCTCCTGGGTGCCTACCTGCAACGAATCCACCAAGTCGTCAGCCAGTGCAGCGGTGCCCATGTCGAGCACTACGCCGAGGAGATTCTCACGCCGGAGCGGGTCAACCTCCGCATCCGCATCCGGCTTGCGCAGGGGCATCTCGTGGAGATCAGTGAAGCCGTCGTGGTGGAGGCCGACCGCCTCGTGCCCCTCGACTAGTGCAGGCACGGAGCCGGCTGCGTCGCCGGTTCTACCGCACAAGCCGAACCTATCGCGAGAGCAGGTAGGTCATCTTGACGGCGAGCTGCCGGCTGCGGAGACCCGACCAGCGCTGGATGTGCGGGTCGAGCATCAGCGGGTCGCCGTCGAGACGGAGCTCGTCGTAGGCGACGTAGATGTCGCTGCCGGGGCTGTAGATCCAGTTGAAGCGGACGCTGTGGCTGAGCTCGCTCGTCGTCGAGTTGTACTGCGAGAGCGTGCGCAGCGTCAGGCGCGGCGAGATGGTGAAGTCGACCCGCAGCGAGGCGAGGTCGGCGACGAAGGCGCCACCGGGGAGCACGACGTCGCTACGGTTGAAGAGCGCTTCCGCGGCCAGGCGGCTCGTCGCCCGCACGCCCAGCGTCGCCTGCACGTCGGTCCGCGTGCCCCCGAAGAAGGTCTGCGGCGAGTAGCGTGCCTGGCCGTACACCCGCCGCGACGGGTCGGAGCTGTAGGAGAAGACCCACTCGCCGAAGCGGTAGGTGCCGGCGGGGATGGTGACGTCGGGACGAATGTGGAACGGGAAGTCGAGCTGCTCGAAGTGATCGTTGTAGTAGACCATCACCCAGGAGCCGTCCTCGAAGTAGGTCCCGACCATGTTGTGGATGCGACGCGTCAGCAGGCGGTTGCGGAGGTCGGTGGTGTAGGTGATGTTCCACATCGGGTCGAGCATGCGAATGTTCCAGCGGCCGGGGCGCGGATTCCACTCGCCGTGGAACGCCGACGTCCGGATCCCGACGCGGGGCACGAAGCCGACCTCGGGGTTGAAATCGTCCTGCAGCTCCGCGAACTCGGTGAAGACGTGCCACCCCGGGCTGAGCCACGTGCCGCGGACGTAGCCGGCCATGTCGCCGGACGCCGCTCCCGAACTCGCCGCGCGGCTGCGGCGGCGTCCGGCCAGCGCCTCCCGGGGTGATTCGGTCTTGGCGAGGAACGCGGTCATGGTCAGGTTGCGGTGCACGGCCAGCGTCGTGTCCGCCGCAAGCGTCCGGTTGTAGTGTCCGCCGTCGACCGCGTCTTTGCTGATCACGATGCCGCCCACCTTCGACCGGGCCAGGATGTCGCGGCTGTATCGGCCGACGAAGAAGTTCTCCCCGGAGCGGCCGAACGCGGTCTGCGTCGTGATGTTCATCGCCGCGACGTTGTTGCGTCCGGTCTTGCCCGTCAGCCGGGCCCCGCCCACGATCGGGATCGGCTGGCCGGCGTCCGACAGCCCGATCCGCCGCGTGAAGAAGAGGTCGGCGAGGCGCCCGAACCCGCTGCCGCGGGCACCGACGCTGAACATGCCGGCGTTCTCGAGAAAGAAGTCCCGTTTCTCCGGAAAGAAGAGGGGGAAGCGGGTCAGGTTGACCTGCTGCTCGTCCACCTCCACCTGCGCGAAATCGGTGTTCAGAGTCAGGTCGAGATTGAGCCCGGATGCCACGCCGTACTTCACGTCCAGACCGTAGTCCCCGAACCCGGACGCGTCGAGTCCACCCTCGCCGCGTTCCTGCCGTCCACCCCCCAGCGCGTACGGCGTCATCCGCAGGTCGAGGCCCCGGCTCACGTCGCGGATGCCGGTCATCGTCCCCGCGAGGCTGACGCGCGTCAGCGTGTACTCCTTGGAGATCGGCGCCCAGAAGACCTGCTCGTTCTTGCGCCGGATGTTGCGCATGAAGTTGACGCCCCAGACCTGCCGCTCGGCGTCGGGAAAGCGCAGCGTCACCATCGGAATGGCGATCTCCGCCACCCAGCCCTCGGCAGTGCGCCGGGCGCGGACGTCCCACACTCCGTCCCAGTTCACGTTGACGTTGGGGCTGTTGGAGCCCCGGAAGCCCCCCTCGCCCTCCTCGGCCACCTGCTGCTCCAGCTTCGCGCCCAGCGGACTGGTAACGAACATGTAGCCGGAACGACGGTCGCGGAAGGTGTCGAGGATGATCTGGAAGTTGTCCTCGTCGAAGAGCCGCGGCGAGTCGCGGCGCATCTCGGTCGCAATCACCGCCTCCGGGCGCGAGTCGAACGCCTCGACCCCGATATAGAGGGCGCGCGCGTCGTAGAGCAACCGGACGACGGTCGCCTCCGTGGCGGGATCGCCCTCGGACGGCTCCTGCTGCACGAAGGCGTCGACGATCGCGGCCGACTTCCACGCTTCCTCGTCGAGCCGGCCGTCGATGCGCGGCGCCTGCTCCGTGCGCCGCGGGGTGACGCGATACAGCTCGGCGGGAGCGAGAGAAAGGCCCGCCGCCGGCTCGCGGGGGAGAGGTTGCGGTTCCGGGCTCTCCGCGGATTCGGCAACGGGATCCGCCGGCTGCGCGCGGGCGGGGGAGGCGAGCGCCATCGTCAGCACGGCGCCCAGCAGGGCGATCGGTCTTCGGTGCCGCCACATCGGTCAGTCCGCCCCCGCCGCGCCGCCGACCGGGCCCGGCCGCCGGAGGTAGCGCACCGCCGCCCGCGCCGCGGCCGCCGCGGCCAGCATCCCGACCAGCCACGGCAGGATGCCGATCAGGAGCGCGCTCGCCAGCGCCGCCCACGTGATGGGGTACTGGCTCAGCACGTCGTAGCGCTCGAGCATCCAGTGCCAGCTCGTGTGCGCCACGAGAGCCGAGATCACGATGATGCCGGCGCGCTCGGCGACGAGGAAGCGGAACAGCAGCTCGAGCAACGGCACGGCGAGCGCGATGACGAGGAGCTGCCCGAGCTCGACCCCCACGTTGAAGGCCAGGAGCGACGTCACGAGGTGCGAGCCGGCGAACTGCAGGGTCTCCCGCAGGGCGAACGAGAAGCCGAAGCCGTGCACGAGACCGAAGCCGAACGCCATCAGCCAGCGGCGCCGCACGGGCGTCCCGTCGCCGGTACCCGCGGCCAGGATGTTCTCGAACGCCATGTACACGATGGAGATGGCGATGAGGGTCTCGACCAGGGGCGGGAACCAGAGGAAGTCGGGCGCCATGCCGTACGCCGAGGCGATGAGCGTTACGGAGTGCGCCACGGTGAAGCCGGTGACGATCGGCACCAGCGCCCGGAAGCGGCGGAAGGGGACGACCAGGCAGAGGAGGAACAGGAGGTGGTCGGTGCCGTCGAGGATGTGGTCGTACCCCGAGGCGACGAAACGCGCCGCGGCCTGGTGCCAGCGCGGATCGAGAGTCACCAGGCCGGGGTCGCCGCGCAGCTCGAAGGCCCGCTCGGCGCCCTCCGGAGTGATGAAGCGGAGCACGGTGACGACCCGCATCCCGAGCCGCTCGACGCCCGGCCGGATGGCGAAGCTCGACTCCTCGGACGCGATCGGGTAGTCGAGCACGACGTCGAGCATCGCCTGGCGCCAGATGATCTGCAGGCTGTCGGGAAGCCGCTCGCCGGTCAGGATGTTGGCCAGAGCCGTGTCGTAGGCCTGGAACGAGCGGTCGGAGGGAAGCGACAGCCGCAGGGCCGCGATCTCCGGTTCCGCGAGCCGGACCCCGTCCTCGTAGATCTCCACCTCCTGCGCGAGCCAGAGCTGGGCGGCGTCCGGCAGCAACGGCTCCGCGCCCTCCAGGTCCAGGTAGCCGGGGCCCCGCAGGGGGAAGTTGATGTCCTGCATCGCCTCGAGCGGCACGCGGACCAGCAGGCGGAGGCGCTCCCCCTCCGGCTTGGCGAACGCCTGCACGGTCACGTCGCTCGGGATGTCGTGTGCCTCGGGATCGGCCCGCAGGCCCAGCAGCAGCCCCGCCGCGGCCACGAGGACCAACGCCCGCGACCCGAGCTGGAAGGGCGAGCGGACGCACGGCAGCGGCCGTCCCGGACGTCCCCGCCGTCGAACGAAGCCCCCGATCGCTCCCAACCCCTGTGTCACGGTCTCGCCCTCTCCCGCGGGCCGTCCGCCCGCGAGTTTCCAAGTATACTGGCGCGTTCCGGTGGCACGGCGCGACCGGACCCCGCCCGCAGGGCGCCCGTGGAGCGCCCCCATCGGCCGGGGGAGCCGCTGGTCCGTGGCCCGGTCCCGGCCGCGGCCGGGTAGGGCTCCCGCGCGGCCCGGTCGAACGTGCCGGTCGCCATCGTCATCGCCAGAGGGGGAGAGGTCAGGATGATTCGAAAGCTCACGTTGTTGACGCTGGTGGCGGCGGCCGGCTTCGCCGTCGCCATGGCGAAGGAAGCGGCGGAGAGCGCCGGCCAGGACGACGCCGTGATGGTGCCCATGTTCGAGGTCGATCCGCTGTGGCCGAAGAACCTGCCCAACCACTGGCTGATGGGGCCGACCATCGGCGTCGACGTCGACTCGCGCGACAACATCTGGGTCGTGCACCGCAACACGCCCGACAACTTCCAGGGCGGCACCGAGATCGGGATGACCTTCGACCCGCCGATCAGCGAGTGCTGCCAGCCCGGCCCGCCCGTGCTGGTGTTCGACCAGGAGGGCAACCTGCTCGACAGCTGGGGCGGACCCGGCACGGAGACCGGCGACTACGTCTGGCCGGAATCGAACCACGGCATCACCGTCGACCACATGGACAACGTCTGGATCGGCGGCAACGGCGGCGGCGACGCCCACGTGCTGAAGTTCACGCGCAGCGGCGAGTTCCTGCTGCAGGCGGGCCGCCACAACGCGCGCGTCACCGGCGAGGACGCCGAGGGCAACCGCATCTTCCAGCGCGACAGCCACTCCGGCGACAGCTACGGCCGCGTGGCCAAGATCGGCATCGACCCCGATGCCAACGAGGCCTACTTCGCCGACGGCTACTACAACAAGCGCGTCGCGGTGGTCGACGCGGACACCGGCGAGCTGAAGCGCTACTGGGGCGCCTACGGCAACGAGCCGGACGACGACTACGACTTCGGCGGCCCCTACCAGCCGGGCGGCACCCCGGCGCAGCAGTTCCGCGGGCCGGTCCACTGCGGCGAGATCTCGAACGACGGGCTGGTCTACGTCTGCGACCGCGCCGAGGACCGGGTGCAGGTCTTCCGCAAGGACGGGACGTTCGTCCGCGAGGCGCTCATCGCGACGCACACCCGCCTCCAGGGCTCGACGTGGGACATCGACTTCTCGCCCGACCCGGAGCAGCGGTTCCTGTACCTCGCCGACGGGCAGAACATGAAGGTCTACATCATCGAGCGCGAGACGATGAAGGTCCTCACCGCGTTCGGCGACGGCGGCCGCCAGCCCGGCATGTTCTTCGCGGTGCACAGCATCGCGGTCGACTCCGACGGCAACATCTACACGACCGAGACCTACGAGGGGTCGCGCGTGCAGAAGTTCCTCTACAAGGGGATGGGCCCGGTCCCGGAGGGCGCCGAGGGCGAGAAGAGCCAGGGCGTGCTCTGGCCGACGAACTAGGAGCCCGACCACGAGCCGGCTCGCCCCCGCGAGGGGCGGGTCGGCTCGTTCCGCGAGGGCGACCGCCGACCCGCCCGCGGCAGGGTTCGAGGCCTGCCGTGCCGGGCTCGCTACGGGGCGTCGTCCTCGTCCGCACCGTCGTCGCCGTACCAGAAGCGGTCCTCGATCTCCTGGATCTCCTCTTCCGTCATCCCGACGTAGTGCGCGAACTCGTGCACGATGGTGAACGAAACCTCCTGCACGATCTCGTCGTCGTCCGCGCAGTCCCGGGTGATCGGGCCCCGAAAGATGCTGATGACGTCCGGCAGGGCGTTGCCGTAGTCCCAACCCCGCTCGTTCAGCGGCACCCCGTCGTACAGGCCGTACAGCGTGTCGGGCGGGGTCATGCCCATCTCGCGCAGCGTCTCCGCCGGCGGCTCGTCCGCGACGACGACCTCGATGTTCTGCAGCTCGCGGCCGTACTGCGGCCAGATCTGCGCTATCGCCTCCTCGGCGATCTCCCGGGCTTCCGCGACGAGCGCGTCGAACTCCTCGGAGGTCAACGCACCCGCTCCGTGCCGCTCCGCGCGCCCGGAGCGGCGGCGTTCCGCGACCCGGCCCGGGCCGTTGCGGCGCGTTCGCGGCGCGCGAAATCGCACCGCCGGCGCACGGCGCAGCGCTCGCAGGCCGGCCGCGGCCGGCAGATGCGGCGGCCGTGGAGAATCAGGGTGTCGGAGGCGACCGTCCATCGCGCGGGGGGTAGCGCGGCGCAGAGGGCGGCCTCCACCGCGGCGGGGGTCTTGCCCGGCACCCCGAGGCGGCCCGCCACCCGCAGCACGTGGCGGTCGACCGGCAGGCCGGGGACGCCGAAGGCGTGCCCGAGCACGACATTGGCGGTCTTGCGGCCCACGCCGGGCAGGGCGACCAACGCGCCCATCGAGGCCGGTACCTCGCCGTCGTGACGCTCGACGAGGGCCGCTGCCAGTCCGAGCAGCGAGCGGGTCTTGGCCCGGAAGAACCCGGTGGGGCGGATCGCGTCCTCGAGGGAGGCGGGGTCGGCGGCGGCCAGCGCCCGGGCGTCGGGGTAGCGGCGGAACACGCTCGCCGTGACCTGATTGACACGCGCGTCGGTGGACTGCGCGGACAGGACGGTCGCCACCAGCAACTCGAAGGCGTTCCGATGGACGAGCTCCGTGTCGGCGCCCGGATGCTGCGCCTCGAGGGCGGCCAGCGTCCCGCGCAGGCGCGCGCGCGCACGAGCCGGCTCGGCGGTCTTCGTATCCACCGCCCGCGTGCCGGCTAGTGAACCGGCCCCTTGGCCGGCCCGGCCGTGGGAGGCGCCTCGCTGAACACCCGCAGATGTTCCTGCAGAGCGCCGATCAGGTTCGGGACGAACTGCATCGGCACCACGATCCGCGCTCGCACGGGTGCGCGCAGCTCGCGCTCGTTCTCGGCCGACCGCACCTCGTGCTCGGTCGGCGGCAGCACCTCGCAGAACGTGAGGGTGAAGTCGAACGGCGTGTGGGAGATGGCGCAGAAGTTGGCGTAGGTGCGAGGCGTGTCGCCCGGCTCGTCGGGAATGATGGTGAAGTTGATCTGCTTGCGATCCGGCATCGCTGTTCCTCGGTGGCTGACAGGGTTCGCGCTGCGGCCGCCGGGAACGGCGCCCGGCGCGGTCAGTATCTTCTCATGACGCCGACGACCACTCCCTGCACCTGCACTTGTGACGCGTCGACCACGATCGGCGTCACGGCGGCATTGGCCGGCTGGAGCCGCACGCGCCCGCCTTCGCGGTACAGCTTCTTGACCGTGACGTCGCTGCCGTCGACGAGCGCGATGACCGTCTCCCCGTCCTCCGCCGTCTGACGGCTCTCCACGACGACGACGTCCCCGTCCCGAATCTGCTCCTCGAGCATCGAATCGCCCCGCACCCGAAGGGCGTAGGTCGCCCGCCGGCCGACGAGCTCCTCCGGCACCGAGACGGTCTCCGGCGAAACCACGGCCTCGATGGGCGCGCCGGCCGCCACGTATCCCTGCAAGGGAATCTCGAGTGCGTTGCCGCCGGCGCGGGTCGACAGCAGCTCCACCGACCGGCTGCGGTTCCAGGCGCGCTTGATGAAGCCCTTCTCCTGGAGGTTGGTGAGGTGCTTGTGCACCGTGGCGAGGGAGGAGAGCCCGAACCGCCGGCCGATCTCCTCCAGGCTCGGCGCGTACCCGTGCTGCTCCATGAACTCCCGCAAGTAGTCGAGAATCTCGCGCTGCCGTCGGGTCAATGGCTGCACGCAACCTCCGTGGCCGTGTCCACGACCCCACTGTACGCAAACAAAAGGCGAATATCAAGACTCGCTCCCGTTGCCTTCTGCGGCGCAAGCTCCTAGAGTACTTTCGTGCCGTGGGTCCTCGGGCTCGTTGTCGCGCTCGGAGCCGCGGTACCGCCGGCGCAGCCCGAATCGACCCCGCCCCTCGCCCCGGCCGAGGGGCGGCGGCTCGCGGAGACGCTGGACGTGATCGTCGGCTACTCAGGCGCTCCCGGGAGCCCCGCCCGCACGATCACCCTCACCGAACGGGGCATCAACGCGTACCTCCGCTTCCAGGCCGCCGATCTTCTGCCTCCGACGATCCGCGAGTCCCGGATGCGTCTCCTCGGCGACGGGCGTCTCTCGGCGCGCGCTCTCATCGACCTGGATCGGCTGCGCGCGGAACGGCCGCGCGGGCCGCTCGATCCGTTGCGCTACCTCGGGGGTCGGGTCGAGGTGATCGCCGTCGGGGCTCTGCGTACGTCGGCCGGGGTCGGCCGGTTCGAGATCGAATCGGTGCACGTCGAATCCGTCCCCGTCCCGGTGGTGCTCCTGGTCGAAGCGGTGCGCGCGCATCGGGGATCCGGCGGCTTCGACCTGACCGCGCCGTTCCGGCTTCCGTACGGCATCGAGGAGCTGCGGGTCGAGGCGGCCCGCGCGGTCGTGGTCCAGTGAGGCGGCGCGTCGATGCGCGTGATCGCAGGCGCGCTGAAGGGCCGCCGCCTCCAGAGTCCCCGCTGGGCCGGGTTGCGCCCGACGTCGGACCGCTTGCGGGAGACCCTGTTCGACGTCCTGGGGGAGGGGGTCGTGGGTGCGATCGTGCTCGACGGCTTCGCCGGAACGGGGGCCCTTGGACTCGAAGCGCTCAGCCGGGGAGCGTCGACGGTCGTCTTCGTGGAGCGGGACCGGCGGGCCGCGGCGCTCATCGCGGCCAACCTCGAGCGTTGCGGCGTGCGCGGGCGGGGCGCGATCCTGACGGGCACGTTGCCCGGCGCGTTCGCCCGCGCCGCCCCCGGCGACCGGTTCGATCTGATCCTGCTCGATCCGCCCTACGCGTACTCCGACGCTGCTGTCGGTGCGATACTATCGGCCGCGGCGCACCGGCTGGCCCCGGGCGGCCGGGTGGTGCTCGAGCGTGCGCGCCGGTCCACGTCGCGGGAAGTGCCGGAGCTGACGCTGCGGCGCCGCATCGCGTCCGGCGACAGCGCCCTGGTGTTCTATGGCGGCCAATCCTTCTAGGCTGGCGGTCTATCCGGGATCGTTCGACCCGCTGACCAACGGCCACGTCGACATCATCGAGCGAGGCGCACGACTCTTCGATCGCATCGTGCTGGCCATCCTGGTCAACATCGACAAGGCGCCGCTCTTCTCGGTGGACGAGCGGGTGGCCATCCTGCGCGAGGTCTTCGACGACCACCCCAACGTCGAGGTCGAGACGTTCGACGGCCTGCTGGTCGACTACGCCCGCCAGCGGGGGGCGGACGTCATCGTACGCGGGCTGCGGGCCATCTCGGACTTCGAGTACGAGATGCAGATGGCGCTGATGAACCGCCACCTGAATCCCGACATCGAGACCGTGTTCATGATGCCCGCCGAGAGCTACACCTACCTGAGCTCGCGGCTCGCGAAGGAGGTCTTCGCGCTCGGCGGCTCGATCACCGGGCTCGTGCCGGCGGTCGTCGAGGCGCGGCTCCGGGCCAAGGGCCGGCGCGCCTGACCCGATGACCCGATGATCAGATGACCCTTGCCGACCGCCTGAGCCGTGTCACCCCGTCGCAGACCCAACAGGTGCTGCTCGAGGCCGACCGCCTCCGCCGGCAGGGGGTCGACGTGGTCGATTTCGGCCCCGGAGAGCCGGATTTCCCGACGCCGGCCCACATCAAGGCGGCGGGCGCCGCCGCGATAGCCGACGACTTCACGCGCTACACGCCGAGCGCCGGCATCGCCGAGCTCAAGGAAGCCCTGTGCGCGCGGTACGCCGCCGACTACGGAGTGGACTACGAGCCCGCGGAGGCGATCGTCACCGCCGGGGGCAAGCAGGCCCTCTTCAACCTGGCGATGGCGCTCTTCGGGCCCGGCGACGAGGTAATCACGCACGTCCCCGGCTGGCCGTCCATCGTCGAGCAGATCCGGCTCGCGGACGCCGAGCCGGTCCTCGTCCGCACCCATCCCGAGGACGGGTTCCGGCTGCACCCCGAGCGGGTCGTCGACGCACTGACGCCCCGCACCCGCGCCATCGTCATCAACTCTCCGTGCAACCCGACGGGCGCCCTGGTCGAGGAGGACGACCTCGCCGCGATCGCCGACGCCGCGGCGCCCCGCGGCGTCTGGATCGTCGTGGATCTCTGCTACGAGAAGCTCATCTACGACGCGCGGCCGCACAACCTGCCGCGCGTGCTGGACCGGCGCGCCCGCGACCGCGCGGTCCTGGTCGGAAGCCTCTCCAAGAGCTACGCCATGACCGGATGGCGCTGCGGATGGGCCCTCGGCCCCGCGGCGCTCATCGCGGCGGCCAATGCCGTCCAGGGTCACTCGACGTCGAACGTGTCCTCGATCACGCAGCGGGCCGCCGTGGCCGCGCTGACCGGGCCCCAGGACTGCGTCGGCGCGATGCTCGCCGAGTACCGCGTGCGGCGGGATCAGGTGCTTGCCCGGCTGGCCCCGGAGCCGCGCATCCGGATCGGCACCCCCGGTGGCGCGTTCTACCTGTTCCCGGACGTCGGCGATCTGCTGTCGCCGGACGGCCCGCGGACGTCGGCGGAGCTCGCGGCCCGCTTGCTGGCCGAGGCCCACGTCGCGGTGACGGCAGGCGAGGCCTTCGATGCTCCCGGCTTCGTGCGCCTGTCGTACGCGACGTCCCCGGCGCTGCTCGAAACCGGCGCGGCGCGGCTGCTCGGCTTCGCCGCGGCGCTCGGATGAACGCCGACCGGCTCGCGGCCGCCGCGGAGGGCATCGTCGGCGCCGTTCACGTCCTGCGGGACGACGCGAGCCGGGCCGCCTACGGCACGGACGCGCTCGACCGCGGCCGCCCCGCCGATCTGGTGGTCCGACCGGGAACGACGGCCGAGGTCTCGCGGATCGCCCGCCTCTGCCACGATGCGCGCGTTCCGCTCACCCCTCGGGGAGCGGGGACCGGCTACACGGGGGGTGCCGTACCCACCGCCGGCGGCGTCGTGGTGACTCTGGAGCGCTTCGATCGCATCCTGGAGATCGACGCGCCGAACCTCCTCGCCGTCGTCCAGCCGAACGTCGTGACCGCTGCGCTGCAGGCCGCGGCGGAGGCGGTGGGGCTCCTCTATCCGCCCGACCCCGCCAGCCTGCAACGTTGCGCGATCGGAGGCAACGTGGCCGAATGCGCGGGCGGCCCGCGCGCTTTCAAGTACGGCACGACGCGGCACTACGTGCTCGGCCTCGAAGCGGTGCTTCCGACCGGCGAGGTGATCCGCACCGGCGGCAAGTCCGTCAAGAACGTGGTCGGCTACGACCTGACCCAACTGCTGGTGGGATCCGAAGGAACGCTCGCGGTCGTGACCGAGGCGACGCTGCGCCTCGTGCCCAGGCCGGCCGCCGCGCGCACGCTGCGCGCGGTGTTTCCGGACGTCGAGACGGCGACGGGGGCCGTGCTGGGGATCGTGGCCGACGGGGTCGTGCCAGCCGCCATCGAGATCGTCGACGGCGAGTGCCTCGCCGCGCTCGCGGCCGCGGGCGCCCGGCCCCTGGGCCCGCCCGGCGCCGTGATCCTGCTGATCGAGGTGGACGGCTCGGTCGCGGCGGTGGACGCCGACCTTGCCCGGGTGCTCGGCTCGTGCCGCTCGGCCGGGGCGACCGACCTGCGGGCCGCCCGCGACGACGCCGAGCGGGAAGTGCTCTGGCGGGTCCGGCGGGACCTGTCGCCCGCCCTCCGGGCCCTGGCGCCGCTCAAGATCAATCACGACGTCGTCGTGCCGCGGGCCCGCGTGCCGGCGCTGTTCCGCGCCGTCGCGGCGCTTCGCGAGTCGTTCGGCCTGCGAATGGCATGCTTCGGGCATGTCGGCGACGGCAACATTCACGTCAACTTCCTCCTCGACCCCTCGGACGCGGAGGCCGTTCGCCGGGCGCGCGCCGCGGAGCGGCGGCTCTTCGAGGAGGTCCTTGCCCTCGAGGGGTCGATCAGCGGGGAGCACGGCATCGGCTTCACCAAGGCGCCCTACCTCGACCTGGAGCTGTCGCCGGAAGCCATCGCGCTCCTGCGCCGGCTCAAGCAGGCGTTCGACCCACACGGAATCCTGAACCCCGGCAAGATCTTCCCGCCCCCCGCCTGAGCCACACCGGGCCGCGGGCCCGCCGGTGACTCCACGCACGGGCCGCGGCGTCACGGTGCTCGAGCGACGGGCGGCGGGGCGTCACCAGTGAAACGGTTGGCGGGCCGCCTCGTCCTGGAGACGGTGCGCGACGGCGACCGCGGCCTCCCGATCCAGGTAGGGGATGCGCATGGTGTAGGCGCCCGCCGCGGCGCCGGCGGTGTCGATGCGCACCGAGGCCATGCCGTGACGCCGGTCGAAGGGCGATTCGCACAACGCGACGGTCTGAATCCGGGCATAGCGGACGATGGTCAGCGTGCGCCTCCACCACCCGAGCCGGCACAGCACGCCCCACGAAGTCAGGGCGTAGGCGGCGTTGCGCACCGTGAGGCGTGCGTGCATGGCCGCCGCCAGCCCCCCCGGCACGATGAGCAGCAGCAGCCACGGAGAGCCGGCCACGGCCGCCAGCAGTGCCGCCGGGAAGACGGCGAGCGCGACCCAGCGCACGAAGATCCTTCGCCAGGCGCGCGGCGCCACCGGCTGCCAGCGTACGGAGTCGATGGCGGCCCCGGGCAGCACCGCTTCGACCAGGGCTGGAACGCGCTCCGTCTCGACGAGCGGAGCCAACCATTGACCTTGGGCCGTCGCCCCCACCGCGGAAACGTCGAGCTGACCGTCGGCGTGCGGTCCCGAGCCTCCGCCAGCCGTTCTGAGCTCCACCGACTGGCGGCGAAACCACCGGTGGAGCAGGCTCTCGGTCGCGCGCAGGGACTGCACGCGAGACGCCGGAATGGTGCGGGAGACCCGTGTCAGCAGTCCGTAGGCCGCCGCCAGATCCGTCCCTCGCCGGCGCAGCGTGAAACCGTACAGCTGCAGCACGTACCACCCGATCGAGAAGAGGCGCAGCAGGACGACGGCGGCCAGAATCAGGACCGCCCCCGCCAGGGCGGCCCGCACGATGGGCGGCCCGCCCGTCGCAACCGGCATGCGGTCGATGGCGGATTCGATCAGCGGTCCCGCCCAGTCGCCCATGTCCGGCTGAAAGCGAGCGCGCTGCCACCAGAGCCCGGCAACGGCGCCGACGACCACCAGACCGCGGTTGGATATCGTGCCGAGCTTGACCAGCTCGCGAACCGGAACATGCAGGAGCACCCCTGCCTGCGGATCCGGGCGGGTGGCCGCCGCGGCAGAGGTCCGCCGTCCGGCGAATACCGCGGCGCGCATCTCGTCGACCGCGGCGAGCGACAGAACGCGCATGACGGCCTCCGGCTTCGAGCCGCTCGCCGTTTCCACGCGCACCAGGGCCACCCGGAGGACGCGGTGCAAGGGGTTCTGCACGAGGTCGACGTTCTGGATGCGCGCGTACGGGATGTGCCGCTCCGTCCGGGTGAGCAGCCCGTCGCGCACCACCATCTCGTCGTCCGCAAGTCGATAGCGGAACACCGCGTACTGCAGCACGGCCCCGAGGACGACGGGGACGGCGAAGGCCAGGGCCCAAAGCTCGTACGAATCCCCGGAAGCGAAGAGCACGAGGAGCGCCGGCAGCACGAAACCCTTCGCCACCTGTGCCGCCGCGAACAGCCACGAGAGCGGGTGCAGGCGGCGCTCGTCAGACGCCACGGTCGTCCCCGCTCTCCGCTTCCGCATCGATCAGGTAGTCGCGGATGCGCAGCGCGACCCCGTGGGGCAGCCCGCCTAGCGACACCGAGGCGTCCTGCGTGCCCGCGGTATGGACGACGAGCGTGGCGAGGTCGAACGCGCGCTCGATGGGTCCCTGCGACACGTCCGTGTGCTGCACGCGCAGCTTCGGGACCGAGGTCACCGACCGCCAGACGACCCCGCGCCGAATCGTGAAACCCTGCGGATCGAGCCGGTAGCGCAGGTGGCGGTAGCGCACGCGGGGCCAGGCGATGCACCAGGCCGCCAGCAGGGCAGTGCCCGCGGCCCAGGCCCCGAAAGCGGCCAACGCTTGCACCGCCCCGAGCGGCGCGGCCACTGCGGCGGTCAGCACGGCCACCAGGATCGGCAGCGCCACGGCCGAGACCCCGATGGCGCCGGCGATGCGTGCCGCCGCGACCGACCGTGGATCCAGCGAGTGGAAGCGTCCGTCCGCGGGTCCCGGTTCGAGGGAGGGCGCGGTGGGAGCTCCGGGCGGCGGGGCCGCATCGACAGGCACCATCCAATCCTACGGAATCGGGCGGCACGAAGACCGCGCCGGGGGTGTCAGCGAGGGTGGCCGCGAGGTCCTCCGCCGGACGACGGCCCGGAAGGCCGGTTCGAGACGAGGACGACCTGCTGAACGTACCGCGCCGGGTCCGGATCCAGCAGCGCCTCGAACGTGAGGCTGCCGGTGTCGAGATAGGAAACCGCGCCGAGCCGATCGAGAGGCAGGCCGTCCCCCTCGAGCTCGGCCGCGTCCGTCTCCAGGAGCACGCAGAGCACGCGATCCGGGCGGCGCAGGAAGTCGCGCACGGCCTCCAGACTGAAGGGCGCCGCGGCCGGTGGGCCGGTGTAGAAGACGAGGTTCCGGGTGAACACCCGATAGCGGCAATAGGGTTCGCCTCCGTCGCGCGACTCCAGCACCAGCGCGGCCATCCGTTCGACCGGCGCCCGCTGCGGTGACGCAAGCACCACCGTGTAGGTGGCGACCGCCAGGCACACGGACGCCGCCGCCACGAGCGCGGGAAGGAGGCCGCGGAGTCCGGCCCGCTGCGAGCGGTCCCGGTGCGAAACCACGGCCGCCGCCACGATCGCCACCCCGAGGACGAGCACCACCGCCGCCAGGCTGGGGACCCACGGGCTGCTCCATTCCACGAGGAGGGGGCGGACGGCGTACAGGCGTTCCGCGACGAGGACGACGAGCAGGCCGGACGCGACCGAGGCGCCGGTCAGGAGACCCCGTCGCTCCGAGCCCGGAGCGGCGGCGCGTCGCATCGCGGCGGCGAGCAGCACCGCGAGCGGCGGGAGGACCGGCAGGACGTAGCGCGGCTGCTTGCCGACGGAAAGCGTGTAGAAGGCCAGCGGCGCCCATGCCCACCAGACGAGGCGGAGCTCCGCAGCTCCGGCCCGCCGCGCGCGCCACGCCCGGCTGAGCGCCGGCGCCCACAGCGCCGCGAACGGCGTCCACGGCAGCAGGCCGCCGGCCACGATCGGCAGGTAGTACCAGAGCGGCCGGGGGTCGTTGTAGCGCGGCGTGGCGAAGCGCTCGAGGTTCTCGCCGATGAAGAAGCGCTCCACGTACGCGGGACCGTGCTCGACGGCCATGGCCGCGTACCATGGGAGCGCGAGGACCGCGAAGGCGCCGAGGGCGCCGACGATCGCCGCGCGGCTCGCGCGAGGATGCCGGCCGTGGAGCCAGGTCCAGGCGGCGAGCGGAACGACGACCACCGCCGGCAGCACGAGCCCGACCGGCCCCTTGACCAGGAAGGCCCCGGCGGCGCCCGCCCCCGCGGCGACCAGCCAGCGATCCGCGGCCGGATGGTCCCCGGCGCGGGACGGCTCGATTCGCAACCCGAGGATCGCACCCCAGGTGGCCAGCGTGACGAAGAAGGCGAGCGGCAGATCGGGCAGAGCGTGGCGTGCCATGGCCACGTAGCCGAAGCTGGTGGCCGTGATGATGCCGGCGAGCAGCGCCGTCCGTTCGTCGTACCACCGCCGCGCGCAGGCGCAGGCCAGCAGGGCGAGGCCGATCCCGGCGAGAGCGGACGGCAGGCGCGCCGCCCCGGGGGAGACGCCCCCCGCCGCGTAGGCCGCGGCGGCCAGCCAGTAGTAGAGGACCGGCTTCTCGAACCGGATCTCGTCGTTGTAGTAGGGAGTGAGCCAATCGCCGCGCTCGATCATCTCGCGGGCGGCCTCGGCGTAGTAGGCCTCGTCCGAATCGGTGACGGCGGGCCGTCCCAGGCCGGCGAGGAACGTCAGAGCGCAGACGCCCGCGATCACGGCCGTGTGACGTGACACGTCGGCGATTCTATACTTCGCCCATGCAGGTGGTTGCGGTGATCGGCGCGTCGCGTGACAGGCACAAGTTCGGCAACAAGGCGGTGCGCGCGTTCCGGCGGCGAGGCTACCGGGTGCTTCCCGTCAACGTCCGGCGCGGCGGCCTCGAAACGGCGGCGGAGCGCTGGATCGAGGGGCTGCCGGCGTACTCGTCCGTGCTCGACGCCCCTGGACCGATCGACCTGGCCACCCTGTACGTGCCGCCCGAGACGGGTGAGACGCTGGTCGACGAGATCGCGTCGAAGGGAATCCCCGAGCTCTGGGTGAACCCCGGCGCCGAGAGCCGGCGACTGGTCGAGCGGGCCCGCGCGCTCGGCATTCGGACGACCCTGCATTGCAGCATCGTGGCCATCGGGGAGTCGCCCGCCGACTACGACGACCGCCCCGATCCGTAGCCGGCCGGCCGCGCGGACGCCGGCTCCACCGCCCCGGGCGGGTTGACACGTCCGAGCAGGATGCCTATGCTCAATTGCCAGACGCCGTCGACGGAATCCTCCAGCCTTGCACCGCGGCTCAGTCACGCGTTCACGTTGACTATCGCATCTCGCGGCTGACGGCCGAGCGGGGCTCGGCTGCTGCTCTCCCTGACGATCCTGGCCGCACGGCCCCAAACACCAACCCGTAGTCGAAAGATCGGTCAGCCCATGCCAACCAATAGCAGACGTACTTCCCCCTCACGGCCCGCCCCAGACGCCGCAGCCACCGCGGAAGCCCCGCCGTCGGAAGCGTCCAAGCCGTCCCCCCGGCGCCCCAAGGACACGCTCAACATCGGTGAGCTCAAGGACATGAGCATCGCGCGCCTCACGCAGGTCGCCAAGGACCTGCACGTTGCAGGCGCGACCGGGATGCGCAAGCAGGAGCTCATCTTCCAGATCCTGAAGGCGCAGACCGAGCAGAGCGGCTTCATTTTCTCCGAGGGCGTGCTCGAGGTGCTGCCCGACGGGTTCGGGTTCCTTCGCGCGCCCGACTACAACTACCTGCCGGGCCCGGACGACATCTACGTCTCGCCCTCGCAGATCCGGAAGTTCGACCTCCAGACGGGCGACACCGTATCAGGGCAGATCCGGCCGCCGAAGGAGGGCGAGCGCTACTTCGCGCTCATCAAGGTCGAGGCGGTCAACTTCGAGTCGCCCGACCAGGCGCGCGACAAGATCTTCTTCGAGAACCTCACGCCGCTCTATCCCCTCGAGCGCGCCCAGCTCGAGACCGACGGGGGCAACCTGTCGGCACGCGTCATGGACCTGATGACGCCGATCGGCAAGGGACAGCGCGGCCTGATCGTGGCGGCCCCGCGGACCGGCAAGACGATGCTGCTGCAGAACATCGCGCAGTCGATCGCGCGCAACCACTCGGAGGTCTATCTCATCGTGTTGCTCATCGACGAGCGGCCCGAGGAGGTGACCGACATGCAGCGCTCCGTCGACGGCGAGGTCATCTCGTCCACCTTCGACGAACCGGCGCAGCGCCACGTGCAGGTTGCCGAGATGGTCATCGAGAAGGCGAAGCGACTCGTCGAGCACCGCAAGGACGTCTTCATCCTGCTCGACTCGATTACTCGACTCGCGCGCGCCTACAACACGGTCATCCCGCCGTCGGGCAAGGTGCTCTCGGGCGGGCTCGACTCGAACGCCCTCCAGAAGCCGAAGCGCTTCTTCGGGGCCGCGCGCAACATCGAGGAAGGCGGATCGCTCACCATCATGGCCACGGCCCTCGTCGATACCGGGTCGCGGATGGACGACGTCATCTTCGAGGAGTTCAAGGGCACCGGCAACATGGAGATCCACCTCGATCGCAAGCTCGTCGACAAGCGGGTGTTTCCGGCGATCGACATCCAGAAGAGCGGCACGCGCAAGGAAGAGCTCCTGCTGTCGAAGGAGGACCTCAACCGGGTGTGGGTGCTCCGCAAGGTGCTCAACCCCCTGTCGCCGGTCGAGGCGATGGAGCTGCTCCTCGACAAGATGGGAAAGACGAAGTCGAACGCCGACTTCCTGGCCTCGATGCAGAGAATGGGGTGAACGGTGAGCGTGACGATTCGGATACGGGACAACGGGCCGTACGTCGTCGACGGAGACGACGTGCAGGTGGTGGACGCGGACGGCAACGCGTTTCCCATCGAGCGTCGCCCCTTCGCGCTCTGCCGCTGCGGCCACTCTGCGTCCAAGCCGTTCTGCGACGGCTCCCACAACCGGGAAGGCTTCTCCGCCGCCGACCGCGCGTCCTGACGTCGCGCGCCCTGGCGGGCGCGTCGGGAGTTTCGCTGGCGCGAAACTCCTGCGCTACGGAGGCTGCCCAGGCCCCATCGCGCGCCCTGACGGGCGCGTCGGAGGGTTTCGCTGGCGCGAAGCTCCGGCGCTCCCGCCGCGACCGGCCGGGCTCCGCGGCCATCAGGCGGCCGACGGCGCGCGCCCTGCAGGCGCGTCGGGAGTTTCGCTGGCGCGAAGCTCCTGCGCCTCCGACAGCGGACGCCGGGCTTTGAACGTGAGTCCGGCGCCGTCGTGGTCGACCACCACGGCGTCACCCTCCCCGAAGTCTCCCTCGAGCAACCGCGCGGCGAGCGGATCGAGCACCCGCCGCTGGATCGTCCGCCGCAGGGGCCTCGCACCGTACGCGGCGTCGTACCCCTCGTCGACGAGCTGCCGCGTGGCGGCGTCGGTCAGCTCGATGGCCACGTGGCGGTCCGCAAGCCGCCGCGCCAGCCCCGCGAGCTGGATCCGGGCGATCTCCATCAGGTGCGACCGGTCGAGGGAGTGGAAGAACAGGATCTCGTCGACGCGGTTCAGGAACTCCGGCCGGAAGAAGCCGCGGACGACCGCGTCGACCTCGCGCCGCGTCGCCTCGTCCAGATCCCCCGCACCGCTCCGCCCGGCGATCAGGTCGCTCCCGAGATTGGAGGTCATGATGACGACGACGTTGCGGAAGTCGACGGTGCGGCCCCGCCCGTCGGTAAGACGCCCGTCGTCGAGAAGCTGCAGCAGAACGTGGAGCACGTCGGGGTGCGCCTTCTCCACCTCGTCGAAGAGCACCACGGCGTAGGGGCGCCGGCGTACGGCCTCGGTCAACTGTCCGGCCTCGTCGTGACCCACATAGCCGGGCGGGGCGCCGACGAGCCGCGAAACGGTGTGCTTCTCCTGGTGCTCCGACATGTCGACGCGGACCATCGCCCGTTCGTCGTCGAACAGGAACTCCGCGAGCGCACGAGCCAGCTCGGTCTTGCCGACCCCGGTCGGCCCCAGGAAGATGAAGCTCCCCAGCGGGCGGTTCGGATCCTGGAGGCCGGCCCGCGCGCGGCGAACGGCGTTGGCCACCGCGGCGATCGCGTCGCCCTGTCCGACGACGCGCCGCCGCAGCCGATCCTCCATGTGCACGAGCCTCTCGATCTCCCCCTCGACCAGCTTGGCGACCGGGATGTGCGTCCACTTGCTGACGACGCCGGCAACGTCCTGCTCGTCCACCTCCTCCTTCAGCATGCGCGGCGCGGACGGGTCGGCGTCGCTCCGACCCGCCTGCAGCCGTTGCTCCAGCTCGGGGATGCGGCCGTAGCGGAGCTCCGAGGCGCGCGTGTAGTCGCCTTCCCGCTGCGCCCGATCGGCCTCGTGGCGAAGCGACTCGAGCTCGCGCTGCAGGCTTCGCCCACCCTGGATCTCCGCCTTCTCGTGCTCCCACTGCGTGCGCAGTCGATGGCGCTCCTCCTTGCGGTCCGCCAGCTCCCGCTCGAGGCGCCCGAGCCGGGCGCGGGATCCCGGATCGGTTTCCTTGCGGAGCGCCTCGCGTTCGATTTCGAGCTGCATCAAGCGGCGCTCCACCTCGTCGAGCTCGACCGGCAGCGAGTCGATCTCGGTCCGCAGCTTGGCCGCCGCTTCGTCGATGAGATCGATGGCCTTGTCCGGCAGGAACCGGTCGCTGATGTAGCGATCGGAGAGCACCGCCGCCGCCACCAGCGCGGCGTCCTTGAACTTGACGCCGTGGTGAATCTCGTAACGCTCGCGGAGGCCGCGCAGGATGCTCACGGTGTCCTCCACCGTGGGTTCCGTCACCATCACCGGTTGGAAGCGCCGCTCGAGCGCGGCGTCCTTCTCGATGTATCTGCGGTACTCGTCGAGGGTCGTCGCGCCGATCGTGTGCAGGGCGCCGCGCGCGAGCAGCGGCTTGAGCATGTTCGAGGCATCGATCGAGCCCTCGGCCGCGCCGGCGCCGACCACGGTGTGCAGCTCGTCGATGAAGAGGACGATGCGGCCCTCGGCGTCGGTCACCTCCTTGAGGACCGCCTTCAGCCGCTCCTCGAACTCGCCCCGGTACTTCGCCCCGGCCACCAGCGCCCCCATGTCGAGGGCGAGCAGCCGCTTCTCCTTCAGGCCCTCCGGGACGTCGCCCCGCACGATTCGCTGGGCCAGCCCCTCGACGATGGCGGTCTTCCCGACTCCGGGGTCGCCGATGAGGACGGGGTTGTTCTTGGTGCGGCGCGAGAGCACCTGGATCGTGCGCCGGATCTCCTCGTCGCGGCCGATCACCGGATCGAGCCCTCCGCCGCGCGCAAGCTCCGTCAGATCGCGGGCGTACCGCTCCAGCGCCTGGTACTTGCCCTCGGGATGCGGATCGGTGACCCGCTGCGAGCCGCGCACGGCCGTCAGCGCCCGATAGAGCGCGTCGCGCGTCATCCCGCGCTCCGCCAGAAGGCGCGCCGCAGGGGCGGATCCGCCTTCGGTCAGCACGGCGGAGAGGAGATGCTCGGTGCTGATGTAGTCGTCCTTCAACCGCTCGGCCTCATCACCCGCGGCCACGAGCACGCCGCGCAGCCTCGCGGACGGGGCCGGCGACGCGCCGCCGACCGCGGACGGCAGGCGGGCGAGCTCGCCGCGCACCGCCGCCGCAAGGGCCGCGGTGTCGATGTCCAGGGTACGGACGAGCACCGGAACCACACCGTCATGCTGCTCGACGAGTGCCGCCAGCAGATGCTCCGGCTCGATCTCCGGGTGGCCCGCCCGGTCGGCGAGCTGCTGCGCGCCAACGACGGCCGCCTGCGCCTTCTCGGTCAGTCGGTCGATGTTCATGGGACCTCACGTCGCCGAAGGCGCCGCCGGCCGAGGCGGGGCGTGCCGGCCGCCCCTCTCGTCCCCGGACAGCGCCGCCAGGGCCTCGAAGTGTCGCTGCGCCTCCGCGCTCAGTCGGCGCGGGATCTCGACATGCGCTGTCGCATACAGGTCCCCGCGGCCTCCGTCCGCCCGCGGGGACGGCATGCCGCGCCCCCGGATTCGAAACGTCTGCCCCTGCTGCGTCCCGGGCGGCACCTTGAGACGCACCGTTCCGCCGTCGACGGCGGAGACGTCCACCTCTCCGCCCAGCACGGCCGTCGTCAGGGGCATGCCGCACCGCACCGTCAGGTCTCGTCCACGGCGCGCGAAGACGGGATGCGGGGCGATGCGCACGCGCAGCAGGAGATCGCCCGCCCCGGCCGGGCCGGGTGCCCCTCGGCCCGCGACGCGGACCCGGGAGCCGTCCGCCACCCCCGCCGGAATCCTGACCTCCACGGCCTTCGGACGCTCACCGGTCCCCGCCGCGAGCCGCCTCGTCACCCCGGCGAACGCCTCTTCCAGGGTCAGCTCGAGCGGGAGCTCCACGGTCGGCCCGCGTCCGGCCGGGGTGCGCTTCGAGCCGGCGCCGGGCGCACCCGCCGGCGGCGCGCCGGCGAAGAACGTCCGGAAGAACTCGGAGAACGCGGGCGCCCCGAACGGATCTCCGTCCCCCTCGGTGTCCAGCGGATGCCGCGTCCCACTCCGGAACGGGGCCGAACCCGCGGCACCCGGCACGCGCCAGCCGCCCGCGAAGGGACTCCGCCCCGCGAACGGGTCCCGTCCCGCGGCCGCGGCCTGCTCGTACTGCTTCCAGTTCGCGCCGAGCGCGTCGTACTTCCGGCGGGTCTGGGGGTCGCGCAGAACCTCGTAGGCCTCGTTGATCGCCCGGAAGCGGCGTTCGGCGGAAGGATCGCCCGGATTGACATCGGGGTGGTGCTTGCGGGCGAGCCCGCGGAACGCGGTCTTCACCTCGTCCGGCGACGCGCCCCTGCGGATGCCGAGCGTCTCGTAGTAGTCCTGAAACTGCATCGGAGCAGCGTCCTCACGACGGACCGGGGAGACCGTGCGAGCGCCCGAGTCGCTCTGCAGGCCGTCGAAGCCCCGCGCTTCCCCGTCCGCCACAACCTGCGCTTTCTGCAGTCTATATATCTGCTTTGTGCATTGTCAATTCGTGAGAGAGCCCCGGCGCGGCGACCGTTCTATACTCCGGCATGAGCGTCAGGCCCACCGCGTCGGATCTGTTCACCTCCCGATGGGGCGTCATCCTGGCCGGCATCGGCATGGCCGTGGGGACCGGCAACCTCTGGCGCTTCCCACGCGTCGCAGCGGAGAACGGCGGCGGCTCCTTCCTCATCCCCTGGCTGCTCGCGCTGTTCCTCTGGTCCATCCCGCTGCTGATTGCCGAGTTCGGCTTCGGGCGCGGCGCGCGCCGCGGGCCGATCGGGGCGTTCAGCGCCTTGATCGGCCGGCGCACGGCGTGGATGGGCGGCTTCGTCGTCGTGACGACCGTGATGATCATGTTCTACTACTCGGTCGTCACGGGATGGGCGCTCAAGTACGTGCTCGCCTCGCTCACCGGGGACCTCGCCGGCGTCGACACCGCCGCGTACTGGGAGCAATACAGCGCGTCCGTCTGGCAGCCGGTGTTCTTCCACGCGGTCGCCATCACGATCACCGGCGCCGTCGTTGCGGCGGGCGTGACGCGCGGCATCGAGCGCGCGAACCGGATCATCATGCCGGCGCTCTTCCTCCTCCTCCTGCTGGCGGTCGCGCGCTCCGTCACCCTGCCCGGCGCGGGACGCGGTCTGGCCTATCTGTTCGTCCCCGACCTCGCCCTGCTCGCCAACTATCGGACCTGGCTCGAGGCGCTGACGCAGTCCGCGTGGTCGACCGGGGCCGGCTGGGGCCTCGCCTTCTGCTACGCGATCTACGTGCGCGACGGCGAGGACGTCGTCACCAACGCCGCCTCGATCGGCATCGGCAACAACGTCGCGTCCCTGCTGGCGGGCATGGCCATCCTGCCGGCCGCCTTCGCCCTTCTTCCGGTGGCCGACGCCCGGGATGCGCTCGCCGCGGGCAACCTCGGGCTGACCTTCATCTGGATTCCCGAGGTGTTCGCCCGCATGCCGGCCGGGACCGTCTTCCTGCCGCTCTTCTTCCTGGCCCTGTCCTGCGCCGCCGTGTCGTCCCTGATCGCGATGGTGGAGCTGGCCGCGCGCGCGCTGATGGACGCCGGGGTGACGCGGGCCCGCGCCGTGCGGCTCGTCATCTCGGTGGGCGTGGTGATGGGGCTGCCCTCGGCGGTCAGCCTGCAGGTCTTCGAGAACCAGGACTGGGTCTGGGGCCTGGCCCTGATGATCAGCGGCCTGTTCATCGCAGTGGCGGCGATCCGCTACGACGTCGACCGGTTCCGGGCCGACATGGTCGACACGCCGGCAGGCCGATCCCGCGGTCGCCCCCTGTGGGCCTGGGTGCTCAAGTACCTGGTGCCGGTCGAGTTCGCGGTGATGTTCGGCTGGTGGATCTTCCAGGCGGCGACGGTGATCGATCCCGAGGGCTGGTGGAACCCGATTCGGATGTACAGCGTCGGCACGTGCGTGGCGCAGTGGGTCATCGCCCTGGGGTTGCTCGGCGTCTTCAACCGCCGTCTTGCGGCCCGCAGCCTGCAGCCTCATGCTACGCTTGCGTGACGACGCGCGCGGCATGCGGCCGCGCCCGGACGGTGCGACCTCGCGTGCCGTGAAAGGAGCGGAGGCGTGTATCCAGAGTTTTTCATCGCCCCCATGCGGGAGGAGCTGACGCGGCTCGGCGTCAGGGAATTGCGGACGGCGGCGGACGTCGACGAAGCCGTGGCCAAGACGCCGGGAACGTTGATGGTCGTGGTCAACTCGGTCTGCGGCTGTGCGGCCGGAAAGGCGCGGCCCGGCGTCGCTCTGGCGCTCCAGCACGACGCCCGCCCCGACGTGGTCGCCACGGTGTTCGCCGGAGCCGACATCGAGGCGACGGCTCGCGCGCGCAGCTACTTCACGGGCTATCCGCCCTCCTCGCCCTCGATCGCCCTGATGCGTGACGGCAAGCTCATCTACATGATGGAGCGCCACCAGATCGAGAACCAGGAGGCCGGCTCGATCGCCCGCGAGCTGACGACCGCCTTCGACCGCCACTGCGCCGCCAGTCCGGTAGCCTGACCAGCACGGCCGCCGCCTCCGCCACGCCCAACCTGCGCGTCCCCGGAAGGCCGGCGGCCGTTCGCCATCCGAGGCGAGGGGAAGCGTCTGCACCGCAGCACGGCGAGGATTTCTGCGGGTGCGCCCCGGCACCGGGCGGAGCCGCAGGCGGCGACCGGCGGGCGAGGCGCTCAACGCGCGGGAGGAGGTCCCTCGATGCGCGCGGGCAGCACGTCCGGCACGATCGGCAGCGGTCGCCCGCCGCCGACGCGCGCGCAGGCAGCCCGCACCACGTCCGCCAGGGCGTCGAGGAAGGCCGGATGGTCGTTGATCGCCGAGGCCCTGCGCATCGGCAGGCCGACGGCGCGGCACGCCGCGGCGGCCTCCGTATCCAGGTCGTACAGCACTTCGATGTGGTCGGCGACGAACCCCAGGGGGGCGAGCACCGCCGCCTCCAGCCCACCCTCCCGCGCCGCCCGCAGGTAGTCGCAGACGTCCGGCTCGAGCCAGGGGTCCGTGGGCCGCCCGCTCCGGCTCTGGTATACGAGCTGCCAGTCCGAGGCATCGACCGCCGCCGCCACGAGCCCGGCGCTCTCCTCGAGCTCGGCCACGTACCGTGCGCAGCCGGCCATGGGCCGGGGGATGCTGTGCGCCGTGAACACGATGCGGGCGTCTCCGCGAAGCGCGCCCGGCAGCATCCGGCGCGCGTCCTCGATCCGCGCCGCGTGCGCGGCGACGAAGCCCGGATGCGCATGCCAGCCGGGTGCATAGAGCACTTCGACGTCCGGGTGACCTCGCTCCCGGAGCGTCCGCCGCGCGTCGGCGACGTTCTGCCGGTACTGCCCGCAACTGGAGTAGCTGTGGTGCGCGGCGAGGATGATGGCCAGCGCGCGCCCGATGCCGGATTCGGCCATCTCCGAGAGCACGTCGTCGAGGAAGGGATGCCAGTTGCGCATGCCCAGGAAGACCGGCAGGTCGGGACCGCCCCCGGACAGGCGCTCGCGGAGGCCGTCGGCCTGCCGCCGGCTGATCTCCGTGAGGGGCGACCGGCCATCGAACAGCTCGTAGTGCCGCGCCACGGCCTCGATGCGTTCCGCCGGGACGCGGCGGCCGCGCAGAACGTTGCGCAGGAACGGGCGGATGTCCGCTCGCCGCTGCGGGCCGCCGAAGCCGATCAGCAACACGGCGTCGAACGGGGCGGAGGGGCTCGTCACGAGTCACGATGATACGATCCAGCCGCCGCACGGAGGCGGTCAGGACCATGCCGAGGCTCGCCGCGAGCGTGACGATGATGTTCAACGAGTGGCCGCTGCTCGAGCGCTTCGAGCAGGCGGCCCGCGCGGGCTTCGGGGGCGTCGAGATACAGGATCCCTACGGCGAGTCGAAGGAGAGCGTCGCCGAGTCGGTGCGCGTGCACGGACTCGCGCCGGCGCTGATGAACGTGTCCCCGGCGGCGGCGGCCGTGCCGGGCCGCGAGGCGGAGTTTCGCGCCGGCCTGGCGCGGGCGCTCGAGTACGCCGACGCGACCGGTTGCCGCCAGCTCCACTGCCTGGCCGGCGTGAGCGACGGCGAGCAGGCCGAGGACGCGTTCGTCGCCAACCTCAAGTGGGCGGCGGCCGAGGCGCCGGCGGGGATGCGCCTGCTCATCGAGCCGCTCAACACGCGGGACAACCCGGGCTACTTCCTGCACGGGTCCGCACAGGCGCGCCGCATCCTCGATCGCGTGGGGGCGGCCAACGTCTTCCTGCAGTACGACTTCTACCACATGCAGATCATGGAGGGCGCGCTCGCGGCGACGGTCCGCGCCCACATCGACGTCATTGCCCACGTCCAGGTCGGCGGCGTGCCGGGCCGGCACGAGCCCGACCAGGGACAGGAAGTCAACTACCCCTATCTGCTCGATCTCCTGGACGATCTCGGCTTCGGGGGCTGGGTGGGCTGCGAGTACCGGCCGGCCGCCGGCACCCTCGCCGGGCTCGGTTGGGCCCGGCCCTACGGCATCCGCCCACCCGCAGGCGACGATCCGGCGTGACGCGCTGCCGGCAGCAGGCGCGGCCTGCTCCGTTGCGCCGTTCTCGGCGCAGACTCCTGGCGCAACGTACGCTACAATGCGATGGTCGGGGCGTGGCTCAGCCTGGTAGAGCACTCGGTTCGGGACCGAGGGGTCGGAG
>JAPOVI010000075.1 GCA_026708265.1 Acidobacteriota bacterium
CACTTTACGCCATCACGGGCAGCCTCTTGTCGCTACGCCGGTGAGAATTCCAGGATAGGTTCGCGGCTCCTCGGGCGTCGACTGCATGCGGAGCATAACCGAGGGGTTCTTCAGGCCCCGGGTTGGGACCGGCGACGCCGCAATCTTCAAGGTACTCGCCACCCTTGCCTTCCAGATCGGATGACGTCGCTCCCCAGCATGTCGTCGCTGCCCCTTGTGGGATGGTCTTGAGGGCGATCCCCTGATCCTCCATGAACTGGAGAGTTGCGTTGAGTTGCTCCTGGCTCATGTGGCGACCCAGATCGGTATGAATGCCGCCTGGCTGCACGGCGAACGCCCGAATGCCGTTGCCTGCCAGACGCTTGTCCAGCTCCCTGGTGAACCAGACGTTGGCGGTCTTGGACTGCCCGTAGGCCACCTGGGGGTTGTAGTCGCGGCTGACGAAGTTCGGATCTTCCAGGTCGACGGTTGCGTAGCGGTGCGCGGCAGAAGACAGGTTGACGACGCGCCCGGGTGCCCCCTTCTTCAGCGCCGGCAACAGGAGGTTGGTGAGCAGGAAGTGCCCCAGGTGATTGGTGGCAAACTGCATCTCCCAACCTTCCTTTGTGCGGCTCAGGGGGCAGGCCATCACACCGGCGTTGTTGATCAGGATGTTGAGCTGATCGTGGCCCGCCATCCAGGTCTCAGCGAAGGTGCGCACTGACTCGGGCCTGTCGAGCGCAAGAAGGCCGGTCTCGACCTTCTTGCCCGTCCCCTTTCCAATCCGTGCAGCAGCGGCATCCAACTTGTCCTCGCTGCGTGCGGCAATGGTGACGCTGGCGCCACGCGCCGCCAAGGCTCGGGCGGTTTCCTCGCCAAGCCCACCGGAAGCGCCAGTGACGAGGATCGTCCTGCCGGTCAGGTCGACCCCGGCCAGAACGTCGTCTGTCGTGGAATTGAAGCCGAAAGCCATGTGCGTTCCTCCTGATGAGGCACTACCCATCATGGTCGCCAAGACCGGTCGTTGAACTCGGCAGACGAAGGATCGTCGGATGATGACCCTCTCCGCGCTTGGGCCTGGAGCCTGCGGATCTCGGCGTCGAACAGCCGCGGACCGGATTCCACGTCGCATCTGTCCACTCTATCGGGAGTGGTTGCTCAATCGGACCGTTCCCGTCCAGGCCGCCCCCCACGATGTGAACGAGACTGTACCGCATCCTGGCCACCCGCTCCCGACCGATCAGGGTCGGGAGTGCGTCCCGGCCTCCGCGTCTCGGCCCAGCCTCCCGACGAGCCACACGACGAGGGCAGCGGCGCAGGTGAACAGAAGGGCGGCACGGGCTGGCGCGCCGAACAGCATCTGGTGTGTCGCGGTCAGCGTGAGGTACACGGCACCACAGCCCGCGGCCCATTGGAGCGCATGCGGTCCAAGCGGCGCCGGCGCGGGCTCGCGCGCGGCGGAGGCGATGCGGCGCCAGCCCGGTCCGCCCGGTCTGGTGCGTCGATAGAACCGTATCAAGTGGGCCATCGGCTCGGCCGGCGTCGCCAGCGTGGCGACGATCCAGCAGGCCGTCGTCCACGGTACGAGATAGAGCAACGAGTCCGGGAACGGAACCGTCGTAAAGCCCCGCACGAAGACGAAGCCCGCGGCGGCGGCGGCCATCGCCACGAGCTCCGAAACCGCCGTCACGCGCCACCAGTACCAGCGGAGAATCAGGAGGAGCCCGAGCCCGGCGCCCGATTCCAGCACGAACTCCCAGGCCTGGCGCACGGACTCGAGCCAGAAGGTGACGAGCCCGCTGAGCAGCATGATCCCGAGGGTCGTGAGGCGCGCGACGCGGACGAGATGCGTCTCGTAGGCATCCGGCCGCACGAACCGCTTGTACACGTCATTGACCAGGTATGAGGTCCCCCAGTTGAGCTGCGTGGACACGGTGGACATGTAGGCCGCGAAGAACGCGCCGACGAGCAGCCCCCGCCACCCGTCCGGCAGGTGGTCGCGCAGCACGAGAACGTAGCCCGCCTCCCGGTCGGCGAGATCCGGGTAGAGCACGAGCGAGGCGAGCGCCACCAGCACCCACGGCCACGGCCGCAGGCAATAGTGCGCTATCGTGAACCAGAGGGTCGCGAGGACGGCGTCGCGTTCGCTTCGCGCCGACATCATGCGTTGCGCCACGTAGCCGCCGCCGCCCGGCTCCTGGCCCGGATACCAGCTTGCCCACCACTGGACCCCGAGGTAGGCGACGAACGCGACGACCGGCAGGGCCAGCGTCGTGGCCGCATCCGAGGCCGGGACCCCTGTCGCGCCGACGACGGGCCAGAGCCGGAACGTGGACTCGGGCAGCGCGGCCTGCAAGCCGGCGACGCCGCCGACCCCCGGCGCGGACAGCGCGTACCAGGCCAGCACGACGGCACCGAGCAGGGCTATCGCGAACTGCACGAGATCCGCCGCGACGACGCCCCGCAGGCCGGCCAGCGCGGCGTACCCGCCGGTGGCGGCGAGCCCCACCAGGACGCCGGTCAGCCGGTTCCACCCGAGCGAGACCGACAGCACCTTGGCCAGCGCGAGGTTCACCCAACCGATGATCAGGCAGTTGACCGGGAGCCCGAGATAGAGCGCGCGGACGACGCGCAACACGCGAGCGGCCCGCCCCGCATAGCGCAGCTCGACGAACTCGACATCGGTCAGGATGCCGGCGCGGCGCCAGAGCCGGGCGAAGAAGGTGACGGTGAGCACGCTCCCGAGCGCCGCGTTCCACCACAGCCAGTTTCCGGCCACGCCGCTCGCCGCCACGATTCCGGTAACCGCAAGCGGGGTGTCCGCGGCGAAAGTGGTCGCGACCATGGAGGTTCCGGCCAGCCACCACGGCAGGCTCCGGCCCGACAAGAAGAACTGCGAGAGGTTGCGCCCGGCGCGCCGTCCTTGCGCGATGCCTACTGCGATCGGTACCGCGAGCGTCAGGGCAAGCAACAACCAATCCAGCGTGGTAAGGGCCATGCCGTCACTCCCTTGCCATCACCGCCCGGCAGACCGCCAACGAACGGCGAGCGGGTCCGCCGAACGACGGCCCGCTCCGTCCGCACGACGTGCGGTGGTCACCCATCGAGGGCCGCGTAGGCGGCGTAGGTCTTGGGTCCGGGAGCGGACTTGATGTGCTCCCAGGCCGCGACGGCGTCGGCGCGGCTCTTGCCCTTGTTCGCCGGGTCCGCTCGGAAGTCCGTCATGAAGTTGTTGAACCGGGCGGCCGGAATCCGCGGGAGGCGTCCCTCCGTGCGCATGAGATCCAGCAGTCGATTGCCGAGGTCCGCGTAGGTGATGTGCCTGCCGGCCTGGAGCTGCCCGCGGCGCCAGTCGTTGAGCCAGTACCACTGGCCGGACTTGTCCCTCAGCGACGGCGCGCGCGCGTGGACCAGACCTCGCAGGAAGTCCTTCGTCGTCCTGTCGTCGACGTAGTTCCGAACCACCGTCCCGGCCGCGAGACGGTCGCGCCCTGCGCCGGAGCGGCGATGAGGCTCGGGCGTGGGGACTGGGACCACCCCGGTTCGCAGGAAGCCCCGGATGAGCGCCTCCAGCTCGAGCTTGCGCCGTCGGCCGACCGGGATCCCGAGCTGTCGGGCAAAGGCCCTGAGCTCCGTGGCATAGAAGTAGCCGTCGTCGAACTCCTCGACCGACATGGAGGAACGGAGCTTCGCCATATCCGAACGTCCGGAGCGGGCGCCTCCGCCTACCGGTCGACGAAGATCGCCTTCGGCACGAACGCGGTGACCACCTGCGTCAGGTCGACGGCCTCCGCGATGCGGAAGTCGACCGCGATGCTGGCGAGCGAGAAGGCCTGTGAGCGGCTGAGGCCGCGTTCCGCGACGAGGAAGTCGACGGTGGCCGCGACCGCCTTGCGCAGGGCGCGGTCGAGATCGAGGTCGATGCCCATCAGGATGTCGTGCGTCGCGTTCTCGGCGCGGGGGCCGGCGATGGGCCGGTCCTTGTGGAGCACGAGGCGGAAGTCGCCGCTCAGCGACTGCTCGATGGCCGTTCCGCTCACCTCGCCGTCGCCCTGCACGGCGTGCGGATCGCCGACGTAGAAGCGCGCCCCCGGGTGGAACACCGGGAGGTAGAGGGTGCTCCCGGCGCCGAGATCCTTGATGTCGAGGTTCCCGCCGAAGGGGCCCGGCGGGCGTGAGGACTGCACGCCGGGCACCGTGACGCCCGGCTCCCCCACCGCGGGCGCGCGGGGGGCGACGGCGAGGATGCCCATGAAGGGCGCGAGCGGAACCCGGACGCCGTCCGCGAAAAGCGCCACCTCGCGGCCGTCGACCTCGGCGGAGCGGATGAAATGGCGCACGGGCGGGATGGGGAGCGGCTCGTCGTCCGGGGCGGTTCCCGGATAGCCGGGGCCGAAGACGCCGCTCTCCGGGCCGGTGTTGTTGATGCCGTAGGGGACGCGGGTGCGCAGGCCCAGGATCTGCACCTCGAGCATGTCGCCCGGCTCGGCCCCGTCGACGTGGATCGGACCGGTGATGACGTGCCCGCTGCGCCCCTCCCGCGGGCGCCCGGCCCGGGACTCCCAGAAGTCGAGGACGTCCTGGAGCACGTCCTCCGGGGCGACCCCGAACTGCCCGAGGTAGCGCTCGGGGTCCTCGGCCTGCGTCGAGCCGGCGTGCGACAGCGTGTCGACGCGCACCGTGTCGCCGGACTGCACGGTCAGCACCGGCTCCCGATCGATCGGGAACCAGCCCCACACGACATTGTCCGGCGTCGACAGCACGTGGTGGTCGGGCGCAGGCGCCTGCGCGCGAACCGCGGCCGCGGCCAGCACGACGCACGCCGCCGCCAGCGCAGCGGGAGTCGTCCGCCGCACCGCCCCGAGGCCACGCCGCACCGCCCCGGCCCTGTCGCCGCCCCGCCGTTTCGTTGCGGCGTCCCGGCTCCCGGCCCCGCCTCCGCCTTGCCGGCCCTTCGTCGTGCTCATCTCCGCCTCCGCCATCGCATCGCGCTCACCCGCGGACTAGAATACTCGCGTTGAACGACGGAGTTGCGTGTCTGCGCCCAGGAGCGTGCCCGGCAGGAATCCCGGGCCGCGCAGATTCTCGCCGCGCCGGTACGGGCGCGGCGGCGGCTTCGACACCATCGAGGAGGTTGCTCGTGCGTCGATCCACGCTGTGGCCTGCGGTCACGGCCCTCTCCGCAATCGCACTCGCCTTCGTCGCGGCCCCGGCGGCCGCGCAGGAGCACGCGGGCCAGTACTCGCAGGCGGACATCACCTTCGGGATGCGGGTCTACGGCGAGACCTGCGTCGCCTGCCACGGCCCCGACGGCGACGCCGTCGATGGCGTCGACTTCCGGACCGGCCAGTTCCGGAGCGCCGGCTCCGACTTCGAGCTCGGCGCCATCATCCGGAACGGCATTCCCGACACCGCGATGGTCCCGGGCGACTACACCGAGTCGGAGGTGACCGCCCTCATCGCCTACCTGCGGACGATGGGCACGTTCGATGCGAGCGACGTGCTGGTCGGCGACGCCGGCCGCGGCCGCGCGATCTACGACGGGAAGGGCGACTGCGCCAGTTGCCATCGCATCGGCAGCGAGGGCTCGCGGTCGGCCCCGAACCTCACCGACATCGGCGCCGTCCGCACGGCGGGGATGCTGGCCGACACGCTCGTCGACCCGTCGGGGTCGATGCTGCCGATCAACCGGCCCGTCCGCATCGTCACCCGCGACGGCACCCTCATCATGGGGCGCCGCCTGAACGAGGACACCTACACGGTGCAGATCATCAGCGACGAGGAGCGCCTGCTGTCGCTGGACAAGTCCGACCTGCGCGAGTTCACGGTGTTGACCACGTCGTCGATGCCGTCCTACGAGGAGACGTTGACCGAGCAGGAGCGGGCCGACGTCCTGGCATTCCTTCTGACCCTGAGGGGGATCTGACATGGCCCGACGCATGACCCTGCTGGCCCTGACGCTCTGCCTGCTGCCGGGCCTCGCCTCGGCGCAGGTCACCTTCGAACGCCTGCTGAACGCCGCGGACGAACCGCAGAACTGGCTGACCTACTCGGGCGACTACTCGAGCAACCGCCACACCACGCTCGACCAGATCACGGCCGACAACGTGGGCGACCTGGAGCTGAGCTGGGTGTTCCAGGCGCAGTCGCTGCAGGTGTTCCAGACCACCCCGATCGTCGTCGACGGGATGATGTACATCACCGAGGCCCCGAACACCGTCCTGGCCCTCGACGCCAAGCGCGGGCGCGTCTTCTGGCGCTACGAGTACACCCCGGTGCCCGAGTCGCGCCCCTGCTGCGGACGCATCAACCGCGGCGTGGCCATCCTCGGCGACACGCTCTTCATGGCCACGATCGACGCCAAGCTGATCGCCATCGACGCCATCAGCGGGCAGCCGATCTGGCAGACGAGCGTCGAGCGCCCCGAGGCCGGCTACGCGATGACGCTGGCCCCGCTCATCGTCAAGGACAAGGTGATCGTCTCGGTGGCCGGCGGCGAGTACGGCATCCGCGGCTTCATCTCCGCCTACGACGCGGCGACCGGCGAGGAAGTGTGGCGCTTCTACACGATTCCCGGCCCCGGCGAGCCCGGCAACGAGACCTGGGAGGGCGACTCGTGGCGCTACGGCGGGGCCTCGGCGTGGCTCACCGGGTCGTACGATCCGGACACGAACCTGATCTACTGGGGGATCGGCAACCCGGGCCCGGACTGGAACCCCGCGCAGCGCCGCGGCGACAACCTCTACTCGGACTCGGTGGTCGCCATCGACGCGGACACGGGCGAGCTCGACTGGTACTTCCAGTTCACGCCCAACGACCCCTACGACTACGACTCGGTCCAGATCCCGGTGCTGGTCGACTACCCGGCCCAGGACGGCAGCTCGCTGAAGCTGATGCTCTGGGGCAACCGGAACGGCTTCTTCTACGTGCTCGATCGGACCAACGGCCGCTTCGTCAACGGCCGCGAGTTCGTCGATCTCAACTGGGCGGAAGGGCTCGACGACGCGGGGCGCCCGATCATGATCCCGCAGCCCCCGGGGACGACGACCTATCCCGGCGTCCAGGGCGGGACCAACTGGTACTCCCCCTCGTACAGCCCGTCGACGCGCCTCTTCTACCTCTCGGCCTGGGAGGGCTACGGGTCGGTCTTCATCGCGCAGGAGGCCGAGTACGAAGAGGGACGCCTGTTCCTGGGCGGCCTGCCCGCCCCGCCCCTGCCCGGCGCCGTCATCCCGGGCCTCGCGCGCGGTCCCATCAACACCTGGACCGAGGAGTCGGGCACGGGCGCGGTGATCGCCATCGACCCGACGACCGGCGAGCAGCAGTGGAAGTTCGACATGACCGACGTCACGTCGAGCGGCATCCTGACGACGGCCACCGACCTGCTGTTCACGGGCGGACGCGAGGGCTACTTCCACGCCCTCGACGCGCGCACCGGCGATCTGCTCTGGCGGAAGACCCTGGGCGGGATGATCGCCAACGGCCCGATCAGCTACGCGGTCGACGGCACGCAGTACGTGGCCGCCGCCTCGGGCAACGGGCTGTTCGTCTTCTCCCTTCCGGAGGACTGAGCCGGAGCACCCACTTGCCGCCGGCCACGGCCGGCGGCCACGGAGACGGCCGGGCCGCAGAACCCGGCCGTCTCCCGACTCCGCCCCGCCCCCCGCGGCCACCCGATGGGTCACGACCACGCGCACCCGCACGGGCTCCACCCCCACGCGCCAGCCGGCGACGGCCGGCTGCTGGCCGTCGCGCCGCACTGACACCGTCGCCCGGGCACTTCGGCTATGCGCGTCGGCGCAAAATCCGTAGAATCAGGGGGAGCCGCCGGCGCGTCGGCGCGGTCCGGACCATGCCTGTTGCCCGACTCGTGTTCCTCCTGGGTCTGTTGCTGCTTTCCGGCGCACCCTCGTACGGCCAGGGGCGACCGACGGTAGTGGATCGCGCCCCGGTGCCCATCTTCACCTCGGGCGTCGACATGGTGACGATCAACGTCGCCGTGCGCGACGGTCGGGGGCGCGTCGTCCGCGGTCTCGAGGCTTCCGATTTCCGGCTCATCGACAGCGGTTTCGGCCGCCCCATCGACAGCGTCTTCCCGAGCAGCGCGGCACTCCGCATCGCGGTCCTGGTCGACGTCAGCGGGAGCATGGCCATCGACCACAACATCGACCGGGCCTGGAGAGCGGTCGACGCCGTGGTCGACGCCCTGCAGCCGGGCCGCGACGAGCTCGCGCTGTTCACCTTCGACACCGTCCTGCGGGAGGTCGTGCCGTTCACGAGCGAGCTCGGTCGGTTCGACGACCTGACCGAGAAGGGCACGGAGCAGCCCTACGGCAAGACGTCGCTCTACGATGCGGTGGCCGACACCGCCACCCTCGTCGGCGGCTTCGGCAGCAGCCACCACGCGCTGCTGGTGATGACCGACGGGGTCGACACCGGCAGCCGGCGCACCCCGGAGGAAGTCTCGCGGGTGGCCAGCGAGGTGTCCGTTCCGGTCCACCTCATCACGGTGGGTGGTCCGCTCGACATGCGCGACGGGGCCGGCGGGGCGGGCGGCGCCGACAGCGCCGCGCTCACCGCCACCCTCGCCGACCTCGCACGGTGGACCGGCGGCACCGTCCGGGCGACGAGCACCGGGGACGACGTACGGGAGGCCCTCGCGCACGTGCTGGAAGGGCTGCGGTATCAGTACGTCGTGACGTTCAAGCCGGGTTTCCGGCGCGGCTGGCATCCGATCCGGATTCGAATGTCGGATAATGACTGGACTGTCCAGGCCCGCAGCGGCTACGTGGCGGGACGGGCGCGACTGAATCGAAGAACACACACGTTGCTCGAGGAGGAACCATGCGGATGATGCTGAAGCACGTAGCGTTGGTGGGAGTGGTCGCGCTGGTCGCGTCGTCGTGTGCCACGCGGGGCTTCGTGCGCAGGGAAGCCGCCGTGGTCGACGCCAAGGTCGACACGCTCGCGGCCACCGTCGAGGAGACGCAGGAGCGTACGCTTCAGAACGAAGAGCAGATCGGCGTCGTCGACCAGCGCGCCCAGGCGGCCGGACAGGCCGCCGAGATGAGCCAGCAGACGGCGGACGCCGCCAACGAGGCCGCCGCGGCGGTCAACACGCGCGTGGGCGGGGTCGAGGAAGAGGTCAACCGGTTCATGTACGAGGTCACGATCAGCGAGGCCCAGGGCGGCTTCGAGCTGGGAAGGGCCGAGTTGCCGGACGCCGCCCGCGCCCGGGTCGATCAGTTGATCGCCCAGCTCCAGGCGGATCCGCAGAACGTGTACTTCGAGATCGAAGGGCACACGGACTCGACCGGCTCGGTGCGCCGCAACATGCAGCTCGGGATGCAGCGCGCCGACAGCGTGAAGCTCTACCTCTACGACCAGTACAGCGTCCCGCTGCACCGCATGAGCGTCCTGAGCTTCGGCGAGGACCGCCCGGCGGCGCCGAACGACACCGCGGAAGGACGGGCGCAGAACCGTCGCGTCGTCATCCGGGTCCGCTCGTAGCACTCGTGCGGTGGCAGGGTCGGGCCGCCCTCCCGCGGCCCGGCCCGTGCCCGCCAGCCGTCTGCGGCTCCCAGGGCCCCGTTCGCGGGCGCGCCCGCGCCGGGCTGACTATTCGCAGACGACGCCGTCGCCGTCGCGGTCGTTCATGTAGGGGTACGCAGGGTGGCCCCGCGGCACCGGGGCGATGCCATGGCGGCGGGCCTCGGCGCACGAGATGCGGCCGTTGCCGTTGTCGTCCCAGCGGGCGGGCGCCGAGTCCGGCATCGGCGAAGGGCGGCGCGCGCTTCGAGCACGCCTCGCGGGTTGCGCGGTTGCCGCCTCCCCCGCCCACAGCCCCCGACCCGCCTCCCGCGCTTCCCGCTCCAGCCTCCGGAACCGATCGAGGTGACGGAAGGGAAAGCGGGTGTACGCGTGACCGTAGCCCCTTCGAACGATCTCCGCGTTCGCGAAGGTGCCGTCGCGCAGGTAGACGTAGGCCAGGGTACGGCCGTAGCGGTCGGTCCTCTCGCGGTCGTACTCGAGTCGCACCCGCTGCCCCTCGAGCAGGCGCTTCGTGAAGGCGCTCGCTTGCCGGCCGAAGAACTCGACCGGTCTGCGCGGGTCGACCGTCTCCGGCGTATCGACCCCTATCAAACGCACGCGACCGACGCCCCGGACGACGACGGTGTCGCCGTCGATCACCCGTTCGACGAGTTGCGCTTCCGACGGGGGCGCTGCGAGGAGGAGCGCGAGAGCGACGAGACCGCCGAACGCGACGCTTCTGGCCTGAGCCACGGTGTCCGACCTCCGCCGGCCGGCCGAGGTGGCAGGAATTGACACGCGGCCGCAACCGGCACGTGGCAATTATCGCGTACGGGGCGGCAGTGGACGGGGGCGCGCGGCCGTGGCGCGAGACGGCAGGGCAGTGCCCGGGCGGCGAAACCGGGCGCGCGAAGAGGGCGCGGGTACGGCTACGTCGCGGCCGTCGCCGCGACGGCCGGGCGGGCGCAGGAAGCGAGGTGGGTCATCGCGGCGTCGACGCCGCCGCTCCGATGCGGAATGGCCGCGAGTCCGAGGCCCATCTCGACGCCCGCGAGCGTGCCCAGCAGGCTCAGGTCGTTGAAGTCGCCGAGGTGGCCGATGCGGAAGACCCGGCCCGCCAGCTTGCCGAGGCCGACGCCGAGCGCCAGGTCGAACCGCTCGAGGATCACGTCGAGCAGGCCCGCGGCGTCGTGGCCGGACGGCGTGAGCACCGCCGTGAGCGACGAGCTGTACTCGGACGGGTTCGCGCAGAGCAGCTCCAGCCCCCAGGCTTGCACCGCACGGCGCGTCGCCTCGCCGTGGCGGTCGTGACGTGCGAAGACCCGCTCCAGCCCCTCGGACTGCAGCATGCGGAGCGCCTCCCGCAACCCGAAGAGGAGGTTCGTGGGAGGCGTGTAGGGAAAAAAGCCTCGCTCGTTGGCGCGAAGGACGGGTGCCCAGTCCCAGTAGCTGCGCGGCAGTCGGGCCGCGCCGTGCGCGGCGAGGGCGCGCTCGCCGACCGCGTTGAAGCTGAGGCCCGGGGGAAGCATCAGCCCCTTCTGCGATGCCCCCACGGTAACGTCCACGCCCCACTCGTCGTGCCGGTAGTCGATGGACGCCAGCGACGAGATGGTGTCGACCATCAGCAGCGCCGGGTGGCGAGCCGCGTCGATGGCGCGGCGCACGGCGGCGATGTCGCTCGTCACCCCGGTGGAGGTCTCGTTGTGGACGACGCAGACGGCCCGAATCGTGTGCCCGCCATCTTCCGCCAGGCGTGCCTCGATCCCGGCCGCGTCGACGCCGCGGCGCCAGTCGCCAGGAACGAAGAGCGGATCGAGTCCCAACCGCAGCGCGATGTCTCTCCAGAGCGTCGCGAAGTGGCCCGTCTCGGCCATCAGCACCCGGTCGCCAGGCGACAGAGCGTTGGCAAGGGCGGCCTCCCAGGCCCCGGTGCCCGAGGCGGGAAACAGCACCACCGGCTGCCGGGTCCGAATCACGGCCGCCATCCCGGCCAGCACCTCGCGCGTCAGGGCCGCGAACTCCGGCCCGCGATGGTCGATGGTCGGCGCCGCCATCGCGCGCAGCACCCCGTCCGGGACGTTGGTCGGACCCGGAATCTGCAGGAAGTGGCGGCCGCTGACGTGTGGCATGCGGTAAATCTAGCGTACCGGTTGCTGCGACCGAGGGTCCGGCCCTCGCGCTCGCGAGCGGGGCAAGCGCCGCCGGTTGCCCGCGGACCCGGGATCTGCGACGATGAGTCGATGCGTCGTGCCTGCAGGTCGTCGCTCGTCGCCGCGATTGGCCTCGTGCTGCTGGCCGCCACGCTCCTCTGCCCGGTCGTGGCGGCGGCCGCCGCCGCGGCGCCGGCTGCCGCCGGTTGCCACGAGCGACCGGAATCGCACGATCACGGCGGCGCGCTC
Source organism: Acidobacteriota bacterium (assembly GCA_026708265.1). Classification (GTDB taxonomy): domain Bacteria; phylum Acidobacteriota; class Vicinamibacteria; order Vicinamibacterales; family UBA8438; genus JAGWAJ01. The sequence goes on from JAPOVI010000075.1 coordinate 11,910, forward strand.
GGCTCGGTGACCTGCTGCACGGGCGTGAAGGCCGCCACGCCGTCGCAACCGACGCACGACGACGGGTCGGCGGTTCCGTTCGGGCTCGGCTCCGCACCCGACATCGTTCCGCTCGTCCGTGCAGGATGCCTCCCGCCGCGATCCCTGGGCGTCGCACCAATGCTGTTCGTGCAGCACGCCGTGCTGCGTATCTGACCTCCTCTCTCGCCCGACATCGAGCCCGGGCTCGAGGCCCTGCGCCCCGGGCCGCGCGAAACCAGCGCGCCGGATGGTCGTGCGCGATCATCCGCCGTGCCTCGCGCAAGCGAGAGGTCCGACACCGCCGGACCCTCCGCGGACCCGACACGAGGATGGTCGATGATGGCATTCCGCACTCGGCGCGCGATCGCCGGCGTGGCCTTGGCCAGCCTGCTGCCGGCGCTCGCCGCGGCTCAGGGAACATCGCACCCGGACGAGGAACTCGACTTCTACGCTGCCGCCGCCGACCTGCGCGCCTACGTGTCGGAGGCGCTCGAGCGCAACCCGACGGCGCTCGGGTGGCTCGCCCGCTTTCGCGCCGCCCGGCAGCGCGTACCCCAGGTCACGGCGTTGCCGGACCCGGTCGTCAGCTTCACCCAGGGGTTGCGGAGCGTCGAGACCCGGGTCGGCCCACAGCTCAACAGCGTCACGCTGAGCCAGACCTTCCCGTGGTTCGGAACGCTGGAGCTCCGCGGCCGGGTCGCCCTGCTGGAGGCGACGGCGCTGTACCACCGCTACCAGGCCACGCGGTGGGACATCGTCGCCGATGTCAAGAGGACCTACTACCACCTCGCCTACGTCGACGCGGACCTCGAGCTCGCCCGCGAGGAGCAGTCGCTGCTGGAGCACTACGAGACGCTGGCGCGAGCCCGATACGCGACGGGCGACGGCCTGCAGCAGGCCGTCATTCGGCTGCAGGCGGAGATCGCCCGCGTGGTAGACCGCCGCTACCTGCTCGATCGCCAGCGCGCGGCGCTTGCGGCACGCCTCAACACGGCGCTCGATCGCCCGCCCGAGCAACCCGTACCGCCCGTCCCGCCCCTGGTGCGGCCCGTCGTCGAGGCCGACCGCGAGGAGCTCTACCGCCTGGGCGAGCGAAGCCGCCACGAGTTGCGGGCCGCCGCCACGCTCATCAAGGGCAGCGAGCGGTCTCTCGAACTGGCGCGGCTGGCCGCCCGGCCGGGGTTCACCGCCAGTGTGGGCGTTACCAACGTGGGTCGCCGGGGCGACCAGGCCGCGCTCCCGCGGCCGGCGGATGACGGCAGGAACGCGGTGACGGTCTCGGTTGGGGTCTCGCTGCCGCTCTGGGGATCGAAGAACCGCGCCGGCATCGAGCGGGCGCGGGACGAGTTGCACGCCCACGCGCGGGACCGGGCGGCGGCCCACAACACCATGGAGATGGAGGTGCAGGAGGCGCTGGTGCGCCTCGAGACGCTGGACCGCCAGATCGATCTGCTCGACACCGTGCTCCTGCCGCAGACCGACGAGGCGCTGCGCGCCACCGAGACGGCGTACGAGACCGGCCAGCTCGGCGTGCTCGAGCTGCTCGACGGCGAGCGGACGCGGATCGACGTCCGCTCGATGCGGGCGCGCTACCTCTCCGATCTCCTCATCGCTCTCACCGCCCTCGAACGCGCGATCGGCACGCGCGTCCCGAGCGCCGGGAGGACGCCATGACCCGCGCGATCGCAGTCGGCGTCGTCGGCTTCGCGCTCGGCATCGCGGCCGCCGTACTGGTGGCCGTCAACCCCGCCGGCTGGGCGTGGCCGTCCCAGCTCCCGTCGGCGTTCCGCGAGGCCGCTCCGTCCGCGGCCGCCGCGCCGCTGGACGCACCGGCCTCCCGTGACGACCGGGAGATCCTCTACTGGCGGGCGCCGATGGACCCGACGTTCACGTCGGACCGCCCGGGCCGCTCGCCGATGGGCATGGACCTCGTCCCGGTGTACGCGGACGGCGCGGAGCCGCTGCCGCCGGGGATGGTGCGGGTCGACCCCGGCTTCACACAGAGCATCGGCGTCCGCACCCAGCCCGTCGCGCGACGCGACATCGCCCAGACCATCCGCACCGTCGGCACGCTGGCCCACAACGACCGGCAGATTGCCTGGGTGAACACGAAGTACGACGGCTGGATCGAGAACGTGGCCGTGAACTACCTCGGCGAGACGGTCGCGCATGGACAGGTCCTGTTCGACATCTACAGCCCGCAGCTCGTCGCCACCCAGATGGAGTACCTGCAGGCGGTCGACTACGCCGCGCGCCTCGAGACGTCGGAGTACCCCGCGATCGCCGAGCGGGCGCGCTCGCTCGTGGCGTCGGCCCGTACCCGCCTCAACTACTGGGACATCACCGACGATCAAATCCTCACGCTGGAGAGGGAGCGGACGCCGCGCCGGACGCTGTCGGTCCAGTCCCCGGTCACCGGTGTCGTCGTAGAGAAGCTGGATCAGGCCCTCGACGGGATGTACGTCGAAGCCGGCATGAACCTCTACAAGATGGCCGACCTGACGACCATCTGGGTGGACGTCGAGGTCTTCGAGCACCAGGTGGAGGCGATGCGCGTCGGCCAGCGGGCGCGCGTCGAGCTCCCCTACCTGCCCGGACGCCCCTACACCGGCTTCGTGCGCTACCTGTACCCCCACTTCGACGAACGGACGCGCACGATGACCGTGTCGATCGAGCTCGAGAATCCCGACCTCACCCTGCGCGCGGGCATGTACGCCAACGTGACGTTCGACGTCCCGGTGGCCCGCAACGCGCTCGCGGTGCCGGAGGAGGCCGTGATCCGCGGCGGCACGCGCGATCTGGTCGTGCTCGAGCGGTCTCCGGGGACGTTCCAGGTCGCCGCGGTCACTCTCGGCCGCTACGGCGACGGCGTGTGGGAGGTGCTCGACGGCATCGACGACGGGGACTCGCTGGTCCTGTCGGCGCAGTTCCTCATCGACTCCGAGAGCAACCTCACGGCGGCCATCCGCAACCTCGACTCGGGCGCGGATATGGCGGCGATGCCGGCGGAGCACCGGCACGCTGATGAGCGCCCACCGTCGTCCTCCGGCGCCCCGACCGCGCCGAGCATGCCCGTCGGCCACCGGCACGACGCGGAGGACTCGGCCCCGCAGCCCGGCGAAGCGCGGGACGGGCCGGCGGCCGCCGGCCCTCGCCACTGACCGGGAACGGGGCAGGACCGATGCTCGCCCGCATCATCGAGTGGTCGATCGGCAACCGCTTCTTCGTCGTGCTCGGGTCGGTGCTCGTCGCCTTCGGCGGCGTCTACGCGCTGCGGGCCACGCCTCTCGACGCGCTGCCGGACCTCTCCGACGTGCAGGTGATCATCTTCACCGACTTCCCGGGTCAGGCCCCCCAGGTGGTCGAGGACCAGGTCACCTATCCCATCACCACGCAGATGCTGGCCGTACCCTCCGCGACGGTGGTCCGCGGCTACTCGTTCTTCGGCTTCTCGTTCGTCTACGTCATCTTCGAGGACGGCACGGACCTCTACTGGGCGCGCAGCCGCGTTCTCGAGTACCTCAACTACGTCGGCGGGCGCCTACCCGACGGCGTGACGCCGACGCTCGGTCCGGACGCCACGGGGGTGGGTTGGGCGTACATGTACGCCCTGCGGTCCGACGACGTCGACCTCGCCGAGTTGCGCTCGCTGCAGGACTGGTTCCTGAAATACGAGCTGACCGCGGTGCCGGGGGTCTCGGAGGTCGCCAGCATCGGCGGCTTCGTCAAGCAGTACCAGATCACTGTCGACCCCAACCGCCTGCGCGCGTACGACATCCCGCTCGCGCGCATCCGGAGCGCCGTCCGGCGGAGCAACAACGACGTCGGAGGCCGCGTGCTGGAGATGTCCGAGGCCGAGTTCATGGTCCGCGGCGAGGGCTACATCCAGGGGATCGACGACGTGAGGAGCGTGGCGCTGGGCGTCGACGAGTCCGGCACGCCGATCTCCCTCCAGGACGTCGCGACGGTGCAGATAGGCCCGGACATCCGCCGCGGGCTGGCCGAGCTCGACGGCGAGGGCGAGGTGGTGGGCGGCATCGTCGTCGTGCGCTACGGCGCCAACGCCTTCGACGTGGTCGAACGGGTGAAGGCGCGCCTGGGGGAGCTCCGGTCGGGACTCCCGGAAGGCGTGGAGATTATCCCGGTCTACGACCGGACGGGTCTCATCGAACGCTCGATCGACACGCTGGGACGGAAGCTCCTGGAGGAGATGGCGATCGTCGCTCTCGTGTGCGCCGTCTTCCTGCTGCACGTGCGCTCCGCCCTGGTGGCGGTGCTGACCCTCCCGCTGGCCGTCCTCGTGGCCGTCCTCGTGATGTACCTGCAGGGCGTCAACGCCAACATCATGTCGCTGGGGGGCATCGCGATCGCCATCGGGGCGATGGTGGACGCGGCGATCGTGATGGTGGAGAACGCGCACCGGCACCTGGAGCGCGACCGGGGCCGCCTGCCGCACTGGCGGATCGTCAGCCGCGCCGCCACCGAGGTCGGACCCACGCTGTTCTTCGCCCTTCTGGTGATCACGATCTCCTTCGCGCCCATCTTCACGCTCGAAGCGCAGGAGGGCCGCCTCTTCAAGCCGCTCGCGTTCACCAAGACCTACGCCATGGCCGCCTCGGCCCTGCTCTCGATCACCCTGGTGCCGGTGCTGGTCGGCTACTGGCTGCGCGGCCGCATCCTGCCGCCGCACGCCAACCCGTTCACCTGGCTGCTGACGGCCCTCTACCGGCCCGTGCTGCGCCGCGTGCTGGCCTGGCGCTGGGCGGTGGTCGTGCTGACCCTGGCCGCGGCGTCCGCGACCGCGGTGCCCTACTCCCGGTTGGGCTCCGAGTTCATGCCACCACTCTGGGAAGGCGACCTGCTCTACATGCCGACGACCCTGCCGGGGGTGTCGATCACCAAGGCGCGCGAGATCCTGCAGCAGACGGATCGGATCCTGCGAACCTTCCCGGAGGTGGAGCGCGTCTTCGGCAAGGTCGGCCGCGCGGACACGGCGACCGACCCCGCGCCGCTCAGCATGCTGGAGACGACCATCCGGCTCAAGCCGGAGGAGGCCTGGCGGCCGGGCATGACGCCCGAGCGGCTGACCGACGAGATGAACCGGGCCATCCGGTTCCCCGGCGTCACCAACGCGTGGACCATGCCGATCAAGACCCGCATCGACATGCTGTCGACCGGCATCAAGACCCCGGTAGGGATCAAGATATCCGGCCCGGACCTGACGGTGCTGGAGCAGGTCGGCCGCAACGTCGAGGCCGTCGTCCGCGACGTGCCCGGCACGCGCTCGGCGTACGCCGAGCGGGTCATGGGCGGGAACTACCTGAACTTCTCCGTCCGGCGGGACGAGATCGCCCGCTACGGGCTGACCGTCGGCGACGTGCAGGACGTCATCCAGTCCGCCATCGGCGGCATGAACATCACGACGACGGTGGAGGGCCTCGAGCGCTACCCCGTGAACCTGCGCTACAGCCGCGACCTGCGCGACAACCCCGCCGCACTCCGCGACATCCTCGTGCAGACCCCGACCCGCCAGCAGATCCCGCTCGGCCACCTGGCCACGATGTCGTTCATCAAGGGACCGCCGGCCATCAAGAGCGAGCAGGCGCGCCCGAACGCCTGGGTCTACGTGGACATCGAGGACGTCGACGTCGGGACCTACGTCGAGCGCGCCCGGCAGGCGGTGGCCGCCCAGGTGGAGGTCCCCACCGGCTACAGCCTCGGCTGGAGCGGCCAGTACGAGTACATGGTGCGCGCTGAGGAACGGATGCGGCTCGTCGTGCCCGTCACGCTGCTCTCCATCTTCCTGATCATCTACGCCAGCACCCGCTCGACCGCGCGGACGCTCATCGTGCTCTCGGCCGTCCCGCTCTCGCTCGTCGGGGCGTTCTGGCTGCTCGACGTGCTCGACTACAACCTGAGCGTCGCGGTGTGGGTCGGCATCATCGCACTGGCCGGCCTGAGCGCGGAGACCGGTGTGGTGATGCTGCTCTACCTCGACCGCGCCTGCGACGCCGCGCGCGCCGAGGGGCGCCTGACGACGCCCGCCGATCTCCGCGAGGCGGTGTTCGAGGGCGCGCTCCGGCGCGTGCGGCCGGTGGTCATGCTGACCGCCACCACCACGCTCGGCCTGCTCCCGATCCTCTGGAGCACCGGCACGGGCGCCGACGTGATGAAGCGGATTGCGGCCCCGATGGTCGGCGGCGTCACCACGGCGGCCTTCGTCGTGCTGGTGGTCTTCCCCGCCGTCTACTGCATCTGGCGCGGCTGGGGCCTGCCGAGAGATCGCTCCGCGACGGCCGCGCGCTCACCTGGATGAGTCTGGCGCCGTGCCTTCGCTGATGAACCGTGGCCTTCGCGACCCGTCACCGCTGATCAACGCCTCGATCTCGTCGAGATCCGCCAGGAACTCCGCTATCGGGACTCTGCGGTAACGCCAGCAACTGAGCAACGAGCCGTGGTGCCCGCGCACGGCCTGGCGGGTCCGCTGCGCGAAGTCGACTGCCTTCGGGAGATCGCCGGCCGCCCAACATGCGACCGCCATGCACTGCAGGTGATACGGGCCGGCGTCTCGCTTGGGTTTCTCCTGCTCGACCTCGACGACCCGCGCGAACGGCTCCGAGATGACCTCTCCGGTTGCGCCCCACGTCGCCATTCCATAGTTGAACGCACTCTCGGCGCCCATGTCGCTGAACTCGCGCCCTTTGCCGCGAAGCAACTCCACGGTCTCGCGGAATCTCCCCAGTTGCATTTCAAGTCCGGCCCTGGTCGCATGCAGAGCATCGAGTGCGCCCTCCAAGGTCAGACTATCAGTCTGCAGACGAGCAGAATCAAGTATCGATTAGTGCAACCTCAAACTCTTCCGATGAAGCGACGAGCTCGGTGAAAAGCCAGACGAGATCCTCCGTGCGCAGCGACGCTACCGCCTTCGACTCCGCGATGTCCGCGGCTTGATCAACTCCCGCCAGCAGTACCGCGTCCCTGACCAGAGGTGGAGACAGATTCTCGAATTGCAGGACCTCCAATGCGTCCTTGCGGGCTCCATCCGGATCGTCTCCGTCGGCCCGCATACGAGCCCGCTTCAAGAGCGCTCCCGGCTCCCGGTATCCGGCCTCGACGGCGCGGTCAAGAAGGGACGCAGCCCGGCTCGTCTGGTGATCGTCGTCAAGAAACTCGCCGAGCACGAACAGCACCTCGCCGTCTCCGGAGTGCATGCTCTCGATCTCGTCGAGCGTGGCCTTCACCTTTACCGGCGATTCGTAATCCGCATCGCGTCCGCGCCAACGGCGGCTCGCCCGCCGGATGTAGTCCAGGGCGCCGTCCCTGTCAGCCAGGTTGCGCCGGACAATCTCGTGAACGAGCTGGTGGTACTCCCTGGCCAGTCGACTCCTCGGGCGATCCGTCGCGAATATCACCTGGTTCAGGAGCGACAGGCTGTCGTACCGATGCAGCACCAGCGGCTCGCCCCTGAACGCCAGGTCCTTTCGGAACGCATCGATCTTCCTCTCCAGGACCCGGTCCTCGTCGTCCAGATCGGGTACGTTCGACATTACGAAGTGGAGCTCGATCTCCTTCCTGCCAGCGTTCCCGGCCTCCGCCCGAATGTCGTGCACGATCGTGGTCAGACCACGAAGATTCTGGTCGTTCGGAAAGAAGAGGATGGCGACTGCATCCGGAAGCTGCCGCGTACAGATGCCGCCCGTGTCCGTGTGGCCGGTGCGAGAGTCGATCAGCACGTAGTCCGGCTTGACGACCTGTTCCCACTGGGCCTTGAGATCCTCGAACAGGAGGTACCCGTCGCGGCGCTCGTACAGATCGAGCCAGTCGATCTCCCGGAAGCTCGTGGCATATCGCCCGTGCTGTTCCCCCGACGGCATTACCCACAGGCAGCCGCCGTTCCCGCCGACTCCCTTCGATTCGTGCACGAAGTCCTCGACGGCCGGCGCGCGGCCCCCTTCGAGGTACTCCGTGACGAAGTCGACGATGCCCGAACGCTTCTTCCGCGACCGGAAGACCTTGAACGTATCGAGTCCGGGAGCCTCGAGATCGAAGTCGACCGCGAGCACGCGACGACCCCGCTGCGCGAGCTCCACGGCCACGTTGACGAGCGCCATCGTGCGCCCGACACCTCCCTTGAAGGAATAGAACGTCGTGACGTACATCGCGCTCAAGCCGCCGGGCGCAGGGCGAAGGAACTCTGCTGCCGCCGCAGCGCATCGTTGTCCTCGCGGGCTCGCCATCGACCACCGGCGGCGATCGGCAAGGGACCTCGGCGGACTGCAGGTTCGGCGAGTCTCCGAAGCCTCCGCATCACGTCTGGGCTCTCCAGAAGCCGGATGTAGCGATCGTACGCCCGCGTGTGGTTCATCGATCCGTTCTCCCAACGGACCAGGCTGGCCGTACCCAGGCCGGTGACCTGCGCGAACTCTGCCTGGGTCATCCCGTATCGCTCTCTGATCCGCCGTATACCGGCCGGCGACAGGACACCGAGGTGCTCGCAGATCGCCTCGAGCTTGATCCGCTCGGACTCTCCATCGAGAAACTCGAAGCCGCAGGTCGCGCAGCGACGCACCGGCAGGTCGACGGTCAGATCTGCCGCCGATTCGCCGGTTCCGTAGCGGAAAGTCTGGCGTTGCTCGACGGTGTCGACTGCTCTTGCGCCGCACTGTGCGCAGCGCTGCTGGGGCTCGACGGGCTGTGGAGCTCGTGTTGAACGTGTCGTTGCCACGGGCAGTACCCCTCATTCCCGTTCCGATTCGTGGAAGCTGCGGCCGATGACGACGCCGGCGCCCAACTGTAGCTTCACGTAGAGTCGGGGTCTTCCCGGATTGAGATCGATCTTCATGACGTAGCCCGTCCTGCCGGGCGGCTGGTCGAGAACGACGGTCTCGACCTCGTGTCCGCTCTCGAGCTTGGACGCGATGAGTTCCCACGCCGCATGGTCGTCGAAGTACGGGAGCAACACGCCCTCGGGATTCGGAACCTCGCCGGGTCGCCAGTCGGTCGGACGGGCCTTGGTGAATGCCGAGGTCCTCGCGCCGCGCCGACGAGCTTCACCAGTTGGTGCCGGATCGAATCATCGATGCTCACGACGGCGTTCGATTCCCGGTCGCCAGCCGGCCCTCAGAACAATCATATGATACTGATGGGCAATCAGTCTTCACTGGTGCGGCTCGTACGAGTGTTCTCTGGCCGACCTGCTACCGGTGGCGATCGAACCGACAGTCGGTCCGCATGCCGGTCAGGCCCCGGAGCCGGCTTCACCGCCGCCGCATCACGACGATGCGGTTCGTGTTGGTACCGCCGCGGTTGTTGTCGACGCCCCAGGTGTTCGACGTCTTCGTGAACACCTGCTCGTTGACCACCATGCAGTACGGCTCCCACGCGGTCTCCCGGGACACGTCGGCGACCACCCGGTCGAGCAGCAGCGAGCCCTTGCGGACCTCTCCCACCTCGAAGGCGAATACGCTGCCCCGGGCCGCGATCGTTGCCACGTTGTCGAGCGCGGAGCGCACGAGCGCCTGCCACGCGTCGAGACTGGCCGTCTGTGTGACGCCGACGGCGTCGGCATCGATGCCGGCGAACCAGCAACGCAGCCAGTTGTCGCCCCGGTAGTCGACGACGTTCAGGAACGGCGGCGACGTGACGGCCAGGGTGACGGGCGGCCCGTCCCAGGCGAAGGGCTCGTCGACCGCTTGCCGCAGGAAACCGCGGCTCCGTCCCGTCGGCGCCTGGCGGGGCAGGTCGCGCAGGAGCCGGCGCGTCTTCCGCAGGATGAGAGCGGCGACGTCGCGGTACTCGGGCGTCTGGTTCCGCCGGGCGTTGTTCTTCCGCTGCCGCTCGACCGACGTGGCCTGGTTGGGCGGCAGGGTGTAGACCGAGAAGAAGCCGCGGGAATGGCCGGTCAGGCGGTTGAGGGCGACCATTCGGATCCAGCGGTCGACCGCGTCCAGGTCGCCCGCCGCGCGGCGCTCGCCGAGGTAGTCGCGGAGACGGCAGATCTGGTTCAGGGTTCGCTCGTGGAAGAAGACGTCGAAGTCGTCCGGGCGCTCGGCCGGTCCGTCGAGAGCCAGAGCGCCGAGCCGTGCCTCGACCTCCGCCAGCGGCGGAGGATCGAGCCGTGCCTCGACGAGCAGGCGCGACAACGGGTTGACGTCGTTGCCGAGCGCCGCGCGGCCCAGGAGCGCCGCTTCGAGCAGCGTCGTGCCCCGCCCCATGAACGGATCGAAGACAAGGTCGCCGGGGTCCGTGAGCCGGGTGATGAAAAAGCGCGGAAGCTGCGGCTTGAAGCAGGCGCGGTAGGAGATCTCGTGCAGCGAGTGCGCGGCGCGCTGCCTCGAGGTCCAGAACTCGTTCACGAAGACCGGGACGCCCGCGTACTCGTCAATGACGGTGCGCTTGCCGTACCGCTTCCATCCCTCGAGCTCGTCCGCGAGCTCCTCGAGCGTCAGGCGTTCGCCGGCGTGGAGCGCGAGCTCGTACTGCATCCCTCCGCCGTCGTTCCCCCGGCTCCCGCGCGGCGGGCTACATCCCGAGCAGGTTCGTCTGCAGCTTCGACAGCCCCTGCTCCCCGGCCCAGAGATCGAGTTCGACCGACGCAAGCTCGTCCACGACCGGCACGGCCAGACCCACCTCGCGAAGGTCGATCGCCTTCACGTAGGTGCGGCAGGAGCCGCACTCCTCGAGGCGTATGTGCGGCCACGATTCCGAGACGTGGTGCGGGCGCTTCTCCGCGCGTTCCTCCCCGCAGGCCGGGCAGCGGGTGCGGGGAAAGGCCCACTCGGACTGGCAGAGTGAGCAGAGCAGCGTTCGGCGCCCCTTGATCTCCGGCTCGTCGCGCAGCACGGCGGCCACCGGCGCCGCTCCGCAGCAGGGGCATGCAGCCCTCGCGGTCTCGCTCCCGGAGCCGCTGTCGGGAGACGTGTCGACGGCGCCGTTGCCGGGCCCGGCGTGCGCCGGGGCGGAGAGCGCCTCGGCCACCGGCTGGAGGAACGCGCGCGGGAAGAACTCCAGCGCCGCCGCATCGCAGTCGATGCGAGACGCCACCGCATCGACCGGCTCGCGGTCCAACACGGCGGTCAGCAGGTCCGACATCGCGGCCGGCTCGGCGGTCAGCCGAGACGCGATCACCTTGAGGACCTCCGTTGCCGACGCCGGGACGGAACGCACGAAACGCGGAAAGTCCCGCTCGCGAGGCCGTGCCGGCAGCCGTTCCAGGCGCAGTGCCGGGGCGCGCGCGCCGGCCGCCCGCACCGCCTCCCGCCAACCGGATCTGCGCGCCTTGGCATGCAGCGGCTCCTGGAGCGCCAGCACGTCGTCGTAGAACGCCAGCAGCTCTGCCGCGTGGGGATGCTCCGCGCGCAGACGCTCGACGCGGCGCCGGCGGTGTGCCCAGACAGGGTCACGGGCCATGCGGTGACCGAACGTCCCTTCCGTTCACGACAGCAGCGGGTGCCGCCACCGCAGACCCGCGAACCGGGCGAAGTCCCGGTCGGCGGTCACCAGCTCGCAGCCGGCCTCCATCGCGATCGCCGCGAGATAGGCGTCGGCTACGAGGTTGCCCGCCGCCCGGTGCTCGCGGCAGAGTTGATCGAAGATCGCCCAGTGCCCGGGTCCCGGGCGGACCGGCACACAGATGGAGGACGACAGAAGGTGTTGCGTGAACGAGAGCGCCTCGGACGGTGTGCTCGGGCTCCTGAACACACGGGCGTTGGTCACCACCCGGACGAACGCGCTGAGCACGAGCTCCGACATGCCGTACGGACGCCCGGCGTTGACGATTCCGTCGAGCCAGCCGCGGTACCGATCGTGCTCCGCCACATCCTTGCGGAAGGCGTACACGAGGACGTTCACGTCGGGGAGGATCACGGCTTCCCGTCCATGATGTCCAGCAGCGCCGCGTTGCTGTCGAGGGACACACCGGGCTGCAGACCGCCTCGCCCTCCTGTCGGCAGCGTAACGCGTTCGGCCGGCGGCGGCGCAACACGACGCGCCAGCAGGTCCCGGAGCCCCTCGTCGATGAGCGAGGTCAGCGTCCGACCCGACTGCGCCGCGTAGCGCTTGGCAGCCGCCAGGAGCTGATCGTCCAACCGCACCGTGGTACGCATCTCGGGCAGCCTACGCCGGATATGTCAGTATGTCAACGCACTACCGGGAATGGGCACGCCCCTTGCTTCCGTGCCGATGGGCGCACTCGGATTGCGTGAAGCGGGCGCAAGGAGGAGGATGAGGTCATGGAGGCGGCAACGATGGCGCTCCTCACGTTGGTCACGGCGCTCGTCACCGCAGTGCTCTCGCTGGTGAGCGCCGCCGGCGTGCTGCTGCTCAATGGCAAGGTGGACAGGTTGGCAGGCCGGCTCGAACGGCTGACGGGCCGGGTCGACGCTCTCGAGGGTACGGTCCAATCCGTGATCGGCGCCATCGCCAGCGGTGCCCGCGCACGCCCCGACTCGGAGCTTGCGCCGCAGAACGCCCCATCGCCGCCCTGACGGCTCCCGGCTCCTGCCCGCGCCAGCCTTCCTCCAAGCGGCTGCGCTGTTCCAAGGCGCAGGGGCCTGGGCGCGGACGACCCGCCCCAATCAGCCGCGAGTCTGCTCCTCGTGCCAGCCGGGGTGGTGGTGCCGCGCCCAGCGCTCGGTAACCGTGCCGTCGATCATGGCGCGGGCGGTCCCAGGGTAGGCGATGGTGCCGAGGTAGACGTGGATGATCAGGAAGAGGCCGCCGCCGAGGGTGGCGGCGTAGTGGGCGAGACGCATCCACTGCAGGAGCCCGGCGGAGAACGACGCGGGGAACCAGAGCAGCACGCCGCTGACCAGGAAGACTATCGCGAGCACGCCCTGAACCCAGAAGAACATCTTCTGGCCGGCGTTGTACTTGCCAGCCGGCGGCACGTTCGCCGAGTCGCGCGTCGCGTAGGCGCGCACGGCGGCGAGCCAGCGCCAGTCGTTGCCGCGCAGGAACATGTCGCGGATCCAGATCACGATCATGAACGCCATCCCGACCTCGAACACGACGCCGACCCAGGGATGGAGAGCGCGCGCGGAGGGACCTCCGCCGAGGAGCGCCGTCAGCCAGAACAGCGCGGGGTAGGCGAAGGCGAGCCCGGTCGCCAGCAGCAGGACGAACGTCACGCCCACGACCCAGTGGACGATCCGCTCGACGAACGTGAAGCGCTGGAAGAGGCGATTCGCCATGGCAACTGGTCCGGCGTCAGGCGACCGGCGCGGCTCCGGGGCCCGCAGGCCCCTCAGGGCCGGACATCGCGCCCTGGCCCGGGACCGCGCCGTGGCCGGAGACCGGGCCGCGGCCCACGTGATGGTCGTGCTCGTCTTCGTCCAGGCGCTCCGGCCCGTAGCGGAGGAAGTGCCCGAGCACGCCGAGCACGCCGAAGCCCATGAGATATGCGCCCACCCGCTTCAGGAAGCCGAGCGCCGTCATCGGGGTCGGGCTGGCCGTCGGATCCGACGGCAGGCTGTAGTCCGCCAGCCGGTCGCCGTGCGGGACGACGTACATCATGTGGGTGCCGCCGACGCCGGCCGGGTTGTAGACGGCCGCGTTCTCGTAGCCGCGCGACTGGAGCGTCTCCACCTTCTTGTCGGCGAGCGCCAGCATGTCGTGCTTGCTGCCCCACGAGATGGCGTTGGTCGGACAGGTCTTGACGCAGGCCGGCTCGAGCCCCGCCTCGACCCGGTCGACGCACATGTTGCACTTGGAGACCTTGCGCGTGTGGACGTCGAAGCGGGGAATGTCGAACGGGCAGCCGGTGACGCAGTACTGGCAGCCGATGCAGCTCTCCTGGTTGAAGTCGACGATGCCGTTCGTGTACTGCACGATGGCGCCGGGGGCGGGGCAGGCGAACAGGCAGCCCGGCTCCTCGCAGTGCAGGCAGGCGTCCTTCTTGATCAGCCAGTTGAGGTTGCCGTCGACCTCCACCTCGTTGAAGCGCATCAGGAGCCACGTCTTCGGGCTCAGGTCCTTGTGGCTCTGGTAGCTGCCGAAGTTGGCCGTCGGCTCGACGCCGAGATCGTTCCACTCCTTGCAGGCGACCTCGCAGCCCTTGCAACCGATGCAGGCGCCGATGTCGACCAGCTTGGCGTAGGTCGGCCCGGCGGAGCGCAGCGCGTTCATCGGGATGTAGGCGTCCGGGGTCGCGGACACGCGCCGGATGGTCAGCGAATCGGCCATCGATCAGGTCTCCATCCGGGCCGGCCCGGCTGGCTCGATGTTGACCAGGAACGCCTTGAACTCGGGGCAGCGGGTGTTCGCGTCCCCGATGAACGGCGTCAGCAGGTTGGCCATCGAGCCCTGGGTGATGCCGACGAATCCCCAGTGCACCGGGATGCCGACCGTCCAGACCACCTTGCCGTTGACGCGCAGCGGCTTGATGCGCTTGGTGACGATGGCGGTGCCCTGGACCTCGCCCCGCTTCGACCAGACGCGGACCTGACTGCCGTTCGGGATGCCCTTCTCCTCCGCCAGCCCCTCGGGCAGCTCGACGAAGAAGTCGGGCATCGTCTCGACCAGGAGCGGCACGTTGCTGGTGACGAAGTGCTCCCGCTCCACGACGCGGTAGATGGTGCAGGCGTAGGGGTAGTCGTCGTCGCCATTGGCGAGCGACTCGCGCACGCCGTCGTACCAGCGGATGACCGGGTTGATCGGGACGTTGTCGTGCAGCGCGTTCGGCGACGGGCTCTCGACCGGCTCGTAGTGCTCCGAGAACGGACCGTCGGCCAGTTGCTGGCTGCTGAACAGGCGCGCGACGCCCTCCTCGGTCATGATGAAGGCGCCCGCCGCGTCGGGCGGCGTCGTCCGACCGTAGTCCGGCACGTCGCCGATCCACTCCCGCCCGTTCCAGGCGATGCCGGCGCGGCTCGGGTCCCACGGCCGCCCTTCGGCGTCGGCCGAGGCGCGGTTGTAGAGCACGCGGCGGTTGGCCGGCCAACTGAACGCCCAGTCGTGGTGCATGCCGAGGCCGCCCGGGTCGTCGGTGCCGCGGCGCTGCATCTGGTTCCCGGCCTCGGTGTAGCTGCCGGTGTAGATCCAGTTGCCGGAGCTCGTCGTCCCGTCGTCGGCCAGCTCGCCGAACGACGAGAGCAGCCGCCCCGTCCGCAGGTCGTAGCCGTTGATCTCCTTCGCCAACTCGATCATCGAGGGCTCGCGCGGATTCAGGTAGTCCCACGTCAGATGCTGGATGGGGTCGTTCCACGCGCCGCCCTCGTCCTGGTAGAGCTCCTTCACGCGCCAGAAGAGCTCCGACAGGATCCAGGTGTCGGAGCGGACCCCGATCGGCGGGTCGACCGCCTTCTCCTTCCACTGCGCCCAGCGGCCGCTGTTGGTGAACGAGCCGTCGCGCTCGATCCAGTGGGAGGACGGCAGGTACAGCACCTCGGTGTCGATGTCGGCCGGGTTCATCCCCGGCGCCTTCCAGAACTCGGCCGAGTCGAGCATGAAGGGATCGATGACCACCTTCCACTTCAGCTTCGACATCGCGTCGAGCAGGCGCGGGACGTCGGGTCCGGCCAGCAGCGGGTTGAAGCCCAGTGCGACGAAGCCCTCGAGCGTCCCCTGGTGGGCCTTGTCCCAGATGGACAGCCACGTCGCGTCGCCGTCCTGCTTGGCCAGATAGTCGTAGGCGAAGTCGTTGTCGCGCGTCGCGTGCTCGCCGAACCAGGCCTTCATCTGCGAGACGTAGAACTTGGGGTAGTTGCCCCAGTAGTTCACCGTGTCGCGCACGAGCGGCCGCGGCGTCGACTCGCTCATGTGCGTCGCCAGCGACGTCTGGGGCGGCGTCGGCACCTTGAGGTAGCCGGGCAGGATGCCGGCCACGATGGCGTGGTCGGTCGCCCCCTGCACGTTCGCGTGCCCGCGGAGCGCGTTGATGCCGCCGCCGGGTCGGCCGATGTTCCCGAGCAGGAGCTGCAGGATCGCCGCGGTCCGGATGATCTGGCTGCCGACCGTGTGCATCGTCCAGCCCACGGCGTACATGATCGTCCCGACGCGGTCGGCGCGTCCCGTCGAGCAGATGATCTCGGCCATCTGCAGGAACTCGTCGACGGAACAGCCCGCGATGTCCGCGACCACTTCGGGCGTGTAGCGGTCGTAGTGCCGCTTGAGCAACTGGAAGACCGACCGGGGGTGCCCCAGCGTCGGGTCCCGCCGGACGTAGCCGTCGGGCCCCCGCTCATAGTCCCAGGCCGTCCGGTCGTAGTTGCTCGCGGCCTCGTCGAAGCCGGCGAACAGCCCGTCCGCGAAGCCGTACTCCTCGCCGACCACGAACGTGGCGTTGGTGTGCGCGCGCACGTAGTCGGCGTGGTGCAGGTCGTTCTCGAGGGCGTAGCGGATCAGGCCCCCGAGCACCGCGATGTCGGAGCCGGGCCGGATCTGCATGTGGCGGTCGGCCACGGCCGACGTCCGGGTGAAGCGCGGGTCGATCGTCAGGAGCTTGGCGCCCCGGTTGTCACGCGCCTCGACCGCCCACTTGAACCCGCAGGGATGGTTCTCCGCCGGGTTCGCGCCCATCACCAGGATGACATCGGTGTTCTTGATGTCCTTCCAGTGGTTGGTCATCGCCCCGCGACCGAACGTGGCGGCCAGACTGGCCACCGTGGGGCTGTGTCATATGCGGGCCTGGTGATCGATGTACACCAGGCCCATGGCGCGCATCGTCTTCGTGATGAGGTAGGCGTCCTCGTTCGAGACGGTGGCGCTGCCGACCCAGGCGATCCCGTCGGCGCGGTTCACGACGCGGCCCTCGTCGTCCCGCTCGCGGAACGAGGCGTCGCGCGCGTCCTTGAACTTGCGCGCGAACCAGTCCATCGCCGTGTCCCAGTCGACCTCTTCCCACTCGGCGGCGCCGGCCCGGCGCAGCAGCGGCTGGTGCCGCAGCCGCGGGCTGACCGCGAGCTGCATCTGCGACGCGCCCTTCGGGCAGAGCGTCCCGCCGTTGATGGGGCTGTCGGGGTCGCCCTCGACGTGGATCACGGTGTTGGTCGTATTCAGGCCGCCGCTGCCGTGGACGTAGGCGATCGTCCCGCAGCCCACCGCGCAGTACGGGCAGACCGTCCGGTACTCGGTGGCGTTCCGGATCTTGAGCTGCCGGACGGCGGCGTGGGCGGGCCTCAGGTCGAAGCCGAGCGCGCTGACCGCGGCACCGCCCGTCGCCGCAGCCTTGATGAACGTGCGTCTGGAGATGTCCATGCGTCGTTCCCGTTTTCTGCGCCCCGTTATACCACAACGCGGCCCGGCCACGTCGCCCGCGACGGTGGCGCGATTCGTGCTTTCGATCCCGCGCGAACGCCCCGACGAACCCGCGTCCAGGACGTGGAGGCGGCGTCGCAGCGTGTGGTAGGTTGGGGTGCGGTGCGCCGTGCACCGCCTGGAGGATCCGCGATGATCCAACCCGCATCCGCCGCCGCGCCGATCGAGTATCCGAGCTCCGACGGCAAGCCGATGGCGGAGAACGACGCCCAGCGAAGCGCCATCATGTACGGCATCGGCGCGCTGACCCGCCACTTCGGGGACCGCCGGGACGTGTACGTGTCCGGCGACCTTCTGATCTACTACGAGGAAGGGAATCCACGGGTGTCGATCGCCCCGGACGTCTTCGTAGTCTTCGGCGTGGAAGACCGCCTGCGGCCCAACTACAAGCTGTGGGAAGAACGGCACGCGCCGGCCTTCGTGTTGGAGGTGGCCTCGCCCAGCACGTGGCGGGACGACGTGGGCCGGAAGCGGTCGGTCTACGCCCGGCTCGGCGTGCGGGAATTCTGGCAGTACGACCCGGCCGGCGAGCACCTGCCGGCCCGCCTCCAGGGGGAGCGACTGACGCGCTCGGGCTACGTCCGTCAACCGGTGACGAAGGGAACCGACGGCACGCTGACGCTCCGCAGCGAGACGCTCGGCCTGGAGCTGCGGGCGGCGCCGGGGCGGGAGATGCGCTTCCGGGATCCGGCGACCGGTGACGACCTGCGCAGCCACGCCGAGGAAGCCGAGGGCCGCCTTGCGGAAGCCGCCGCCCGCTCCGCCGCCGAGACGCGGGCCGCGGCCGCCGAGACGCGCGCCGCAGCCGCCGAGGCACGCGTGGCCGAGCTGGAGGCGGTTCTGGGCGAGCGGGCGTCCGGCCGGGAGTCTGATGCGTAGTGCGGCGCCGCCTCCAGCGGGAGGCGCGGACTCACCGAAGGACCCGATTGGGCGCCGGGGCGGAGCCGCAGGCGACGAAGGGGCGGGGCGAGCCGGATATCGGGGCCCGCCGGTTTCGAAACCCGCCGGATTCGGCGTCGACGCAACGGTCGCACGCCGCACCCGGGCACCCGGTGGCGCACTGGCCGCTCACTCGGGGATAGTGGCACCCCTTCTGAGGATGAGGTCGCGCGTCCGAATCACCCAGCGACCCCTCTCTCGAACCACCTCGTTCCGGTAGGTCCCGTAGTTCACGCTCATGCCCGTGCGCCCGCCCGCGTCCTGCGGATGGTACGCGTGAATCGCAATCAGGTACGACTCGAGGAACGCCGTATCGCCGTCGACCGTGACGAGGATTGAACCCAGTTGATGCTGGGTGGACTCGTATTGATTTTTGTTGCAGGGGCCGGCCGCCGGACAGTCCCAGTCTCCGCGGAAGGCGTTGTTGACGTAGTTCGCCCACTGGAGGGCCGGGTCGCTCCCCTCCGCGTGGGTCGGAATCAGCGACTCCCAGGGCAGCGCGGTCCCGTCGGGAAGAACGATGTTGAATCGGAAGTCGTCGGCAAAGCACTCGCGGTAGCGAGCCAGACCCGCGGTGAAGTTCTCGTCCTCGCCTCCGTCGGGCGTGTTGTGGTCGGCCACCGGCGGCCTGTGGATGGCATAGCCGATGGCGTCCGTGGCCCGTGCGTAGCAGGTCGAGAGGGCCCGGATCTCCTCTTGGTCCGACGTCTGGGCGGCGAATCCCGCTTCCGACAGCCCGATCGCGGCCGCCGCCACGGCAAGACCGCCCAGAAGCCGGCCCTGCCGCCTCGAGAACGACGCGCACCGCGGAGCGCCCGCTCCAACGATTCCTGCGTGTCTCATCTGCTCGAGTCTCCTGATCCCGATTCTGCCGTCGGGCCGCCCCAGGACGCCGGGTCGGCCGGAGAACGCGCCGCCGACAGGTTACTCTCTCACGATGAGCTGGCGGAGGGCCGGGTGGGCCCTGGCCGGGCGCACCGTCCAACTGCGCCCGAGCGAACGCCTCGCCAGGAGCTGGCGACGGGCCGGGTGGGCCATGGCGGTCGGCGTGTTCCTGATGGGCGGCGCCACGGCCTCGGCCCAGGACGCTCACGATCCCGAGGTCGACCCGGTACTCGACCGCATCCAGGCCTCCGTCGAGCGCTTCTACGCGCAGGCATTGCACGTGCTGGCCGACGTCCGCGTCCGGGTGCTGCCGCTGGGGCGAGACATGAGTCCCCAGGGGCGAACCAGGGAGCTGCTGTACGAGATGCGGGTCGAGTGGGCGGAGGCGACGGACGGGGCTGTCCCGGAGCCCGTCGTGGCGCGCACGCTCCTGTTGGCCGATGGCCGTCCGCCCGAGGCGGAGGACGAGCCCGAGTGCGGAGATCCCGAGCCGCTGTCCGAGGAGCCGCTCGCCGTGTTCCTTCCCGCCAAGCGCAAGGACTACGTGTTCAGTTGGCACGGCCGCGCGAGTGAGGCAGGCCGGGAGACCGTCGTCCTCGACTACCGCATGCGGGACGACGCAGCGCCGACGATCGAATGGGACGACACCTGCGTGAGCGTGGACCTGGGCGGGAAGACGAGGGGAAGGGTCTGGGCCGATGCAGTGAGCGGAGACGTGCTGCGCGTCGACGAGCGCATGGTCGGGATGTTCGAGTTCCGCGTCCCGCCCGAGCACAACCTCGGCGGAGCGGCGCTGACGATGGCCATAGAGCGCGCCGACAACTCCGTCCGGTACCGCCCGGTCGAGTTCTCCGATCCCGACGAGACGCTGCTGCTCCCCTCGACGATCGAGCTGATGACGGTCTGGCGCAACGCGGGGGTCGAGCGGCAGTTGATCGTCCACGAGATCTCGAACTACCGCCGGTTCATCACCGGCTCCCGGCTGCTGAGCCCGCCGGGCCGTCCGTGATTTTCCGGCCACCCGCCCCGCTGGCGTCGACCGTAACGAAGCAGCCACGCACGCGGACGCCGACCGGCCGGGCCATCGGGCTGGCGCCGGCCCCGCTACTCGAACCCGTTCTACACCGCGTGCCGCAGAAGAGCCCCGTCACTTGCACCGACGCCAAGTAGTCGTGACCCCGCCGTGGTGACCGGCTGTGATCCGCCGCTGAAGCAAGGGCCGAGAGTCCTCCTTCGCAGCGACCTCGGGCCACGACGACCGCGAATCTGCGACGGGCTACTCGAAGTCGGCCCGCCACAGGCGTACCGCGCGCGTCGCGAGTCGCCGCTGGCGCTCCTCCAGGAGAGCCGGAGTCCATTCCTCCGGCGCACGGGCGGCGATCTCCCGCGTCAACGCGTACCCGCTCGTTTCGTACGCCGCCCGCTTGGCACGGTAGCCCGCGTTGCCGACGTTCCGGTTCAGTGTCCGTTCGAGCAACGTCAGGTTGCCCAGGCGGTCGACCGCGGCCTCCCAGCGCTCCGGCGGGAACGTCTCCGTCCACTCGCCGGCCGGGTTCTCCGGCAACACGTGCTCCACGGTGGCGGGGTCCGTCTCCGGATCGACCGCGCGTTCGCCTGCGTCCGTCTCCAGACGGGCGAGCACGTACCTCGCGATCCTGCCACGTGGCCCGCGGGTTCTTGCGGTCCAGCGTCCGAAGTCGCTCTCGAATCGGTCATCTTCGACATAGATCGGCCGGAGGTGAGCGAACACGGCGCCGGGGCGATTCGCCGCCCCGTCGATCACCGCCTTGGCCGCGAGGTGGCAAACGCGCTCCAGGGGGTTCGTGTTGAGGCCACTCACCACGGAGTAGCGGAACGCGATGACGGCGGCGAGCTTCAACAGCCTGACGAAGTCGTCGTCCGGGAAGCGGCCCCACGCGGCGAAAAAACCGGCGTCATCTGGCGGGTGCGGAACAGGTTCAGCTCGCGGACGAATGGCCGCGCCGCCGGCCGGTCGATCCAGGACCCGTGATTGACGTCGGCCAGCGCGGCGAACAGCTCGGCGCGGGACTCGAGCGCCTCCACGAACCCGAACGTCTCGTTCGGCGTGTCGACGCGCTCGCGCACCAGCTTGAACAGCCGCTGCGGGCGTATCCTCGGCAGCTCGCAGAGCAGGTGATAGCGAAGGAAGTCGGGGAAGCGCTCCAGCGTGACCGTAGCGATGAGCGACTGCCACCGGCGCTTCAGCGAGTCGACGTCGGCCCTCGTGCGCAGCTTCGAGAAGAAGCAGTTCTTCAGCAGATCGGTGGTCGTGAGCTCCAGTCCGCGTGCGTTGAGCGTCTCGAACAAGGTGTAGGCGTTCAGCTCGTCATCCACGGTGATGAGGATGAACAGCAGGCGCCGGGCGACGGTCTCCGACAGGATCTTCGCGATCTGCTCGCCCTGGCTGCCCGAGCCGGGCTCCAGCTCGTCGATCTGCTGGGAGAAGCACCGGAAGCACTTCCACAGAAGCGCGTTCGACCCCGGCAGGCCGCGCGGATTGAGCGGGGGCCGAAGCTGGACCAGGTAGTCCTGGTAGAAGGGATCGTCGGTCTCGTTCAGCCGCAGGCGGCTGCTCTCCACCAGCGACGCCGGGTCCTTCTCGCCGATGAAGCGGTTGCGGAGCTCGGTTGCCCGCTCCCGATTTCGTTCTTCGTCGATATCCGCGTCCGCCATGCGTTGCAGCTTGCCGATGATGGCCAGCGCCAGCAGGGAGATGGTCGCCAGCCGCTGCTGGCCGTCGATGACGAAGAACTCGCGATCGTCGTGCGCCTGGACGACCAGCGCCCCCATGTAGTGACGGCCGTCCGGGTCGCCGCGCATCTCGACGACGTCGTTCCAGAGGTCCTCCCACTCCTGCTGCGTCCACGCGTAGTCGCGCTGGTACGGCGGGACGCGATACGTCTTGCCGTTGCCGATCAGCTCCAGGTAGCTGGCCGTGCCGGTGTTCAGGATGTTGGCGCGGCTCACGGCTTCGACGGGATCGGCGCGAACGGCACGGCCGGCTCGCGCACGCCGGGGTGGCCGGCCGCGATCCTCTGCTGCGACACGAGCCGGGCCGCGTCGATCGCCTGCTGCTCGTCGGTGCGGCCCGCGCGGAGCAGGTTCACCATCGCGTGGTTCCCCTCGTGGCAGGCGTACTCGAAGAGGGTCACGCCGGGGGCGGAGCGAAGCATCGGGAGGGCGACGGTGTAGGGGACCTCGAACGTCTCGGGATCCTCGACCGTGATCCGGTAGTCGATGGTGTTGGCGTCGACCAGCGTGAACCGCTCGGTCAGGCGCAGCGTCTCGCCCGACCCGCGGGGGCCGGTCGGGGTGACGTGCGAGGGCTGGTAGTCGCCGCCGTCGAGGCGGTCGTTGAAGTGGAGCGTCTCGACGACCAGCGTGTCGCCCTCCCAGTAGCCGCGGGCGTCGCCCAGCCACTGGCGGATCGAGTCGGACGCGTGCGGCCGCCCGTCGAGGGGGACGATGCGCGCCTCGTGGATCATCTCCATCACGAGCACGAAGTGGTCGGGCGTCTGCAGGATCTGGTAGTTGGCGTTGTAGACCGTCGGGATCATCGCCGTCGGAAGGGTGCGCGAGATGCACCGTTCCCAGTTGTTCCGGTCGAGCCAGGAATCGGCCTCGCCCCGGCCGGCGCGGGCGTTCTCCCGGTCGACGAGGCGCTGCACGGCCTGCTCGGTCATCCGGATGCGCCCGTCGGGCGGGTCGACGATCAGGGCGTCGCGCTCGATGGCGCCGGCCTGCTCCAGCCAGCCCGCGCCGGTGCCGCGCGTCGCCGCGATGACCGCCTGCTGCGCCTCGCGGCCCTGTGCCTGCTCTTCCGCCGTCAGCCGCTCGAGCGGGGTGGTCGTCGAGTTGTTCCAGAGCCCCTGCAGGTCCGGCGCCCCCCAGGGTGTCCGCGGCAGCTCCGAGCCGTCCGCCGCGAGCCGCTCCGGCCTCCACTGGGCCGAGGCCGGGGCCGCCGCGGCCGCGAGGACCGCGAGAATCAGAACGCTGCCGACGCTGGCCCGCGCGCGTGTCGTCTTCATCCGTTCTCCTCCAGGAATCCCGCCAGTATAGGCCGAGCCGCGCCCCGCCGAACCGTCCCGGCGCCACGGCGTGAACCGGATCCCGCGGCCTCGCGAGTAGCACCGCGAGCCAATGGTCCGGCCATGGACACCGACCCGGGATACCGCGGGCTCGTGGGCTGCACCCTGCGCGACTTATGATTGGGGAATGCAAGCGACCGTGGCGGGTTCCCCGGCCGTCCGTGCGGTCACGGTGCGTCGGCGCGGGGAGCGGCTCGACCAGGACCTGGTGGTCGTGGAGGAGCCCCTCGAGATCCGGCTCGACGGCCGGCCGCTCGTCGTGACGATGCGGACGCCGGGGCACGACGAGGAGCTTGCGGCGGGCTTTCTGTACGGCGAAGGGACGATCACGGACGGCGAGGACATCGCCTCGGTCCGTGCGGTCGCGGGCGGGGCAGCGGGCGGCGCGACGCTGGCGGTCGGCGCGACGCCTCCGGACAACGGCGCGCCCGCGGTCGGCGCGACGCCTCCGGACAACGGTGCGCCCGCGGTCGGCGCGACTGGCGGACCGGGCGAGACGTCGTCGGGGGACGGCTCGCGAGCGGGCAGGGTCCTGCGTCGAATCCGGGTCGCGAGCTTCGCCGGCGACCGGGTGGAGGTCACGCTGACCGAGAGCGCCGCGGCGGAGGCGGCAGCGGGCTCTGCCGCTGGCTCACCGACCGGCGACGCGGACCCGGAGCGCTCCTTCGCCGCGACCTCCGCCTGCGGCGTCTGCGGCAAGGAGTCGATCGACGACCTCCGCGCCGACGCCCCCGCCGTGGCGCCGGTAGCCTGCGCCCCCGCCCTGCTCGAAGCGCTGCCCGATCGCCTCCGCTCCGCGCAGACCCTCTTCGAGGCGACGGGCGGCATCCATGCCGCCGGCGTCTTCACCCTGGACGGCGACCTGCTGTGCGTGCGCGAGGACATCGGCCGCCACAATGCGGTGGACAAGGTGATCGGCCACTTCGTCCTCGCGGGCGGCGTGCCCCTCCGCAATCGCATCCTGGTCGTCAGCGGGCGGGCCGGCTTCGAGCTGGTCCAGAAGGCCCTGGCGGCATCCATCCCGGCGATGGTCTCGGTCGGCGCCGCCTCGAGCGTCGCCGTGGACATGGCGGCGGCGGCCGGCATGACGCTCTATTCGTTCGCCGGCCGCGGCCGCGGCAACCTGCACGTCGGTTGACCGATTTCGCACGGTCCGGCGCCGAACCTTCACATGCTGGCCTGGCCCAGCCGTTCGGCCAGACGCACGAAGCGCTCCGCCGCGTCGACCGCCGCGCTCGCCTGCGACTCCCCGAACGCCTCGAACGGCACGCCGCCCGCGAGGCCGTTGGGATAGCGGGTCGGGACGTAGTACTGATCGAGCACTCCCGCGTGCTCGCGCAGAGCCTGCAGCTCGGGGACCCGGTCGGCGTAGCGTGAACCCAGCACGACGAGCGAGTGGCCGATGACGGTCCTCTCCCCCAGCCCGTAGGCAATGGACTTCACCGCTTTCTCCGCGGCCTGCTGTGCGATGAAGCACGCCTGGGCGTGGAACCCCTCGCGCACCGCGATGCGGGCGAACGCGAGGTCGTTATCCGCCTGCCGGTACCAGCGGTCAGCTTCCGCCCGGGCGTCCCACATAGAACTGCGCGGCTTCCGCAAGGGCGTCGACGAGGAACGGTTGCCCCTCCGCCTGCAACCTGGCGAACTCCTCCGGCGTGTAGACGAGAAGGTCCACGCCGACGTCGGCGTTCGCGATGGCAGGGAGGTAGTCGCGGAACCGCTCCACGAACGGGCGATCCGTCGGCGCCACGACGATGAGGTCGATGTCGCTCCCGGCGCGCGCCGTGCCTCGCGCATACGATCCGAAGATCCACGCGGCGTGCGCGTCCTGCGCTGCGAGGAGCGACCGCAGGGCCGGGAGGAAACTGTCGAGCTGCATTGGATCTCCTTCCGGGAAGCGCGTGGGCGCTGGCGGCGGTTCGCGGCCCATGAAGCTCCGCTAGACGCCGAAGAGACCTCTGAACCACCCGACGAAGGGCCGCGATTCCGGCTTGGTGGGATCCAGAACGGGTCCTTTCACGGCATGGTGAAGCCGTAGCCCCGGAGGATGCTGCCACGCGAGCCACGTATGGAGCTGCGCCTTTCGCTCGTGGACGGTCTTGTACGCGGCGCCCTGCCGCTTGGACTCGCGAGTGCATCGGCGGGCCAGCTCGTACAGTTCGCGGGAATCGTCGGGAATCAGCTCGACGAGAAGGTCCTCCAGCATGCCAGCCAACCGGTTGTCCGGCATGATCCAGATGCCGAATCGGGGACCGCCGGGGTGGACGACACTCAATCCCTCGGCCGGAATCTGGTCCGGCAACTCCTCGAACTCGCTGCTGCACCAAGCCTTGAGCTGATCCCACCTACCGGCGACGTCATCGTCCGCATCGACCACTACACCCAGCGCCTCGAGCCCCGAGGCTCGCAACTCGGCCTCCATGACTCCCGGCCGCAGGATCTCGTCGACGCCGCCGTACGGCTTGATGAAGACTGGGGAGTTGGGAGGCTCGGGCCACGTGACACCGTTCTCCTCCATGAGGTACGGAATTACCTTCTGGTCCGTCCTGCCCTCCACCAGCAACGTCCTGCGGTGGGAAGGCAAGTCAGCGGACCTCTATTTCTCGCTCGGCGGCAGCGACGATGGCCTCGCTGCCGAACCTGACCGCCTCGCCCCGGCTCCGATCGATCCTCTGTATCGTAAAGGCTCCTGCCTCCGATTTCGCGACTGCGGCCAGGCTCTCGTAGCAATCCCGGCTGTGCGTTGTGGCGAACACCTGGACGGACAGGGCTGCAGCCTGCGCGCCGATCATCCGCCACATGCCTTCCATCGTGGAGTAATGAAGGCCGGTGTCGATTTCGTCGACGAGGAGGACCCCCCCGCCGGCGCTGGCAATGGAGAGCGCCAGTCCGAGCATTCGCCACAGGCCGTCGCCCATGCTCCCTATCGGCACCTGACCATCCGTTTCTCGGAGCTTTACTACCACTCCCCCAGGCCCGTCCCGACCGAGAAACCTCCTGTCGTCCGCAACGGGGGCGATGTCCTCGACCGTCGGCTCGACGACACGAAGCGCCTGCTTGACCGGGGCGTCCCTGTCCGTGAAAACGAACCTGCTGTATGTCCTGGCGACATCCGCCGCCCCCAGCCCGCCGGTCCTGACGAACTGAATCGCCTGCCTCGCAGAGCCGCGTAGCCGTGTAAGCCGCTGGCGTCGGTACAAGACGCCGTCCTCGGAGATTCGAGCCCGGAAGTCGTCCTCCGCATTCGTCCACTTGACGTGAAGGACGAAAGGGGCGTCCTCACCCACCAGGTCTGCGTTTCGCCCCTCGTCATCGGAACCGGACGGCTCCTCGACGTACACGGTCACCTTGTCGTTCCAGCCGCCGGACGCGGCGTCGCCGATGCGATCTGCCTCGATGCGTATCCGGCTGCGCAACTGGCGGTTCGCGAACAGGTGCGACACGTCTATGGGTTCCGGACGCGGACCGACAGCCGCGCGGGCATCGCCGTCGCTCGGGTAGCCCCACTCTCCCCGACGACCAGCAATCGACGCCAGCACTTGCGGATGGCCGGCCGACTGGAGCAACTCAATGCACTCCAGAATCGAGGTCTTGCCGCTGTTGTTCCCCCCGACCAGCAGATTGACGCGGCCGAGCCCCCGCATCCGGAACGAGTCGAGCCCTCGATAGCCGCTTATGTATAGCGAGGAGTACAATGCGCGATCTCCGTGACTGCTTGAAGTCTACCGCTTCCCCGTCGCCCGCTCGGCGACGAGCCGGCGCATGAGCTCGATGGTGTGCGTCGGTGCCTCGAACTCGGCTTCCTCGAGCGGGGTGCGCCCGTACTGGTCGAGGGCGTCGAAGTCGACGCCGTTCGCAGCCAGGTACTCGACGATGTCGTCGTCGCCGACGCGGATGGCGACGTGGAACGCGCTGGGGCTGCGCGGGGGGTAGACGTTGACGTCGAGGTCCAGCTCGACGACGAGGCGCACGGCCTCCAGCTCGCGGCTGCGGGCGGCGAGCAGAACGGCACCCGCGCCGGCATCGGTTACGGCGGTCGGGTCGGCGCCGAGCGCCAGGAGCGCCTGCATCATCTCGACGTTGCCCGCCCGTGCGGCGCCCAGGAACGGCGTCAGGCCCCCATCGCTTCGCCAGCCGCCCCCGGCGTTGCCGGTGCGGGCGTGGACGTCTGCGCCTCGCGCGACGAGCTCCCGGGCCAGCTCGACGTTGCCCCGGGCGACGACGGCATGGAGCGCCGAGCGGCCGTCCCCGTCGCGCGCGTTGACGTCGGCGCCGTGGTCCAGCAGCAACCGCGTCACGCCGTCGCGACCCTCCCTGGCGGCGATCAGGAAGGCGCTCCGGCCGTCGGCAGCGGCGGCGTGCGGGTCGGCGCCGGCCGCGATCAAGGCACCCGCCGTCTCGGCATCTCCCGACGCCGCCGCAAACAGGAGAGGGGCGAAGCCGTTCGCAGAGCGGGCCTCGACAGCGGCGCCGCGCTCGATGAGGAAGCGGGCGATCCCGGAATGACCTTCGGCAGCGGCCCACATCAGGGCCGTCTGGCCCATCCGATTCTCCGCGGCGTCGACCGCGGCGCCCCGTTCGACCAGGAACCGCACGAGCGCCTCGTTCCCGGCGTGGACAGCGGCGTGGAGCGGCGTGTCGCCGCTCCAGCGCGCGACGTCGATGTCCGCCCCCGCGTCGAGCAGCAGGCGCGCGACATCCAGGCTGCCGTTCCCGCAGGCGAACAGCAGCGGCGTCTCGCCGTTCTCGTCGGCGGCGTTGGGGTCGGCGCCGGCGTCGAGCAGCGCCGCGGCGATCTCGGAACCGCCCCGAAGCGCGGCCCAGTGGAGCGGCGTCGATCCGTCGGAGCGGGCCGCGTTGACGTCGGCGCCGCCGGCGACGAGGGCGGCCACGGCGTCCGCATCCCCGCGCTGGACCGCCTCCACCAGCGCCGTCCGGCCGCCTGGCACGGATGGCGTCGGCTGGGCCAGCGCGAGGGAGGCGAAGACGAGGAAGGCAGCGGTGCCAGCGAGCCGGGAGGCTGCCAACCCGCTCCGGATCGACCCCAACGAGTGCGTCTTCCCCATCGAACCGAATGCTACACTCCGAACCCGATGGACGGAGCAGCGCGGGTCGCGGGCCGCGGGTCGAATCCGGCGTCGTTCGCGCGGCGACCGAGGACCCCGGCGCTGCTCGCACGCTGCTCGCTGCTCCGGACGGCCGCGGCAACGCTGACCGCGCGCTGCTGGCGGCTGCTCCCGGCGGCCGCGGCGACGCTGACCGTGCGCTGCCGACGGCTGTCCCCGGCGGCCGCGGCGGCGTCAGCGCCGATCCTGATCGTCTCCGCGCTCGCGCCAGCCGCGGCAGCGCCGGCTCCGATCCTGGGCTCGCCCGCGGCGGCCGCCGCCCGGCTGGGCAACCAGGCCGGGCCCGGCGGTGCCGAACTGCTGCAGGGCACCCTTCGCCGCTACTGTCTCACCTGCCACAACGACCGCACCCTGACGGCGGGACTCTCGCTGCAGCACGTCGACGCGACGCGCGTGGCCGAGCACGCGCGGGTGCTCGAGAAGGTGTTCCAGAAGCTGCGGGCAGGCGAGATGCCACCGGCCGGCCGACCACACCCGGACGCGTCCACCACCGCCCACCTGGTGGCCTGGCTGGAGGCGGCCCTGGACGGCGCGGCGGCCGAACGCCCGGACCCCGGCGCGCCCGCCATCCACCGCCTCAACCGCACGGAATACCGCAACGCGGTCCGCGACCTCCTGGGGCTCGATCTCGACCACGCCCGCGACCTGCCGGCTGACGACTCCGGCTACGGCTTCGACAACATCGGCGACGTCCTGACCGTCTCGCCGCTCCACGTCGAGCAGTACGTCGCCGCGGCGCGGCGCATCGGCCGCCTGGCCGCCGGCAACCTGACGCCGCGGCCGGTGGTCGAGCGCTACGAGGCGCCGCGCGGGACGGCCGACGTGGCGATCGACGGGCTGCCGCCGAACGAGCGGGGCGGCATCCTGTTCCGCCATTACTTCCCGTTCGACGCCGAGTACACGATCACCGTGCGCGTCCGCGGCCGGCGCGCGGCCGGGATGCCGGCGCCGCGGCTCGACATCCGCATCGACGGCCGCCGGGTACACCTGATCGACGCCGACTTCGACCCGGCCGAAGCCAACCAGCTCACTCGCAACTTCGAGCTCCGGCTGCCGCTCCCGGCCGGCGAGCACGAGGTCGGGGCGGGCTTCCTGACCGAGTTCGCCAAGAGCGAGGACGGGCAGGCCACCAACCGCCATTCCGTCGACTACGTGCTGGTCGGCGGCCCCTACCACGCGGCGGGCCCGGGCGACCCCGAGAGCCGCCGCCGGCTCTTCGTCTGCCGGCCGGACACCCGTCGGGCCGAGGAACCTTGCGCACGGAGCATCCTGAGCAGGGTCGCCCGCCGCGCCTACCGCCGTCCCGTGACCGCGGCCGACATCGACCCGCTGCTCGAGCTGTTCGCCCTGGGCCGCGCCGACGGCGCGCGCTTCGAGGACGGGATCGAGATGGCGCTCAGCGGCGTGCTCGTCTCGCCGAGCTTCCTCTTCCGGGTCCCGCGCGCCCCGGAGGGTGCCGCCCCCGGCTCCGTGCATCCGCTCTCCGACGTCGACCTCGCGTCGCGCCTGTCCTTCTTCCTCTGGAGCAGCATCCCGGACGAGGAGCTGCTCAACCTCGCCGAGCGGGGCCGCCTGCAGGACGCCGACGTGCTCGCCGGCCAGATCCGGCGGATGCTGGCCGACCCGAAGGCGCGGGCCCTCGTCGACAACTTCGGCGGGCAGTGGCTGCACCTGCGGAACGTCGCCGACTGGCGGCCCGACCCGGAGCGGTTCGCCGATTTCGACGAATCGCTGCGCTACGCGTTCGAGCGCGAGACGGCCCTCTTCCTCGATCACCTGATCCGCGACGACCGCAGCGTGCTGGAGCTCGTCGACGGCGACTACAGCTTCCTGAACGAGCGCCTGGCCCGCTTCTACGGCGTCGACGGGGTCGGCGGCGGCCACTTCCGCCGCGTACCGCTCGCCGGCACCGAGCGGGGCGGCGTCCTGACGCACGGCAGCGTCCTGATGGTCACGTCGTATCCGACCCGCACCTCGCCGGTGCTGCGGGGCAAGTGGGTGCTCGAGAACCTGCTCGGGGCGCCGCCGCCGCCGCCCCCGCCCGACGTTCCAGCCCTGGCGGACGGGGCCGGGACCTCCGCCGGCAGCCTGCGCGAAGCGCTCGAACGGCATCGGGCCAACCCGGCGTGCGCGGCGTGCCATGCCCGGCTCGACCCGCTCGGCTTCGCGCTCGAGCGCTTCGACGCGGTCGGCGCGCATCGCACGGAAGAGGACGGCGTGCCGGTCGAGGCATCGGGCGCGCTGCCGGACGGCACCCTGGTGGACGGCCCGGCCGGGTTGCGGCAGGTGCTTCTCGACCGCCGGCAGGAATTCGTGGAGACGCTGGCCGCCAGGCTCCTGACCTACGCGCTCGGTCGGGGGCTGGAATCGTACGACCGGCCGGCCGTGCGGGAGATCCGACGGCGGACGGAGGCGGCGAACCACCGGTTCTCGGCCCTGGTGGCCGCCATCGTCGATAGCGTACCATTCCGGCTGAGGAGGACCCCGGAGCCATGATCACCGGACATGCGCTGCCGCGCCGCACCTTCCTGCGAGGCATTGGGACGGCCATCGCGCTGCCGTTCCTGGATGCGATGACGCCGGCCTTCGCCGGCCCGTCGGCGCCCGTCAGCCGGGTCGCGTTCGTCTACACGGCGAACGGCGTCATCATGCAGGACTGGACGCCGGCTGCGGAGGGCACCGCGTTCGCCTTCTCGAAGACACTGATGCCGGTCGAGCCCTTCCGCGACGACCTGCTCGTCGTCAGCGGACTCGCGCACCGCAACGGCGAGGCGCTCGGCGACGGGCCCGGCGACCACGCGCGGGCCGGCGCGAGCTGGCTCACCGGCGTCCATCCCCGGAAGACGCGGGGCGCCGACATCCGCAACGGCATGTCGGTCGACCAGATGCTGGCCGAGACCGTCGGCCGCGACACGCCGCTCCCGTCGCTCGAGCTCGGGCTGCAGGACGTGCGCATGGTCGGCGGCTGCGATTCCGGCTACAGTTGCGCCTACAGCAACACCATCTCGTGGAGCTCGCCGACGACGCCGCTCCCCTACGAGAACAACCCGAGCCGGGTGTTCGCGCGGCTCTTCGGCGACGGCGACACGACCGATCCGGCCGCCCGCGCCGTGCGTGCACGGCAGGACCGCAGCCTCCTCGACTTCGTGCTCGCCGACGCCGGCCGGCTCCGGACGACGCTCGGGGCGAGCGACCGGCGGAAGCTGGCCGACTACCTCGACTCCGTGCGCGAGGTGGAGCGCCGCATCCGCAACGCGGAGCGGCACGACGAGGCGAACCTGCCGGTGATCGACCGCCCCGACGGCATCCCGCCGACCTTCGAGGAGCACGTCCGGCTGATGTCGGATCTCGTCGCCATCGCGTTCCAGGCCGACCTGACGCGCGTGGTGACGCTGATGTACAGCCGCGAAGGCGGCAACCGCACCTATCGCTCCATCGGCGTCCCCGACGCGCACCACGGCCTCTCGCACCACCAGAACGACCCGGAGAAGATGGCGCGGCTGGCCCTGATCGATCGCCACCATGTCGCGATGTTCGCCTACCTCCTCGGCAAGCTCCGCGACGCGCAGGACGGGGACGGATCGCTGCTCGACCACTCGATGGTCGTCTACGGCAGCAGCCTCAGCGACTCCAACGCGCACACCCACGACAACCTGCCGACGCTCCTCGCCGGCCGCGGCGGCGGGACGCTCCGCGGGGGCCGCCACCTGCGCTACGCGGACGGCACGCCGATGACGAACCTGTTCCTGACGATGCTCGACCGCCTCGGCGTGCACCGGGACCGGATCGGCGACAGCACGGGCCGCATCGAGCACCTGAGCGCGCTGTAGGAAGGGGTTGCGGCGGGAACCACTGCGCGCCACCAGGGCGGGGCTTCGGCGGGAGCTACTGCGCGCACCATCAGGAAACGAGCGGCGTCCATGACTCGCCGCAAGCTACCCATCGGAATGCAGACCTTCCGGGAGATCCGGGAGGAGCGCTGCTACTACGTGGACAAGACCGCCTACATCCGGCAGCTCCTCGACGAGGGCAAGCACTACTTCCTCTCCCGCCCCCGGCGCTTCGGCAAGAGCCTCTTCCTCGATACGTGCAAGGAGCTGCTCGAAGGCAACGAGCCGCTGTTCGAGGGACTCGCCATCCACGACAAGTGGGACTGGTCCGTGCGCCACCCCGTGCTGCGCCTCAGCTTCGGGCGCGGCAACTTCAAGGAGCCGGGGTACCTGCATACGAACCTGATGGCCCAGCTCGACTCCGTGGAGCGTGAGACCGGTGCGTCCTCCGGGTATGCGTCGGCGCCGGAGCGGTTCGGGCAACTGCTGGAACTGCTGCATCGCAGCACCGGCCGTCGCGTCGGCGTGCTGGTGGACGAGTACGACAAGCCGATTCTGGACGCCCTCGAGGTGCCGGACGTAGCCCGCGCCAACCGCGACTACCTGCGCGGCCTGTACGCCACCATCAAGGACTGCGACGCGCACGTCCGGTTCACGTTCCTGACCGGCGTGAGCAGGTTCTCGAAGGTGAGCCTCTTCTCGGGCCTCAACAACCTCACCGACCTCACGCTGGACCCGGACTGCTCCGCCATCTGCGGCTACACCGACGACGACCTCGACACGGTGTTCGCACCCGAGCTCGACGGCCTGGACCGCGACGCGATTCGGGACTGGTACAACGGCTACAGTTGGCGCGGCGTCGAGAAGGTCTACAACCCCTTCGACATCCTGCTGCTCTTCCGCAACCGGGAGTTCGACGCCTACTGGTTCGAGACGGGAACACCGACCTTCCTCGTCGAGACCCTGCTGAAGCGCGGCGTCAGTCCACTGGCGCTGGACGGAATGTCCGGCAGCGCGGGCCTGCTCGGCACGTTCGACGTGGATCGGATCGAGCCCGCCGCCCTGCTGTTCCAGACCGGCTACCTCACCATTCGGGCGACGGAGTCGCGCGGCGGCAGGAAGCGCTATCGCCTCGGCTATCCGAATCGGGAGGTCTTCCAGAGCCTGAACGAGAGCCTGCTGGAGCACCTGACGCGAGATCCCCATCGGGAATCCAAGGGCGACCGGCTCGCGGACCTCCTGGCGGCGGGCGACGTTGCGGGGCTGGAGGATCTGTTCCGCGCCTTCTTCGCCGGCATCCCGTACGAATGGCACGCCAGCAACGACGTCGCCCGCTTCGAGGGCTACTACGCCAGCGTCTTCTACGCCTACTTCGCGTCCGTGCTCGGCCCCGCCGTCACCGTGGAAGACAGCAGCAGTCGGGGCCGCGCCGACATGACGGTCCGCACCGGCCGCCGGGTCTACCTGTTCGAGTTCAAGGTGGTGGAGCAGGCCGGCTCGGGGGCGGCGATGGCGCAACTGCAGACCAGGGGCTACGCCGAAGAGTACCGTGCCCTCGGCGAGCCCATCCACCTGGTCGCCGTGGAGTTCAGCAGCGCGTCCCGCAACGTGGTGGCTTTCGAGCATGAGCTCGCGTGAAGCGGCTCGAGCCGCGGCCCCGCTCCCCGGCCCGCCCGGACCCTGCGAAGAAACGGGGCTCCGGCTTCCTCCTTCAGGGTGCCCGCCGCGGGCGAGCATGGCAAGGCCGACGTCGAAAGGCCGCACCCCGGAAGGTAGGCGATGAGGCGCAAGTTGCCCCTGGGAGTGCAGACGTTCCGGAAGATCCGCGAAGAGAACCGCTACTACGTGGACAAGACCGGCTACGCGCTGCGGTTTGCGGAGGAGGGCGACCATTACTCCCTCGCACGGCCGCGCAGGTTCGGGAAGAGCCTCTTCGTCGACACCCTGAAGGAACTGTTCGAGGGGAGCGAGCCGCTGTTCCGGGGACTCGCGGTCCACGGGGAGTGGGACTGGTCTGCGCCCCATCCGGTGGTGCGGCTCGACTTCGGGAGCGGCGACTTCAAGCAACCCGGCTACCTGCAGGAGGACGCGGCCGCGCAACTCGCGGCCATCGAGCGGCGGGAAGGGATGGCGCCGGAACAGGCCAGCGTGCCGGTGCGCTTCCGCCGCCTCCTTGAAGCGCTGCACCGGCGGGCCGGCTACACCGACGCCGATCTGGACAGGGTGTTCGCGCCGGAGCTCACGGGCCTGGACCGCGAGCGGATCCGCGACTGGTACAACGGCTACAACTGGCTCGGCGAGGAACGGGTATACAACCCCTTCGGCATCCTCCAGCTCTTCCGCAACCGGCGCTTCCGTCCGTACTGGTTCGAGACGGGCACGCCGTCCTTCCTGGTAGAGACGTTGATCGAGAAGCAGGTCCGCATCCCGACCCTGGACGGCATGCGGAGCGACGACGAACTCCTCTCCAGGTTCGACGTCGAGGACATCGCACCGGAGGCGCTGCTGTTCCAGACCGGCTACCTGACGATCCTGGCCGAGGAGCAGGATTTCGACGGCACGCCCCGCTACTGGCTCGGCTACCCCAACCACGAGGTGCGCCGAAGCCTCAACAAGAGCCTGCTGGCGGCCCTCGCGCCGAACTCGTCCGCGGCGAACCCCGTGCCGCCGCTGCCGGAGCTACTCCGCGCCAACGACTTCGCCACCATCCGGGCACGGCTGGAGGCGTTGTTCCACTCCATTCCCCGCGAGTGGCACACGCGAAACGAGATAGCCCGCTACGAGGGCTACTACGCGAGCGTGTTCTACGCCTGGCTGACGGCCGCCGGCCTGGACCTGACCGCGGAGGACAGCAGCAGCGCCGGCAGGGCCGACCTCGTGGCGAGGTTCGGCGGCAACGTGTACCTCTTCGAGTTCAAGGTGGTGGAGCAGGCATCGACGGGCGCGGCGCTCGCGCAACTGCGGTCGAAGGGCTACGCGGACAAGTACCGCCCTCAGGCGGCGGAGGTCCACCTGATCGGGGTGGAGTTCAGCAAGGAACAGCGAAACGTCGTCGCCTTCGAGACCGCGCTCGCTTGACGTGCCGATGCCTCCGCCCCGAGCGCCACGAGCCGTCGTGGACCTTCCCGAGTCGCGCGATGCCGCGGCAAGCCGGGCGTAGTCGGCCGAGGCAGGGTCTCCCGCAGCGAGAACGACGCGCACGGGTGCCGGATCCCGCAGGCAATCGGTGTCAGGGCGCGACGCAGGCGAAGCTCGCCTCGTCGTTCGCGTCGCCGGTTCCGTCGTAGACGGCGACCTGCGGATAGGGGCAGAGCGGCCGCGTCAGGGTGGGAGCGCCGTCCGGGCCGAGCCTCGACGCCACCAGTCGGTCCGGGGCCCGACCCTCTTCGACCCAGGCCCGGATGACCTCGACCCAGTCGACGCGGTCCGGTCCGGGGCCGCCGGCGCAGTGGAGGACGCCGGGGAGCATGTAGAGGCGGGCGTAGTCGCTCGCGGCGGGGTCGCCGGCGGCGAGCGCCTCGTAGTAGGCGATGGTGGCGAGCGGCGCCAGCGTATGGTCCGACCAGCCGGTCCAGTAGAGGATCTTCCCGCCGCGGTCGCGGAAGGCGACCAGATCGGTGTCGGTCGCGTTGAGCACCTCGGCGGTGGCGGTCACGTCCGCCTCCCAGTTCGCGAAGTCGTAGCGCGTGTAGTCCCAGTCCGGATCGCTGAAGACGAAGTGCTTGAAGAGTTCCGTTCCCGCCCCGTACTGGGCGCTCGGCACGCCCATCGCGGCGGTCTGCGGCGAGCCGACCACCCAGAAGTCCCAGCCACCGGGCTCGTGCTCGCCCCCGTAGGCCGCCCCCGGGTAGACGGGCTCGCCGTCCACCGTCGCGCCCCGGTAGACGGTCTCGATCGCGGCCAACTGGGCGGCAGTAACGCATCCATCCGCGGGGCGGTCCCCGGCGCAGCGCGGAAGGTCGGCAGGCCGGAAACCGCACCGCCGCGGGTCGTTCAGGATGCCGTCGGCCACGCCGTCGTCCGCATCGCAGGCGGCAAGAACGCTCGTTCCGAGCAGCTCGAGGGCGGCCGGCGTGAGCACGGGGTTCTCGAAGTCCGCGTCCGGGAAGATGGCCTGCTGGTTCTGCACGTACGCGGCCGCCGAACCGGTCCAGTCGTAGGCCGGGGCGGCGGCCACGATGCCGTCGAAGTCCTGCGGGTACCGCTGCGACGCCATCATCCCCTGCCCGCCGCCGCGCGAGCAGCCGACGAAGTACGAGTAGTCCGGCGCCCGGTCGTAGTAGTAGCCGGCGATCGACTTGGCCGCCTCCGCCGTCAGGTGGACCGCACGGTGCCCGAAGTTCTCCTGCCGCTCGGAGTGGCGGAGCGCCCACCCGGCCTCGAAGACCTGACCCGCATGGCCGGTATCGGTCCCGACCGTGGCGTAGCCCCGCTCCAGCGGGCCGCCGCCGTGCGTGAAGAGCGTCACGGCGTCGTTCTGCACGCTGCCCGCGAAGCCGTCGCCGCCCCCCATCAGCAATCGCCCGTTCCAGGTGGAGGCCTCCGGGAGCAACAGCTCGAAGTTGATCTCCCTCTCGATCACGCCGGCCACGCGGCAGTGCGCCGGGGTGTGATCGCCGGCGGGCACCGTCTCCGCCGCACCGATACGGAGATCGATCAGGTCGAGGCCGGTGAGATCGGCGCACACGACTGGCCCGCCGGCCGAGCCTCCGCAGGCGGAGGCGAAAGCGCAGGCGGCGGACACAGCGGCGGTCAGGCAGCGTCGAACAGGTCGCACGGTCCGAATCCTCGCTGGTAGTCTGGGCCGCAGAACGTGCGCGGCAGCATCTTGCGCCCGCGCAGACCCCAAGCACCCGTCAGGGCGCGCCAGCCCGCCGTTCGTCGCCGCGACCGCAAGGTCGCGCTGCGGCCTCCACTCGGCGGCCGACCCCATCCTTCAGGAGTCGTCGCCGTTCCACGGCGCAGACTCCTGGCCGGCGCGGCGGAAGCGGGCCGGCCTCGGCAACCGGGCCGGCCCGCGAATCGCCATCGTTGGGCGTCAGGGCGCGGCGCAGGCGAAGCTCGCCTCGTCGTTCGAGTCGCCGGTCCCGTCGTAGACCGCGACCTGCGGGTAGGGGCAGACCGGACGCGTCATCGTCGCGCTGCCGTCCGCGGCGAGCTTCGACGCAACCAGCCGCTCAGGCTCCTGATCGTCCTCCACCCAGGCGCGGATCGCCTCCACCCAGTCGACGCGGTCCGGGCCGGGGCCGCCGGCGCAGTGCAGCACGCCGGGCAGCATGTAGAGGCGCGCGTAATCGCGAGCGGCCGCATCGCCGGCGGCGAGGGCCTCGAAGTAGTCGATGGTCCCGAGCGGGGTGAGGGCAAGGTCCGACCAGCCCGTCCAGTAGATGATCTTGCCGCCGTGGTCGCGGAAGGCGCTCAGGTCGGGGTCGACGGCGTCCAGGATGGCAGCCGTCGGCGCGACCTCCTCGCGCCAGTTGGCGAAGTCGTAGCCGGTGTAGTCCCAGTCGGGATCGCCGAAGACGAAGTACTTGAAGAGCTGGGTCCCGAAGCCGAACTGCGCGTTCGGCACGCCCTGCGCGGCCCGGAACGGCGACGCGACGACCCAGGAGTCCCAGCCGCCCTGGTCGTTCTCGCCGCCGTAGTTGAACCCGAGGTGGATCGACTCGCCGTTGGCGGTCGGACCCTCGTACACCCGGTCGATGGCCGCGAGCTGCGCCGACGTGACGCAGCCGTCCGCCGGCCGGTCGCCTTCGCAGCGCGGCAGGTCGGCCGTGCGGAAGCCGCATCGGCGCGGGTCGGTCATCATGCCGTCCTCGACGCCGTCGTCGGCATCGCAGGCGGCGAGGATGCTCGTCCCGAGCAACTCGAGGGTCGCGGGCGTCAGCACGGGGGTGTCGACGTCGCCATCGGGATAGATTGCCTGCTGGTTCTGCACGAAGCCGGCCGCGATGCCGGTCCAGTCGTAGGCCGGTGCGGCGGAGACGATGCCGTCGAAGTCCTCCGGGTAGCGCTGCGACGCCATCATCGCCTGCCCGCCGCCGCGCGAGCAGCCGACGAAGTACGAGTAGTCGGGCCCCTGGTCGTAGTAGCGCCCGATGATGGACTTGGCGGCCTGCGCCGTCAGGTGGACCGCCCGGTGCCCGAAGTTCTCCTGCCGCTCCGGATGGTCGAGCGCCCAGCTGGCGTCGATGCCGCCGCCGGTGTGCCCGGTGTCGGTCCCCACCGTCGCGTAGCCGCGCTCGAGGGGGCCGCCGCCGTACGCGAACAGGTTGCGCGCCTGGTTCTGGACGCTGCCGACGAAGCCGCCGCCGCCGCCCATCAGGAATCGGCCGTTCCAGTCCCCGGCTTCCGGCAGCAGCAGCTCGAAGTTGATCTCCGTCTCGATGACGCCGGTCACCCGGCAGTGGGCCGGAACGCCGTCCGCCGCGGCGACCGCCTCGGCCGCGCCGATCCGGACGTCCATCAACTCGAGGCCCGCGAGATCGGCGCACGCCGGGGAACTCGAGGCCGGCGCCTGGGCCGCCGGTCCACCCGACGCCGCCACGAACGCGCAGACGGCCGCGACGGCGGCCGCGGTCAGGAACCCCTGCATCAGTCGCATCCTTCAACCCTCCTCGAACTCCGCGGCGCAGGCGTCTCGCGCCAGCCCGTTTCCTTCCGCCGCCGCCCGTGTACGAGCGCCGGAGCGTCGCGCCCAGCCAACTCCCCGACGCCATCCGCGTCCGCGCCGGGGTCGAGCGCTCAGCGTCGTTCCCAACGCGCCCGTCAGGGCGCGCCGCCATCGGGAGCACCATACACGGGGCGCGGCCGGAGCACCAGCGCGACCGGCGGGTGCCGCGATCGGGCCGCGGCGGTTGTGTCGCCGGCAGCCGGCACGATCGCCGCGGCCGACGCGCCCCCGGAACCGAGCCCCGCCCTGCGCCCCGGCCGAACGGATGGCGCGTCCGTCCGCCGGCGGTATGATCCCCGGAGTTCCATGCCTCCGCTCACCGGACTGCGGGTCCTCGACCTGACGCGCGTG
>JAPOVI010000234.1 GCA_026708265.1 Acidobacteriota bacterium
GGAAGCCATCGCCGCCGCCTGGGACGAAGCCGGCAACGATGCCGATCTCGGCACGGTGCGGGGTCATCTCGCGAAACGCGACGACCGCCGCGCGAAGGACATGGCGACCGCGCTCGGCCCCTGGTGCCCGGGCGGTGCGATGGGACGCTTGTTCGCCGGCTCGAACGTGCCCGACCTGGAGAACGCGCTCACCGTGTTCGAGTTGGCCGAGCTCAAGGGAAGGGGCGACGTCCAGGCGGTGGTGCTGATGCTGGTGGTCTTCCTCGCCACCCAGCGCATGTATCACGGCCCGCGCACGCGGGCGAAGGCGATCGTCATCGACGAGGCCTGGGACCTGCTCTCGGGCGAGGACAGCCGCGCGTTTCTCGAAGGCGCCGCGCGACGGGCGAGAAAATACCGCGGCGCGCTCATCACCGGCACCCAGTCGGTCAACGACTACTACGCCAACCCGGCCGCGCGCGCGGCCTGGGAGAACTCGGACTGGGTGATCTTCCTGGCGCAGAAGGACGAGTCCGTCGAGCTGCTGAAATCCGAGAAGCGCATCCACTGCGATCCCGGCATGGAGCGGGCCTTGAAGAGCCTGACCACCGCCGACGGACGCTATGCCGAGCTGGTGCTGCACGGCCCGGACGGCTGGCGGGTCGCGCGGCTCGTGCTCGACGCCTGGTCGGTGGCGCTGTTCTCCTCGCGCGGGCCCGCCTTCGCGGCGGTCG
The DNA here is from genome assembly GCA_026708265.1 of Acidobacteriota bacterium. Taxonomy (GTDB): domain Bacteria; phylum Acidobacteriota; class Vicinamibacteria; order Vicinamibacterales; family UBA8438; genus JAGWAJ01. The sequence continues at coordinate 714 of JAPOVI010000234.1, forward strand.
AGCGGCTCAAGGCCGAGGGCCTCTCCACCGTCGAGGCCATCGACCGGCTCGCGGGGGATGCCGTCCCTGCTGCTGCCGGACATTCCGAAACGACAGAATCGGAGGGAGGAACAGAATGACAGCAAGAACCGATCGTGCCCCTGGATTGAAATTCCGCCCCGGACGCGATCCGGGGTCCGGGGCAGGCTCCCGCCCGCTCAACTGGCCGGACGACCCGGAGGGCTTGACGGCGGCGGACATCGACTTCGAGGCGCTGGCGCATGTGCTGGCCAACACCTGCCGCCGGGGCGGCTGCTGCCGGCAGTACCACTCAGTGGCGGCGCATGCGGTGATCGTGTCGGAGGAGATCGAGGCGCTCGACGGGCTCGGGGACGAGGACCGGCGGACGCTCGCCCTGCATGCGCTCCTCGCGGCCGCGCCGTCCGCCTGGCTGCGGGGCCGCCTGCCCGACTCGCAGCGGGCGGTGGAACGCGCCGGGAAACTTGCAACCGGGATCGAGGTCGCGGTGCGGGAGGCCGCCGGGCTCGATGCCCTGCTGGACGAAGACCATGGCGAACTGTTGCGGTTCGTCACCCGCATGGCGGCTTCGGCCGAGCGCCGCGACCTGCTCGATGGGAACGCTGCTTCCGGTATCGCCTTCCCGCCGCTGAAGCGGCGCATCCGCTCCATTCCGCCCGACAAGGCGGCGGAAGCCTGGCTCGCCCGCTTCCGGGCGCTGGCAGAGCCGGAAGAGACACGGCGGATGGCCGCGGGCGCCGATGCGGACGGATCGGATGCCGCACGGGGATGACATGAAGCGTTCCGATTCCGCATGGCCGGTGATGGTTTCCGCCGTCTTGCTCTCGGGCGCGGTGGCCGCAGCGGTGGCGGCGGCAACGCTGCGCTACGGCATGGAACCGCCGCCGCGCATCGCGAGCGTCCGGCTCGCGGAGATGACGGCGGCCTGGACGACGCAGGCCGCCGCTGAGGGCGTCTCCTCTGAGGCCGTCCGCGCCTGGGGCGCGGCCTTGGAAATCGCTCTCGACCGGGTGGCGCAGGATCATGGCGTGGTGCTGCTGCCGGCCCGGGCCGTCGCCGCCGGCGCGCCCGACATGACCCCGCAAGTCGAGGCAGTGCTTTCGGCCACTCTGGCGGAAGGCGGAGCGGCGCCGTCCCGGATACCGGCGGGAGAGACGCCGTGACCGCATCGCGCCCGATATTCGGCCCGCGGGACGGCCAGGCCCGCCGCCGCCGCAGGATCGGGCTCGCGGTCATGGCCGTGCTGGCGGCGCTGTGGCTCGGCGCGGCATCGCGGGTCCATGTCAACGCCAGCTGGTCCGACGAGGCATGGGGCTACGCCGCGTTTCCCCTGTTCGGCGACGCATTGCGGATCGGCGACCGGGTGCTGTTCGAGCCGCCCGCTGCGCTGGGCTCTCCTGTCCCGTATCTCAAGACCGTGCGCGGGCTTCCGGGCATGACGGTAGCGGTCGCGGAAGACGGGACGGTCTTTCTCGACGGCGTTGCTGTCGGCCGGGCCAAGACGCACGCCCTCGACGGGCGGCCTCTCGCAACCGTCGCGCCCGGAGTCATCCCGCCGGGCCGCTACTTCCTGCACGCCGATCACCCCGACAGTCACGACAGCCGCTACGCCGAGATCGGCCTTGTGCGGCGCGCGCGCATCCTCGGCCGCGCCATGGCGCTCCCGGACCTGCCCTGGCTCGGGCTCAAGGGGCCGCTGGTGCGGCCGGAAGATGTGGGCGGTGACATGAGCGCGGGGAGGCAGCGATGACGCGCGCCGCCGCCATGATGCTTGCCACCGCCATCGCTGTCCTGCCGACAGTGGCGATGGCGCCCTGTGCCGCGGCGAAGGATCTGGGCGTGCGCGGCGCGACCTGGCCGGTCGTCGAGCCCGACCTGCTGGAAGAGATCGAGGCGCGGCTTCTCGACATGCGGCGCTCCGGCGAACTGGCGCGGCTGGAGGACGAGGCCCGCATCCGCGCCCGCCGACAACTGGAGGAGCCCGAGCCGGTTCCCGGCATCGCGCCGGCAACCGAGGAGCGCAGCCGCCTGTTCGATCCCGCGATTACGGTCGCGCAGGACATCCGCACGCCGGACGGCACGCTGATCGCGGCCGCCGGCACGTGGATCAACCCGCTGGAGCGCCTGCCGCTGACGCGCGACCTGATCTTCGTCGACGGCCGGCGCGAGGCCGAAATCGCCTGGGCGCTCGCTCATGACCTCCCCGCGAAGATCGTGCTGCTCGCCGGCCGCCCGCTCGATCTCATGCGCCGCCACCGTCGGCCCTTCTTCTTCGACACCGGCGGCAGGCTGGCCGCGCGCTTCGCTATCGCCGCGACGCCTACGCTGGTCGAACAGGACGGAAGCCGGCTGCGCATCACCGAAATCCCGGTCGAGGATCGGGACCTCGTTGAAACCGAAAAGGGGGACTGAGCAATGCTGACCGTCAACCGCGCGACCCTGGTGGGCCATGCCGGGCGCGATCCCGAGATCCGCGCCCTGCCGAATGGCGGCAAGGCGGCGACCTTCTCGCTCGCCACCGCCGAGAAATGGACCGACAAGGAGGGCAAGCCCTCTGAAGCCACCGACTGGCATCGCGTCGTGGTCTACGGCGCATCCGTCGGGATCGTCGAAACCATGCTGAAGAAGGGCGATCCGGTCATGGTCGAGGGAAGGATCGCCACCCGCCAATACCAGGACCGCGACGGCGTGGAGCGCAGCCTCACCGAAATCGTCGTCGCCGGGCCGCAGTCCATGGTCAACATCCTCAGCCCACGGAAGGCAGAAGCGGACAGCGCCACGGCAACCGGGGCCACGGCATGATCCGCCGTTTCGTCCCCCTTGCCGCCTTCGCGCTCGCGGCCCTTCTCTGGTCGGCGCCGGCCTCGGCGCAGTCCTGCACCGGGCGGTTCGTCAACCCGATCTCGGACGTCTGCTGGGAGTGCCTGTTCCCTATCTCCATCGGCCCGCTCACCATCGGGAGCGTCGGCGGCGTGGTGGATACCCCCAACCCGTCCTCGCCGATCTGCTTCTGCGGCTCGCCCATCCCGCGCATCGGATTGTCTCTGGGAGTCTGGGAGCCGGCGCGGCTGGTCGATGTCACCAGGACCCCCTGGTGCTTCCCCAACCTGGGCGGCCTCACCATCGATCCCGGCCTGCCCGCCGCCAGGGGACGCACCTCCTCCTCCGGCGGCGACGGCGCCCAGGGCTCGGTCTGGCACGCGCATTACTACATGTATCCTCTGCTCTCCTGGATCGGGGTGCTGCTCGATCTCGGCTGCCTGGAGGGCGGCAGCCTCGATATCGCCTGGGTCTCGGAGCTCGATCCGGCCTGGCTCGACGACGAGCTCTCTTTCCTGCTCAACCCGGAAGCCGCGCTGTTCGCCAACCTGCCGGCGCAGGCGGCGTGCGCCGCCGACTGCGCGGCGGCCTCGGCCGGGCTGCCGCTCGATCCGCTGTTCTGGTGCG
>JAPOVI010000113.1 GCA_026708265.1 Acidobacteriota bacterium
GGAGCTTGCGCCGCAGAACGCCAACGGAGTGCGTGCCGCGGCGCAAGCTCCTAGGCCGGTGGGGGCTGGGGCCGACCCGGAGCTTGCGACGGGTTGGCGGCGCTAGTTCGTTGACGGCTTCGCGCGCTCGAGCAGCGCGCGGCCGTCCGTGCTCGGCTCCCCGTTGGCATGGACGACGTAGCTGGTCTCGACGGTGTCCTTGTCCTGGATGCGAATGGACCCGTCGTGGAAGTGCGCGTCGACCTGCGGGTCGAAGTTCGTGCCGCCGTGGAAGACGAACTTCAACTCGCCCGGCACGTCGCTCGGCTCGAAGCGGAGCACGGGCGCGTTCTGCAGGGCGCAGTAGTGCGTCTGCAGCAGCTGGTCGCCGTCCATGTGGAAGACGGTCGTCATCTCGTTCGGCGTTCCCGCGCCGGTGGTCTCGACCACGGCGCTCCCCCCGGCGATGACCCGGAAGCTCGCCACCGGGGAACTCGTCCCGTGCTCCGTGCTGCGCGTCGCGTTGACCCAGTCGCCGGCCAGCGACTTCAGGAACTCCATCGCCGACCTTGCGTCGTGGATCGCGTCCTCCGGTGCCACGTCGGTGGGCTGGGCACGCGCCGGGGGCGGCGCCGCCGCGAGCGCGAGGGCCAGACCCGCCGATACGATCAACGTCTTCTTCATCGGAATCGCTCCTGTTCCCCCGGGTCGGTTCCCGGGAGCCGGCATCCTATCACGCGCGCCGCGACCCGGCGGGCGACCAGGCGATCGCGCCGTACCGTGCCCGGGACCATCGCCACCCGGGGCGACCGGGCCGCGCGAACGGGCGTCGGGAAGATGCCACGATTGCGCCGCGCCACGCGCTTCTGCTTCAATCACAGCGGCGCTCGCTTCCTCCCACCCCGACCCTGTGCCGGGTCGTCAGGAGCTTGCGGCGTAGAACGGCGCGGGCTCCGGCAGGCTTTGGCTGAACGGCAGGCGGAGCCGTCAGGCGACAATGGCGGGTTGGGGCCGCATGTGCACGCCTCCGGAGGCGGCCCCGACCGACGAGGACATGACCGGCGCCCCCTATCGCGCGACGCTGCGCTGCATCCGCGGCTGTGCCGGCGAGCACTCGCTGCTGACCGCGATCTACCGCTGCCCGGCCTGCAACGACCTTCTCGAGGTGGCGCACGACCTCGACGTGCTCCGCACCCGCTCGGCCGGCTCCTGGATGCGGCTGTTCGACGAGCGCTACAAGCGCACCACGTGGCCCTACGGTTCCGCGGTCTGGGGCAAGAAGGAATGGGTCTGCCCGGACGTGGCCGACGACAACATCGTGTCGATGGACGAGGGGGGCACGAACCTGTTCTGGGCCGAGCGCTTCGGCCGCGAGATCGGCCTCGGTGATCTGTGGGTCAAGCTGTGCGGGAACTCGCACACCGGGTCGTTCAAGGACCTCGGGATGACGGTGCTGGTGTCGATCGTGCGCGAGATGATGCAGCGCGGCGCCGCCATCCGGGCCGTCGCGTGCGCCTCGACCGGCGACACCTCGGCCTCGCTGGCCGCCTACGCCGCGGCCGGCGGCATCCCGGCCATCGTCATCCTGCCGCGCGGCAAGGTGTCGACCGCGCAGCTCGTGCAGCCGCTCGCGAACGGCGCCACCGTCCTGGCCCTGGACACGGACTTCGACGGCTGCATGGCGATCGTCAAGCGGCTCTCTACCGAGGAGGGCATCTACCTGGCCAACTCCATGAACAGCGTCCGCCTGGAGGGCCAGAAGACGGTCGGCATCGAGATCGTGCAGCAGTTCGACTGGGAGGTTCCCGACTTCGTGATCATTCCCGGCGGCAACCTCGGCAACGTGAGCGCCCTCGGGGCCGGGTTCGACATGATGGAAGCCCTCGGCGTCACGGCCCGGCGGCCGCGCATCGTCGTTGCGCAGGCCGCTGCGGCGAACCCGCTCTACCGCGCCTATCGGAACGACTGGGCTTTCGAGCCGATTCAGGCCGCGCCCACCCAGGCGTCCGCCATCCAGATCGGGAATCCGGTCTCGATAGACAAGGCGGTGCACACCCTGAGGCGCTACGACGGCATCGTGGAGCAGGCCTCCGAGGCGGAGTTGGCGGACGCCTCCGCCCGCGCGGACCGGACCGGAATGTACCACTGCCCGCACACCGGAGTGGCGCTCGCCGTGCTCGTGAAGCTCCGCGCGCGGAGCGTGATCGCCTCGTCGGACCGCGTCGTCGTCATCTCGACCGCCAACGGTCTCAAGTTCACCGACTTCAAGCTCGGGTACCACCAATCGACCATCGCCGGGCTCGATCCCCGCATCCCCAACACGCCCGTGGAGCTCCCGAACGACTACGACGCCGTGCGGGGCGCGGTCGCGGCCGTGACCGGCCACTGAACGGAGCCGGCGGCCCGTTTCTTGACACGGTTCGCCGCCGCCCTCGAAAATAGCCGCATGGCGGTCCCGCGCATCACGAAGGAAGCGTTGAAGGAGCGGCTCGATGGCGAGGCGGAGCGGGCCCCGGTCGTGGTCGACGTCCGCCTCAAGTACCCGTACGAGCACAGCACGGTGATGCTGCCGGGCGCGGTGCGCCTCGCCCCGACCGATCCGGATCCGTCGCCGCTGCCCCGGGACCGCGAGATTGTCGCCTACGACTCCGATCCGGAAGAAGTCGTCAGCGCCCGCGTGGTCGCCGCGCTCCTCCGGAAGGGCTACCGCGCCGCCGCCCTCGAAGGCGGCATCGCCGACTGGCTTACCGCGAAGTTCCCGACCCAAAGCAAGACGGCGCCCAAGCAGAAGCCGCCGCAGGCCGGCGCCCTCAAGGGATAGGAGCGCACTCGGTGCGGGCCCGCCTCGCGGTCGGCGTTTCGGCCGCCGGCGCCTGCATCGCCGCGCTGTGCCTCGCCGCGCATCCCTCCGCGCATCCCTCCGGCCAAGAGTCCGCCGCGCCCCCGATCGACGATCTGGTAGCTTCGCTGCAACAGCGCTATGCCGCGGTCCGCAACCTCACCGCCGACTTCGAGCACCGCGTCTCGGGCGGTGTGCTGAGCACCACGGACGTGGAGCTGGGCACGGTCCACGTCAAGCGCCCCGGGCGCTGGCGCTTCGACTACCTCGAACCCGAGCCGAAGAGCTTCGTCTCGGACGGCACGACCGTCTACGCGCACTTCCCGCTCGACCGCCAGGTCATGGTCACCCCGGTCCCGGCCGACGCCGGGGCCTCGAATCCGGCCGCGTTCCTGTCGGGGCGCGGCGACCTGGTCCGCGATTTCGCGGCCGCCTATGGGGACGCCCGGGACGCGCCCCCGGGTACGTGGGTCGTGCGGCTGACGCCGCTCGGCGACAACGCGGACTACGAGACCCTGGAGCTCGCGGTCGACCGCCGTACGCTCGACATCCGCCGGCTGGCGACGACCGACTTCCTGGGGGCCTTGTCGACGTACCGGTTCCACAACCTGCGGACGAACCGCGACCTGCCCGACGCGTTGTTCACCTTCGAGATTCCTCCGAACACCGAGGTGCTCACCGATGAGGGGCCCAACCACCCCTGAGATGGATTCCTCCCGCGTCCGCTCCGGACGCGCCGCGTGCGCGTCGGCCGTCCTGCTGCTCGCCGCGCTGGCCGCGGCCGGGTGCGGCACCAGCGCCGCCTTCCGCACGGCCCAACAGGCGGAGCTGCGGAACGACTTCGACCGGGCTGTCATCGAGTACGGCCGGGCGGTCGAGGAGCGCCCCAACGACCGCCAGGCGCAACTGGCGCTGAACCGCGCCAAGCTGCGGGCGGCCGAGGCCCACTACGCGGCGGGCCGCCGGCTTGCGCGCCTCTCGCAGTGGGAGGACGCGCTGGCCGAGTTCCAGATCGCCTGGGACCTCAATCCCACCCGCGGCGACGTGGCCGATGCCCTGCGCGCCGCGCGCGAGAACGTCCGCTCGGAGAGGGCGGCCCGCGCGGAAGGAGTGACCGAGCTCGAGGCGCTCATCGACAGGACGCGAGACGCGGCGCCACCGGGGCTGGACCTGCCGCGCGGGATCGAGCTGCCGGACTCCGTCGTCTTCCGCGACGCCAGCGCCCGGGCCGTCTTCTCGGCCCTCGGGCAGTTCGGCAACCTGACCATCGTCTTCGATCCCGCGTTCCTGGACTCGGCGCTGTCGATCGACCTGCGCGACACCACGTTCGACGTGGTCCTCGCTGTTCTGTCCG
>JAPOVI010000248.1 GCA_026708265.1 Acidobacteriota bacterium
TTCCATGGCAGCGAATCGGTTTTCCATAACTCACTGTTTGGAATAGTCTTTTGTCCCTTTCCCGTTTCCGCTGGCCAACAAAACGACACCGTCAGGCGCGCGGACTAGTGCTCCCTCCTGCGACGCCCCGACCCCTGATCGCGTGACGCCCTGACCTGCGCGGGTTCGTCGCTCGCTGCCGCCGAGTTCGATCCTTCCCAACGCCGCCGGCTGCCGCCAACGCGCCTCTTCCGTCCTCGGTGTCCTGCCCGGGATCCGGGTTCTCGTTGAAGACGCCAGGCGGACCGATGGGCAGCCCCTGTTGGGCGTCTCCCCTGTCGGGGCCGCGCTCTATTCGGCTTCGCCGAACCGAGCCCGCGCACGCGCGGTCTCGGCCCTCCGGGTAACGATCGCTGACGCTTGCGCCCTCCGGGCGCTGACGCGACACCTCGCCGCAACGGAGGACGCCGGGATCCACCACCCGCGGCACATGCCCGGCGTGCCGCCGTTTGGACGACGGAGGCTCGACTGGCCCGACCGAGCGCCGCTCGCGGCGGCCGGTCCGACCGGACCACACCACCGTCCTGTCCGTCGGTTCGCAGCCCATGCTGCCATGCGTGCTCGGCCGGTCAACCCTGCGGGTTCTTCGCGCGCTCCGACCTCGCTGGCGCGAGGTGACCGGCCTGCGCGCGCATGCCGCCTGTCCAGGCACCGACGCACTCCCGCGTCGGCAACAACCTGCACAGGAGACCGACATGAACATCCAATTCCTCGTCGCCCAGATGAGCGGCAAGCTCCCCGAGGGCTTCGTCCGACCTGCCGTCCTCGACACCGCCCTCCCGGAATGCGCCCACCGCCGATGCCGCAACAAAGTTGCCATCAAGCGCGACGGGACCCCGGCGCATGCGTGCCAAGGCTGCCTTGATCGGCGCGCACGGTCATGCAAACGTCGCAGGGCGGCACTTGTCGCACAAGGCGGCTGCCGGCGCTGCGCGTACCGCAAGAGGCTCCAAGGCGACTTCCTCTGCCAGCGGTGCCGCGACGACCGCGACACCGAGCGCGCGCAGAAGCGCCGGGACGCGATCGACGCCGCGGCCATCGACGAATTCGCGGCCAAGCCCGACAGGGCGCACGAGCCCTCCAATCTCGATTGCGGAGTCAGCCCGTGGAACGCCCGGGCGCCGCGGGAACCGTCGGCAGCCTATTGGTCGCCGCTCCCGGATCCGGTGCCGAAGGCAGAGCGCGGCTGGGAAGCCTCGATACACGACAGTGGATGGAGGTACAGACGCCACTGACCGCACTTTCGCGGCGGGGGCGCAGGGACTCCGGGCCTTGCGCCTCCGTACCGCTTCGTCGCGTGCTCCGGACTAAGACCAGCGTCCCGCCGGCCACATGCCGATAACCTTCCTCCCGCCACGCCGCAGCGCATTCAACGCGGGGAACAGCCCGCCGTCCGCCGCCACGATCACGTACACGCCCACCTGCGGCGCCGTCCACACCAGGTCCACCGCGTCGATGGCCATCCTCATGCACACCTCGCGCTCCGGGTCCGACCGGCCCGGCACCTGCACCGCCTCGACGCCGAAACCCCCGAGTGTCGCCCGGTAGCGGCTCATGCCGTCCGCGGTCCAGTCCGCGTAGGCGTTGGCGGCGGCGACCCTGCCATGCTCCCCGGCGAACCGGTACAGCGCATCGCAGTCCACGCCGCTCTCGACGCCCCGCACAAGGCCTGGAAAGTCGATCAGGAGCGCCACCTCGACGCCCGCACGACGGCACTCACTCGCCACAGTACACCTTCACGATCGCAATCCTGGAATGACCCATCTCCCTTGAAACCGTCGCCCGGGCCTCCCTGTCGATGCGCTTGCGCGCCCCGGTCAGGCTCCGCATCGGCGGCCCGCCTGCGGCGGGCGGCTTCCAGCCCGTGATCGCCTCGTAGCGCCTCTGCGCGAAGCGGTGGCGCAGCCCGTGCATGCGCTCCAGCCCGGCCTCCGCCGTCTGCCTCTCGTAGACCTCGAGCTGCTGGACGTAGTTGCGGTGGCCCGGGATCATCGCCCCGCCGCCGACCAGGGCGCGCGCCTCGTCGAGCACCCGGCGTTGCGACTCCTCCAGCACCGGGATCTCCCGCGACCGGCCGCCCTTCGTCCACGACGCCTTCAGCACGATCTTCGAGCCCCGGTCCGCGTACGACGGCGAGAACTTGATCGCCTCCTCGCGGCGCAGGCCGAACTGCTCCTGCAGCCTGAGCGCCATGCGCACGTGCTCGTCCCCGACCAGCGCCAGCCGGTCGTCCGGCAGGTCGCGGCTCCGGTCCTCGTTGGTCGCGCGTTTCCGGTCCCCGATCCCGTAGCTCGCGTTGTCCGCGCGCACCACGTTCGGCTTGCCGATCCGCTTCGCCCACCAGCGCAGGTGGCTCATCCGGTTCTTCATGGTGCCCTCCGTCAGCCCCTGGCGCCGCCACTCGCGCACCAGCGCCTCGACGTGCTTGCCCTTGAGCCCCGTCGCCCGCAGGCGCCGGTAGCCGAGTTCGTGCAGTGTGTCGGCCATCTGGGCCAGCGCGAAGGAGCGCCCGGTCCGGGTTCCGTAGGAGCGCTCGCGGACGCCGTCCTGGAGACGCTTGAGGTCGTGGTTCAGTTGCCGCATGCCTCGAATCTAGCAGCGTGGAAGGCACCGTCAACGACCGCGCGCTTAGCACCGCGCTAAGGTTTTCCCAAGCGGTTTCAGGAGGTTGCGGATCGTCGGGGCGCCGCCGCGCGAGCAACAGCGCGAGGGATGTCGCTGTGTCCGGGGAGATCGCGGGAGTCTCCGCCCGCGGCCGCCGCACGGCGGCCGGGGCGGGTGGCACTGGTGAGTTTTGATGGGCCATCCGGCGCCTTGAACAGGTCGTCGGAGCGCAGATTCAACTGCGGTCAGCCCTCGATGCATTTCCTAGGTCGCCGTCAATCGCGGCGGCTGCGGCTTGCCGTTCCCGGCAGCGGCCGCCAGCCTCTTCGGCGCGACTTCGTTCGCGACCACGCGAATCCGCGGGACTGCCGCTTACCCGCAGCCCGGGGATCCGCAAATGGCAGGGGTGGACTAGACCCCCGCCGTCGCAATGTCTCGCCACGACAGTCGACTTGTGCGCCGGCTGTTGCCGGTCGTCCGCGAAGGTATCCGAAGGTTCGCGGAGGCCGTCTGCCGTCTCGGGCATGCCCCTGCCGCCGCCGAATCGGCGACATGGCGTACCGTGCCTTGCCCGGTGCATCTCCCCGGTCGCCGCGGTATTCTCGCGGCTTGGCACGTCGGACGCGGTAACGCGCGCCCGGGCCGGGTTTCCCCGACAAACGCCGGATTGCTCCAGACGCGTCCGGCTTCCCGGACTACCGGGTATTCCCCGGTTCACGGCCGTAGCGCTACGGTCAACGCCGAATTGCTTCGACGCGCCCAGGACGCCCTGGACTTCCGGGGTGGCCCCCGGCGAGGCCGTCGAAGGACGGCTCCAAAGCGCGGCGCACTATACAGGCATCATCAGCGGGTCACCAGCTAAATCCGCAGGCGCCCGCCCGCCGCCACAGGGTCCGCGCCTCGTTCGGCGCCCCGTCACTACCGGATTGCTACGACAACCGACCTCGCCCCGCGAGGGCTTCGCGATCTCCTGCGACGAGCCGGGGTAGTGACGGGGCGCGTCACGTCACCTGCGATGGACTCCCGATCCGACGATCACCGCCGCGCTGCGGATCAAGGTCTCGTTGTCGCGCGTCACCTCGATCTCCAGCCGGCCCACCTTCATCACGCAGCATCAGCGCATCAGCCGCCCGTCCTCGACGACCAGCACCCGAGCACTGCACCAGCGTTGCAATGCCCACCCGTTAGCGATGCATTACAATATCTTGCAATCTTGCACGACTCGACTTGACGGGTACCACGATGGCAAACCACCTCGTTCAGGCACGCATCGACAAGGAGATCAAGGAAGAGGCCGCTACAGTGCTCGCCGCCATGGGTCTCACCGTTTCCGACGCGGTCCGGCTGCTGCTCACGCGCGTGGCCAAGGAGGGGGCGCTACCGTTTGCCCCGCTCGTACCGAACGCCGAAACCATCGCCGCCATGAAGGAAGCCCGCAAAGGCGACTTGCCGCGGTTCGACGACGTCGAGAGTCTGTTCGACGATCTCCATGCGGAGCATTGAGCGCACGCGTGCGTTCAAGCGCGAC
>JAPOVI010000386.1 GCA_026708265.1 Acidobacteriota bacterium
CGTGTCCCTGCTCGGCTGCTCGTCGGTACCAGCGGACGGCTTCCTCGTGGTCCTCACGAACGCCACTGCCGCCCTGGTACATGACGCCGAGGTTGTTCTGCCCGCCGGCGTGCCCCTGCTCGGCTGCTCGTCGGTACCAACGGACGGCTTCCGCGTGGTCTTCACGCACGCCGCGACCGGTGCCGTACATGACGCCGAGGTTGTTCTGGGCACGGGCGTTGCCCTGCTCGGCTGCACGGCTCGTCCATCGGAGCCCTTCCGCGTCGTCCTGCTCCACCCCGAGACCGCGTCCGTACAGGAAGCCGAGGGCAGCCTGCCCGGGGGCGTGGTCCTGCTCGGCCGCTCGTCGGAACCACAACACGGCAACGCCGTAGTCCTTCTCGACCCCGGGAGCATGCTCGTACCGCTCGCCGAGCTCCGTCTGCGCAGCAGCGTGTCCCGCCTCGGCCAGGTCGCGCAGCGCGGCAAGGGGCAGCTCCGTGACATCCGTCGCCGACGGATCCGGTCGTGGGGGATCGGCCGGCACCGGCTCCGGAGGAGCCGCTGCCGTCACCGTCACCGACGCGCCCGCCGGCAGCCGCCGCGTCAGGTAGTGCTCGCCCACCAGCGAGTGGTACTCGTGCGGTCGCTGCTGGCCATTGGTCGCCTCCAGCACCTGCGCCCGCACCCGCCGGAACAGCAGCCCGATCTCGAGCGGCGTCTCCAGGTGCGCCAGCAGCGCCGCCGTGTACGGGCTGTTCCGGCCACGCCCGTCCGCCGCCGTCGTTCCCGCCGTCGCCGCGTAGGCCACCAGCGTCTCGTCCCCCAGCAGGTCCTCGTCGAACTCCCCGAAGCTGCCTCCGCTCACGCTCCGGCGCGCCACCGTCCGCTGCATGGACCGCGCCAGCGGATTGTTCCGGCAGGCATCGAGGATCACCAGCCGCAACGACGCGCCGAGCGTCGACGCCACCAGATCCTGCAGCGTCGCAGTCTCGTAGCGCACGTCGACGTCGCGCTCCAGCCGCGCGTCGACCGGCACCACGTAGTTGACGCCGTCCATTTCGAGGCCGTGCCCCGCGTAGAACACGAGCGCCACGTCGGCCCCCGCGCTGTGCCTCGTGAACCTGCGCAGGGCCTGGTTCAGTTCCGTCAAGCCGGCGTCGAGGGTCGTCGTCACCTCGAAACCGAGACGGCGGAGCGCCGCAGAGACGGCCGCCGCGTCGTTCTCGGGGTTCGGCAGCCGTCCGATGTGAGCGTACGTGCTGTTGCCGACGACAAGCGCTACCCGGCCTTCGGCCAGCGCCACCGCGGCCGACGCCAGCAGAACGAGGGAGAGCAGCAGGACGACGCCGAGCTTCGCGGGCCGCATCTCTTGGCTCCGACTCACCTCTTGAACGCCTTCAGCCCGCCGCCCCCTGCCACGGTCCGAAACGGCGTCCGAGCCGAAAATATGGGCAGCGTTCCGGCCGTTGTCAAGGGTGCCGCCGGGCGTTGATTCGGCTCTCTACTACCGTTCGGGTGGCAGAAGAAGAGGCCCTTCCCGTGGTAGAGCGTGACAAGATCTCGGTGACTACCATTTGGTAGTCTACGGGGCGCCTAGAATGTCGTGGAGAGCACCCGCTCTGGACTCTCGCGAACGGCGAGCGGTCTAGCCGCCGGGGGCCCGCCCCCGCGCCAACGACGAGACGAGAACCGCCATGGGCGAGCGAGACGCGTTCGAACGCATCGTGGCGTCCGTGCACGACGCGATGCTCGACGATTCCCGCTGGCCGGCCACCTCGGCCCTCATCGACGAGGCCTGCGGCCTGACCGGCAACGACCTCATCGTCCGCGAAGGCCCCCTCGACGACGTCCGCGTGCTCTTCGTCGGCGCCTACTGCCACGGGCAGCGCCGCGAGGACCAGGAGCGCGACTACCTCGAGAACTACTACCCCACCGACGAGCGCGTCCCGCGCTTCCGGCAGCTGCCCGACAGCCACCTGGTGCACGTCCGGGACCTGCTCACGGCCGACGAACTGAAGACCTCGCCCACCTACAACGACATGCTGCGCCGCACCGGCGGCCAGGACAGCCTGAACGCCCGGCTCGACGGCCCGGACGGCTCCTCCATCACCTGGGGCCTCCGAGACCCCGTCGACGCGGACGGTTGGAGCTCGTCGCGGATCACGACGGTCACGAATCTGCTGCCCCACATCCGGCAGTTCGTCCGCGTCCGGCAGGCGCTCGTACGGGCCGAGGCGCGGCACACGACCGTGACCGCCCTGCTCGACAACCCGCGGGTCGGCGTCATCCACCTGGACCGGCGCGGGCGGGTCCTCGCCGCCAACGACCGCGCCCGCCGCATCCTGCGGAACGGCGACGGGTTGACGGACTGGGGCGGGATGCTGGGGGCGCGCGCGGCGGCCGACCAGGTCCGGCTCGAGCGGATGGTAGGCGACGCCCTGCCGGGGTCCGGACGGGCGCCGGTCAGCGGGTCGATGCCGCTCCGCCGCTCGCCCGTGCTGCCGCCGTTCATCGTGCACGTCAAGCCCGTGGGCGTCCCGCAGCCCGATTACGGCGCGCGCCTCGTCGCCGCGCTGGTGCTGGTCGTCGAGCCGGGACGCCAGCACCGCCTCGATCCCGAGCGGGTCGCCGCGACGCTGGAGCTGACGCTGGCGGAGGCTCAGGTGGCCGTCTGGCTGACCGAAGGCAAGAGCGTCCGCGACGTCGCCGAGGCGACCGGGCAATCCCCGGGAGCCGTCTACTGGCGCCTGAAGCAGATCTACCGCAAACAGTCCCTCGCGCGGCAGGCGGACCTGGTGCGGTTGGTCCTCTCGCTCGCCGAGCTCGGGTGAAGGCGGCGGATCCGATCCCGACGCGCTCAACCTCGTCCGAACGAGCGAGACTGCGCCCGCCCTCCGGGTCGTAGAGCTGCGGCGGTCCCTTGGGGCGACGGACGCCGGGCGATCCGCTGCACATGCTCCCGCGTCCCCCGTTCGACAGGTACGTCGTGATCCCGGTCGCACGGAACCGTGTGCCCGCGTCCCGGTTCACGGGCGGAACCTGGTCGACGACGAGCCAGCATCCGGATCGCCGCGTTCTCGCCCCAGCCTCCGGGTCGCTGGCCAGGGGCCTGCGCCGGGCTCCTGTGCGTCGCTTGTCGCCGATGGTCGCACGGGTAAGATGCGCGGGGGTGGAGTGACCGGAGTGAGACCCGCGAAGCTGCTCGTCGTCGCCGTGATGGCGCTCGTCCTGGCCGCGTCGGCCTCGGTGGCGCTGGCGCGCCAGGTGGCGCTGGTCGTCGGCAACAGCACCTACGCCCACATCGGACGGCTGCCGAACCCGGAGAACGACGCCGTCGACATGGCCGCGGCGTTGCGGCGAATCGGCTTCGAGGTGACGACGGAGCTCGACGCCGACCGCGTCGAGCTGACCGAGGCCCTGCGGGCGTTCACGCGCCGGAGCGCGGGCGCGGACGTCTCGCTGGTCTTCTACGCGGGCCACGGCCTCGAGATGGACGGCACCAACTACCTCGTGCCGGTCGACGCGCGCCTCGAGCGCGACGTCGACGTGCGCTACGAGACGGTCACGCGTGTACGGGCTGTTCCTCCCCGTCCCGTCCGCGGCCGTCGTCCCCACCGCCGCGGCGTACGCGACCAGCGTCTCGTCCCCCAGCAGGTCCTCGTCGAGCTGCCCGAAGCTCCCACCGCTCACGCTCCGGCTCGCGACCGTCCGCTGCATCGACCGGGCGAGCGGGTTGTTCCGGCAGGCGTCCAGGATCACCAGCCGCAGCCGCGCCCCCACCGTCGAGACCAGCAGGTCGTCGAGCGTCGGCGCTGCTGGCGCACCTGGACGAGCCGCTGGAGATCCTGACGCTGTTCCGTCGGGTTCGGGCCCGGGTGCTGGAGGCGACGAACGGGGAGCAGCGTCCGCACGAGTACCAGTCGCTGCTGCGGGAGCACTACCTGAGCGGGGCGCCAGCGGTGGAGGCGGTGACGGTCGAGGCGGCGGCCCCCGCCGTCGTCGACGTGGATGTCGGCGAGCTCGACCTCGCGCAGCTCGGGTGCTGGCCGAGCGGGGAGCCGCGGACGCGCAAGCGGAGCTCGGGGTGCGGTACGCGGCCGGGCGTGGCGTCGAGCGCTGGTAGCGGCAAGATGAAAAGGGACCCCGTGGCCACTTGAAAAGGGACCCCCTGA
>JAPOVI010000415.1 GCA_026708265.1 Acidobacteriota bacterium
CGCCGCGCGGGGCGGCTCGGCCCTTGCCGGCGGCTCGGCCCTTGCCGGCGGCTCGGCGACTGGGGCTGCGGCCGCATCTTCGCGACCCGCGATCGGCAGCTCCGCCGGCCTCGGCGCGGCGACCGCAGCACGCTGTGCCTCCTGCGCTGCCTTCGTCGCGACGAGTCCCGGCTGCAGATCGGCGGCGAGGCGGTCCTGCAGGTCGAACAGTTCCACCACCGCGCCGTCGACGATCGACGTCCGTGCGACCGCGCCGGTCGCCACCTCGACGATGCGGGCCGTGATCCGCAGGCGTTCACCCTGCCGCTGGTAGCTGCCGCCGACGACCCACGCCGCGCCGAGAGTGCGGCCCGCCTCCGCGTCGCTCGCGGCGGCCGGCGATTCGCCGGGGACGGTGATCACCCCGGCGCCCTGGAGCGCCGCCGCCAGCGATTCGGCGATCCCGGCGCCGAACCAGTCGTCGGTCTCCATGCCGCTGATGTTGGAGAAGGGAAGGATGGCGACGGCGCCGCGGTCCTCCCCGCCGGCCTCCTGTGCCGCGGCCGGCGGCACCGGCCCGGCGGACAGGATCAGGAGGGCCGCGCCGATGCTCGCAAATCGTGCCATCCTCTGGACGTCCTCTAGAAGCGGAACAATCGCGTCAGCTTGACGATGAAGGCCCGGTTCTCGAGCACGGGCGCCCGGTCGAGGAAGGCCGTGTTGCGCGTGTCGTTGTAGACGACGAAGAGCTCGCTCCCCGGCTGGTATTCCCAGCGCAGGCGCAGGTTCGTGCCGAGCGACGAGTTGCTGGAGTTGTACTGAATCAGCCCCCCGAAGAACATGCGCGGGGTCAGCGTGTAGGTGACCCGGCTCGTGACGAGCGGGATGGTCGCCGCGCCGATCGGCAGCTCGATGCGGTTGATGGAGATTCCCGGCTCGAACGAGAACTGCGGCGTCAGCTCGACGCGCCCGCGCTGGAAGCCGACGGCCGTGATCGTGCCGTCGTAGAACCCGCCCCGCTGGAAGGTCAGGGTGCCCGACACGCGGCGCTGCGCGCCCATCGAGTACGACGCGTAGAAGTCGTTGAACTCGTAGTGGCCCGGGTCGATCGCCACCTCGGGCGCCAGGAAGAAGGGCCGCACGATCATCTCGTAGTTGTTCTGCACGTCGAAGCCGACGGTGTCGCTGCTTTCGAACTCCGTCTGGAAGCGGGCCTGCGCGATGCGCGTCTCGACGGCCCCGGCGCCCGTCTCGACGTAGTCGACGGTGCCGCCGAACGTGAACTGCCGGACGGAGGCGATGGAGCGGGGCCGCGGGGCGTAGTTGGCGGTCGCGTAGTTGCGGCGGAAGTCCCGGCGCCGCAGGAAGCCCATCTCCGGGTTGAAGTTGGAGCCGACGCGGAGGTGGTCGAGCTGCACGGCGACGAGGTCGCCGTTGTAGGTGAACACCCCCTGGTAGCTGGCGTCGTCGCCCACGCGGTCGCTCGTGCGGGACCGGGCGTAGTAGCCGTTCAGGTAGACGTTGTCGTAGAAGGCGAACTGGCCGTCGGCGCCGAAGACCTCGTTCGACCCCGGGCTGGTGAGCGATACGGAGCGTCCGGTGTAGATGGCGCCGATGCGGCTGCGGCGCAGGATGTCGCGGCTGATCCGGACGACGGTGAACGCGGTCGGCTCGGCGCCGACGGTCTCCTCGCTCCCGGTGCCGATGCCGAGCGCGCCGATGCTGAACGGACCGACGCGGCCCGTCAGCCGCCCGCCGCCCGAAATCGGGACCGTGCGGCCCTGCTGCAGGCCGATGCGGCGGCTGAAGAAGATGATCGGGGCGTCGCCGCCCCCGAAGAAGCCCCCTCCGCCGGTCGGCCGGCCGGCCCCGGGGCCGCCCCCGCCGCCGAAGGAGGCGCCGCGGCCGAAGTCGAAGATGCCGCGGCTCTCGAGGAAGAAGTCGCGCTTCTCGGGGAAGAAGAGGCTGAAGCGGGTCAGGTTGACCTGCTGCTCGTCCACCTCGACCTGCGCGAAGTCGGTGTTGTAGGTGAAGTCGGCCGTGAGGTTCTCGGTCACGCCGTACTTGACGTCGATGCCGTAGTTGCCGGTCCCTTCGTTCAGTACCGGGTTGGGTACGGCGTTGACGTCGGTGGCCAGCCCGCCGATCGCGTACGGCTTCACCTCGAACACCCGGTTGCCCGCCGGCACGTCCATGCCGGTCAGGGTGGCTCCCGCCGAGACCCGGAACTCGCCGGGACCGCCGGAGATCGGGACCGGGTTCAGGTAGGTCACCTCGTTCTTCCAGCGGATGTTCCGGCCGAGCTGCAATCCCCAGAGCTGCTCGGCGGCGCCGGGCCGGAAGCGGATCGACTTGAAGGGGATCTCCATCTCGACCGTCCACCCGCCGTCGAAGCGGCCGGCGCTCGAGTCCCAGACCGGGTTCCAGTCGCTGTTGGGATTGCCCTCGTCCGTGATCTGGAAGTCGAAGAACCCGCCGAGGGGGTTCATCATGAACGCGAAGCCGTTGCGCCGGTCGTAGAAGGTGTCGAACGCGGCGCTGAAGTACTCGTTCTGGATGAGCTGGAACGAGTCGCGCTGCATCTCGTTGGCGACCCAGCGCGATTCGGGCGCGGAGTCCCAGAGGCGGGCCGCCACGTACACGTTGTCGTCGTCGTAGAAGATCCAGGCATCGGTCCGCTCGGTCGCCGGCGCGCCCTCGTTGGGCACCTGCTGGACGAAGCCGTTGAGCGGCGGGGTGGTCTCGTACACGCCCTCGTCGAGCACGCCGTCGACGCGCAACGGCCCATCCAGCCGCACCGCGCGCAGGGTGGCTCGCCCGCTGGCGTCGCGGTTGATGGTCGCGGGCGGCACGGGCGGCGGCGGGGCGCCGATGATGGCGCGCGCTCCGGTGGCGAAGCCGGTCGCGGCGGGCCGCCCTTCCCCGGCCGCTGCCGGCGCCGCCCGTTCCGCGGCGATCGCTGGCGGCGATGCGGGCGGTTCGGCGGCGGCCGACGGAGGAGCCGCCGCGACGGGCGGTGCGGCGGTTTCTTCGCGGGTCGCGACCCGAGGCTCCGCGACCGCCGGCGCCGCGGCTTCCGCGAGTTGCGCCTCCGGGGCGGCGGCTTCCGCGCGAGTCGCGACAGGAGGCTCCGCGACCGCCGGCGCCGCGGCTTCCGCGAGCTGCGCCTCCGCGGCCGGGGCGGACGCCGCGGCGAGACCCGGCTGCAGATCGGCGGCGAGGCGGTCCTGCAGGTCGAACAGGTCCGTCGTCGAGCCGTCGACGATCGAAGTCCCGACGACCGCGCCGGTCGCCACCTCGGTGACGCGGGCCGTGATCCGCAGTCGGCCCGCCTGCCGCTGGTAGCTGCCGCTGACGACCCAGCCCGCGCCCAGGGCGCGACCGGCGGCGGCGGCGTCCGCGGCGGCCGTCGCCTCCCCCCGCAGAACGGGCACGCCGGCCCCCTCGAACGCCGCGGCGAGGGTCTCGGCGATGCCGACGCCGTACCAGTCGTCCACGGTCAGCCCGGTGATGTTGGTGAACGGAAGCACGGCGACGCCGTCGCCGGCCTCGGCCCCCGCAGGCTGTGCGGCCGGGGCCGCCGGGGCGGTCGCGGCCCGCTCGCCGGGGGTCCCAGCCTCCGCGGCCCCGAACGAGGCCGCGAGCAGCAGCGCCGCTGCCGCGGCGGCGATCCGGCTCGTCGTCATCTGGTGTCTCCCTCCTGGTTCGGCGGGGCGCCGTGCTCGGCACGCACCTGCCCACCGTCCCAGACGTGTCATTGTTTCATACCGTTCCATGGCGGACGGCATCCGCCGAGCCGAGGTCGCGTCCCGGTGCCGAGGCCTGTCATGGCAGGGTGGCGCAGCCGGCGATGCCCCGTCAGAAGCGGAACAGCCGGGTCAGCTTCACGATGAAGGCCCGGTTCTCGAGGAACGGGGTGCCGCGCAGCGCGGTATCGCGCTGGTCGTTGTAGACGACGAAGAGCTCGCTCCCCGGCTGGTACTCCCACCGGAGGCGCAGGTTGGTGCTGAGGGAGGAGTTGCTCGAGTTGTACTGCACGAGCCCCCCGAAGAACATCCGCGGCGTCGGCGTGTAGGTGACGCGGCTGGTGCCGACGGGAATGGCGGCCTGCCCCAGGGGCGGGCGGACCGGGTGGACGGGGATCCCGGCGCCGACGGG
>JAPOVI010000251.1 GCA_026708265.1 Acidobacteriota bacterium
TGAAGGATTGGGTTGGGCGCCGAGCGGAGCCGCAGGCGACGAACGGCGGGCGAGGCCGCCCCCGACCGTCGCAATCTCGCCGGCGGCGATCAGGAGGCGCACCTCCTCCGCAGGCACTCCCGCCGCCCGGGCGATCTCCGCCGCGGAGAAGACGTCGGTCAGCGCGCGTGCCCCGTCGGGCGAGGTCGTCACCGCATGCCTCACAGCGCTGTCCATTGCAAGACGCGAGCCGGCCGGGCGAACGCCTCCCGCCCGCCGCGGCACGGAGGCCCGGCGGTGCGCCCGCGGGATCAGGCGTCCGGATTCGGAGACTCGGTGCGCCCGCCGGAGGACACTACTTCGTCCCCTCGATGAAGCTCCTGCCCCCGTGCTCGGCAAGCACGCGCACCGCGCGGAAGCCCTCGGCCGCGAGGGCCGCCACCGCCCCCCCGCCGGCGCGGTAGCCCGGGTCGAGGGAGCGTTGCGAGAAGACCGCGCCGAGGCCGCCCCGCGCGGCCCGTTCGATGACCAGACAGCGGCCTCCGGGACGGAGCACGCGCAGGATCTGCTGCAGGCAGACCACCCGGTCGTTGATGTGCAGGCCTCCAATCACCTCGGCCAGGACGGCGACGTCGAACGCGTCCGAGTCGTACGGCAGCGCCCCGAACGGGGCCACCCGCACGTCGACGAGGACGCCCGCGCCGGCCGCCGCACGGCCGATGCGCGCGGCCGCCGTCTCGTCGGGGGTGACGGAGCAGGCTTCCCCGCTGATGCCGACCGCGCCGGCGAGCACGGCGATGAGCTCTCCGTCGTTGCCCAACTGGAGCACACGGGAGCCGAGCTTCAGGCCGGCCATCGAGAGGTCGAGGTCCCGGGGACCACCGCTCTTCTTCAGCTTGAACAGCGCCATCGCGTGGCTCTCCCCGTCCGCGAGCCGACCGCCGTCCCGCCGCGGGCAGGCGCCGGTCGGGCAACGACGCCATGATATAGTGTGCGCCCGTGAAAATCCCGGACGACATCGCGCCTCCGCGCGGTCGGCTCGGGGTCCTCCTGGTCGGCCTCGGCGCGGTGAGCACCACCTTCATCGCCGGCGTCCATGCCATTCGGCGAGGGCTCGCGGCGCCGACCGGTTCGCTGACCCAGTTGGGCACTATCCGCCTCGGGAAGCGGACCGACGGGCGCTCTCCGCGCATCCGGGACTTCGTGCCGCTCGCCGGGCTCGACGACCTCGTCTTCGGCGGCTGGGACATCTTCGAGGACAACGGGTACGAGGCGGCGCGCAAGGCGCAGGTCATCCAGCCCGAGCTGCTGGAGCGGGTACGGCCCGACATGGAGGGCATCAAGCCCATGCCGGCCGTCTTCGATCGACACTACGTGAAGAAGCTGGACGGCCCCAACGTCAAGACGGGCCGCAGCAAGCGGGAGCTCGCCGAGCAGGTCATCGCGGACATTCGACGGTTCAAGGCCGAGCACCAGCTGGACCGCCTGGTGCTGATCTGGTGCGGCAGCACGGAGATCTTCCTCGAGGAGACCCCGGTGCACGCGTCCCTGGCGGCGCTCGAGCGCGGCCTCGAGGCGTCCGACACGGCCATCCCGTCGAGCATGATCTACGCCTACGCGGCCATCCGGGAGGGCATCCCGTACGCGAACGCGGCGCCCAACCTCAGCGCCGACGTGCCGGCCCTCGAGGAGCTCGCGCAGGCGACCGGGGCACCCCTTGCCGGCAAGGACCTCAAGACCGGCCAGACGTTGATGAAGACGATGATCGCGCCCGGGCTCAAGGCGCGGCTCCTCGGCGTCAACGGGTGGTACTCGACCAACATCCTCGGCAACCGCGACGGCGAGGTGCTCGACGATCCGGAGTCCTTCCGGACGAAGGAGGAGAGCAAGAAGTCGGTGCTCGATCACATCCTGCAGCCGGAGCTCTACCCCGGCCTGTACGACGACCTGCACCACGTCGTGCGCATCAACTACTACCCCCCGCGCGGGGACAACAAGGAGGGCTGGGACAACATCGACCTCCTCGGGTGGCTCGACTACCCGATGCAGCTCAAGATCAACTTCCTGTGCCGCGACAGCATTCTCGCGGCGCCGATCGTTCTCGACCTCGTTCTGCTCCTCGACCTGGCGAAGCGGGTCGGCATGAACGGCATCCAGGAGTGGCTGTCGTTCTACTTCAAGAGCCCCATTCACGCGCGGGGGCTCTATCCCGAGCACGACCTCTTCATCCAGTTGATGAAGCTCAAGAACACCCTGCGCTACCTCCGCGGGGAAGAACTCATCACCCACCTGGGTCTGGAGTACTACGACTAGGAGCCGGGCGCGCGAGAACCATGACCGAGAACCCGAACCGCGGTCGTCTGCAGGCCGTCCTGATCGGCGGCACGTTCGCCGGCGTGCTGTCGGCGCTGCCGCTCGTCGAGCTGGGCAACCTCTGCTGCTGCCTGTGGCTGGTCGGCGGCGGCGGCGTGGCGTCCTACCTCACGCAGCAGAGCCAGCCCCACCCCATCACGCCCGGGGACGGCGCCGTCGTCGGCTTCCTGGCGGGGGTGACCGGGGCGTTCGTGTCGGTTCTGGTGGCCATCCCGATCCAGCTCCTCACGGCCCCCTTTCGCGACGGGATGACCGACATGCTCGACATGTCGGACGTGCCGCCGGAAGTGATCGAAATGATGGAGCAGGTCAGCAGCGGGCCCGGGGCGATCGTGTTCGGCTTCTTCATCACGCTGGCCGCCGGCATGATCTTCTCGACGCTGGGCGGCCTGCTCGGCGCGGTGCTCTTCCGCCGGGAGGGCCCCCCGCCGGGCGCGGGCGACATCGTGCCGCCCGTGCCGCCGCCCGCTCCCTGAAGGCGGCCCGGGTCGGGCGGGCGGAACGGGGGCGCCCGGTCCTTCGTCTACGAGGGGGAGGCGTGACCGGCCTCCCCGGCGGGACCGGGCGAAGTCCGGGTCGAGAGGCACGCGAGATGGCCCTGATCAAGACCGAGAATCTCTGGAAGACCTATCACATGGGAACGGAGTCGGTGCACGCGCTGCGCGCCGTCTCCGTCGAGATCGAGCGCGGCGAGTTCGTGGCCATCATGGGGCCCTCGGGTTCCGGCAAGTCGACCCTGATGAACCTCATCGGCTGCCTCGACACGCCGACCGAGGGAACGTACCTCATCAACGACCGACCCGTAAGCGGCATGAACGACGATGAGCTGGCCCGGATCCGCAACCGCGAGATCGGGTTCGTCTTCCAGACCTTCAACCTGCTGCCGCGCGCGTCCGCGCTGCACAACGTGGAGCTGCCGCTCATCTACGCCGGGGTGCCCTCGGCCGAGCGCAAGGAGCAGGCGGTGGCGGCGCTCCACCTCGTGGAGCTGGACGACCGGATGGATCACCGTCCGAACGAGTTGTCGGGCGGACAGCGCCAGCGCGTCGCCATCGCGCGCGCGCTCGTCAACAACCCCTCGATCCTGCTCGCGGACGAGCCGACGGGCAACCTCGACACCAAGACCGGCATCGAAATCATGGCCGTGTTCGAGGGGCTGCACCGGGCCGGCAACACGATCATCCTGATCACCCACGAGGCGGAGGTGGCGCGTTACGCGCACCGCGTGATCCACATCCGCGACGGGCAGATCGAGCGGGACGAGCGGACGATGCAGATACCCCCGCCGGGCGCCCGGCCCCGAGCGCCCTCCGCCGACGCGCGCCTCTGACGCGGCGCGTGGGGAGTCTGCGCGTGAGGGAAACCCTTGCGACGCGGGTCCTGCAGCGCAGACTCCGGGCGCGCCTCTGACGCGGCGCGTGGGGAGTCTGCGCGTGAGGGAGACCCTTGCGACGCGGGTCCTGCAGCGCAGACTCCGGGCGCGCCTCTGACGCGGCGCGTGGGGAGCCTCCCGGCTCAGCGGTTGTCCCGATACTCCCCGAAGACGGATCGCAGCGCGTCGGCGACCTCGCCGACCGTGGCCCGGGCCTCGACCGCGGCGACGATGGGAGGCACGAGGTTGGTCGCGTCCCGCGCCGCGTCCTGCACGGCGTCGAGGGCGGCCCGCGCGGCCGCCGGGTCGCGGGCGGAGCGGAGCGCGGCGACGCGCGCCGCCTGGTCCGCCTCCACGGCAGGATCGATGCGCTGGACCTCGATGGCGCCGCCGTCGTCGGTCGCGAATCGATTGACCCCGACGACGACGCTCTCGCCGCTCTCGATGGCCTGCTGGGCGCGATAGGCGGCTTCCTGGATCTCGCGCTGGATGAAGCCGGACTCGATAGCGTCGAGAGCGCCCCCCCGCTCGTCGATGCGTTCGAGGATCGCCGCCGCCTCCGCCTCGAGGCGATCCGTCAGCCGCTCGACGGCCCACGAGCCGGCGACCGGATCGACGGTGTTGGCGACGCCCGTCTCCGAGGCGATGATCTGTTGGGTCCGGAGCGCAATCCGGGCCGCCTCCTCCGTGGGCAGCCCGAGCGCCTCGTCGCGGCCGTTGCAGTGGAGCGACTGCGTGCCGCCGAGCACCGCGGCCAGCGCCTGGAGCGCGACCCGCACGATGTTGTTGTCCGGCTGCTGCGAGGTGAGCGTGCTGCCGGCGGTCTGGGTATGGAAGCGGAGCTGCTGCGCGCGCGGCTCGGTGGCGCCGAAGCGCTCGCGCATGATTCGCGCCCACAGCCGCCGCGCGGCGCGGTACTTCGCGATCTCCTCCAGGAAGTCGTTGTGGGCGTTGAAGAAGAACGAGAGGCGGCGGCCGAACGAGTCGACGTCGAGGCCCGCGTCGAGCGCCGCCTGCACGTAGGTCGTCGCGTTCGCGAAGGTGAACGCGATCTCCTGCGCCGCGGTCGAGCCGGCCTCCCGGATGTGATAGCCGCTGATCGAGATGGGATGCCACGCCGGGAGCTCGCGGTCGCAATAGGCGACGATGTCGGTGACGATCCGGAGCGACGCGCGAGGAGGGTAGATGTAGGTGCCGCGCGCCACGTACTCCTTCAGGACGTCGTTCTGCAGCGTCCCGGCGATCGACCGCGGCGGCACCCCCTGGCGCCGGGCGGTCGCGACGTAGAGGGCCAGCAGGATGATGGCGGTGGCGTTGATGGTCATCGACGTCGACACGCGGTCGAGCGGGATGCCGTCGAACAGCCGCACCATATCCTCGATGGAGTCGATGGCGACGCCTACGCGGCCGACCTCGCCCGCCGCGAGCGCGTGGTCGGAGTCGTAGCCGATCTGCGTCGGCAGGTCGAAGGCGACGCTCAGGCCGCTCACGCCCTGATCGAGCAGGTAGCGGTAGCGGCGGTTGGATTCGGCGGCCGTGCCGAACCCGGCGTACTGGCGCATCGACCAGTACCGGCCCCGGTACATCGTCGGGTAGATCCCGCGCGTGTAGGGGAACTCGCCCGGCCGCCCCAGGCCGTCGCCGGGCGGCTCGAGAGCGCCGTCTCGCGGGCCGAAGACCCTGGACTCCATCGAACGCGCAGATTGTAACGAAACTCCCGAGCGTTGAACGGCCGGGAGCTGTTCCGACCTCGAAGGGGCGACCGCGGGCGGCGAGACTCCTACCGAGCGGGCTGCGGGTCGACCCAGGACCGGAGGTCGCGGCCGGTCATCTCCGCCGGCGCCGGCACCCCGGACAGGGCGAGCAGCGTGGGGGCCACGTCGCGCAGCGACCCGTCCCGCAGCGCGAGCCCCCGACCCTCGAGGGCGCGGTCGATCAACAGGACCGGAACGGGGTTGCGGGTGTGCGCGGTGTGCGGCTGGTCGCGCTCGCGGTCCCACATCTGCTCGGCGTTGCCGTGATCCGCGGTCAGGATGACGCAGCCGCCCGCCGCGTCGACGGCGCGCACGATGCGCGCCAGGCAGGCGTCGAGGGTGGAAACGGCGGCTACGGCCGCGTCGAGGCGGCCGGTGTGCCCCACCATGTCGGCGTTCGCGAAGTTGCAGATCACGACGTCGTGCCGCCCCGCGCCGACGTCCGCGACGAGGGCGTCGGTGACGGCCGCCGCGCTCATCTCGGGCTGCAGATCGTAGGTCGGCACCTTCGGCGACGGAACGAGGATGCGGTCCTCGCCGCCGTAGGGACGCTCCTCGCCGCCGTTGAAGAAATAGGTGACGTGCGCGTACTTCTCGGTCTCGGCCAGCCGCAGGTTGGTGCGGCCGTGCGCGGTCAGGACCTCCGCCACCGTGCCCGACAGGTCCTCCGGCCCGAACGCGATCGGGAGGTCGAACGTGGCGTCGTACTCGGTCATCGTCGTGACCGCGGCGCGGGGGGGGGCCGCGCGCGCGAAGCCGTCGAAGCCTGCATCGGCCAGGGCGCGCGTGATCTGGCGCACGCGGTCGGCACGGAAGTTGTACAGCACGACCGAATCGTCGTCCCGGACGGGTCCGACCGGCCGACCGGCCGCCACGACGACGCCGGGCTCGATGAACTCGTCCGTCACGCCGGCGGCGTACGACGCGGCGACGAGCTCCCCGGCGCTCCCCGCCTCGCGCCCCCGGCCGAGGACGATGGCGTCGTACGCGCGCTCGGTCCGGTCCCAGCGCCGGTCGCGGTCCATGGCGTAATAGCGTCCCGTCACCGAGGCCACGCGGGCGCCGCCCCCGGCCGCGGCCGCCCGCTCGACCGCCCCGACGCAGTCGGCGCCCCGGGTCGGCGCGGTGTCCCGGCCGTCGGTGACGGCATGCACGAACACGCGCGACACCCCGAGCCGGGCCGCCATGTCCATCAGGGCCACCAGGTGCCGCTGGTGGCTGTGCACCCCGCCGTCCGACACGAGCCCGACGAGGTGCAACGCGTGCCGATCTCCGGCGCAGCGGGTCATCGCGGCGGTGAACGCGGGGTTCCGGAAGAAGTCGCCGTCGCGGATGCTGCGGTCGATGCGCGTCAGGTCCTGGTACACCACGCGTCCGGCGCCGAGGTTCATGTGTCCGACCTCGGAGTTCCCCATCTGGCCGGGAGGGAGGCCGACCGCCTCGCCGCTCGTGACGAGGCTGCCGTGCGGGCAGCGGTCGAGCAGCTCCCGGTAGACCGGCGTGCGCGCGAGGCGGATGGCGTTCCGATCGGCGCTCTCGCTCAGTCCCCACCCGTCGAAGACGACGAGCACGACGGGGCGGCGCGGTCCGTCCATCGGGGGGCTCTCGGTCGGCAGCGGCCGCCGCCGACCGAATCATACCACGCGACCGGCGATGGCTTCGTCCGTAACTCCTTGTATTTGAACGGCTTGAATCGTTCGACCCGGATTGACTTGCAGCCGGCGCCACTCTATGATCAGATGTTCACCGAACTGATGCTCACTTTCGACGCGAATCAACCCTGTCGCGGGAGATCAACTCCGATGCACCCCATTGCCCGGCGCTTGTCCCGGCACTCCCTGATGGCGGCCTCGGTCGTCGCCACCGCCCTGCTGCTGGCCGCCGCGCCGGTCGCGGCCCAGGACCTCGAAGACTGGCAGGAGGACGAGCTTCGATCGCTGTGCGATGTCGTCAGGAGCGCGCGCGCCGGCGAGATCGTGGCCCTGGAAGACCCGTTCGAGATGGACCCCACGTTCATCAAGGCCACGGACGGCGAGACCTACGTGCCGTTCACGCTGACGATCGATCCGGACGCGGTCGGGGACGACGTGGCCATCTACCTGTACGTGGACGAGCACCAGGACGGCCCGGTCGAGCCGGGCGACGAGGATTGTCCGCAGGGGGTCTTCGCGGACGCCTATTTCGTTGGCGCGCCGGAGTCCGACGGGGCGGTGCGGATCAGCCGTGCGTTCAACGCTCCGGGCGGCCTGTACGACGTCTACGTCGCCGTTCGCGACAGCGCCGGCGAGGACGGCGACCGTAGTGACGATCCGACCGTCCTGCTGCTGCGGAACGAGGTCGAGGTACCCGACTTCTGGACTCCCGACCTGCAGATCAGCACGATTTTCGTGGCCGAGTCGATCGCACCGCTCAACGCGCCGCTGACCCCGGAGCAGCAGATCGTGCGGCCCTACGCGCTCGGAGCGTTCGAGATTCTCCCGAAGTTCGACCTGAGCTTCACGCAGGGAGAGGAGCTGGCGCCGCTCTTCTTCGTCTACAACCCGGGTCTGCAGGATGGCGCGAAGCCGAACGTGACGGTGGAGTTCGACTTTCACCGGCAGACGGCGGACGGCGAGGAGTTCTTCAACCGGACCCCGCCGCAGGAGTTCAACAGCCAGACCCTGCCCCCGGACTTCGACCTGACGATCGGTCACCAGATCGTGGCCGGGCAACAGGTGCCGCTGCGGAGCTTTCCGGCGGGCAGCTACCGCCTCGAGGTCAAGGTGACGGACAACACGTCCGGCGCGGAGGTCGTCCACAACATCGCCTTCAGCGTGGGGGCGTAGCCGGAGCAACCCGTGTTCCAGGCCCGACGGCAGTCGGCCGGCGCCGCGCGCGACGAGCGGACAGCACAGGGTTCCCGTGTGCGCCGGCGCCCGCTGCCGACGCGGGACGCCGTGCGGATCGCCGCCGTGGCCGCCGCGCTGCTGGTCACGGGCGCGGGTGCGGCGGCGGGCCCGTCCGAGAGCACCGGGGACGTCAGCGGGATCGTCACGGATCAGGCAGGGACACCGCTCGGCCGCGTTCTCGTCTCGGCTTCCGGCCCGTCGGGAACGACGCTGGTGCTGGGCACGGTCGCGGGCGAGTTCGCGTTCCGCGCCCTTCCCCCCGGCCGCTACCTGGTCCGAGCGCACCGCGCCGGCTTCCACGCTTCGCGGCTGGAGGTCGACGTCCGGACCGACTCCGACACGTTCATCGGCGAGATGCGATTGCTGCGCGCGCCGCCTCGTGCGCCGACGCCTCCCATCCGCATGGCGGGTGCAGGGCTCGGCGCACCCGCGAGCGGTTCGGGGCAGGCTGCGGCCCCGGAGGCCGCGGCAGCCGGGGACGCGGCGGCCTCCCCTGCCTCCGGCTCCGTCGCGGCGAGGTTCTGGCGGCTGGGCCGGGCTCGTCGCAGCGTGCTCAAGAGCCGTAACTGGGAGCCGGTCGCGGCGGCCGAGGCGGATCTCGATCGCCTCGACGTACCGCTCGGTCGCGGGCCGATCACCGACTACGTGAGCGGGCTCCCCGTAACCGGTGAGGTCCAGTTCCTCACGCGAGCCACGCTGGACGGTCCGCTCCGGTGGCGCTCGGCCACGGGCGTCCCCCCCGGACAGATCGCCTACTTCGCCGTGACGCCCACGACCGAGGGCGAAGCGGCGTGGGCCGTTCGAGGCGCGGTCAACATGACCGCGGGCAACGCGTCGGCATGGGCCGTGTCGGGGCGGCTCGCCGGCAACCCGCACGACGACCACGATCTCGATCTGCGGATTTCGTACAGCCGGCAGCAGTATGCCAGCTCGGGCCAGCCGGCCCGCCCGCTCGGGGCCGACGGTCGCGGGCGTCCGAGCCGGGAGGTCGCGAGCATCCGGGCGTTCGACACCTGGACGCCCTCGTCGCGCGTCACCGTAGGCTACGGCGCGGATCTCGCCGGCTACGGCTACCTGGAGGACGGACGGCTCTTCAGCCCTCGCGCCCACCTGACGGTCACGCCGATCGCCCGGACCCGCGTGCGCGTCGGCGTGTCGCGCCGGATGACCGCTCCGGGCGCGGAGCAGTTCCTTCCGCCCGGGTCCGGAGTCTGGCTCCCGCCGGAACGGACGTTCGCGTCGCTGTCGGGCGTCGACCCCCTCCGGGCCGAGCGGACCCGGCACGTCGAGGTCGCGGTGGAACGCGACGTCGGAAGGGGCTCGACGATCGAGGTGCGGCGGTTCCGGCAGGCCATCGCGGGGCAGATGGTCACCCTGTTCGGGGTGAGCGGGGCCTCGTTCCTGGACGCGTTCGCCGCGCCGGGTGGACACTACCGGCTGGCCAGCATGAACGGTGCCCTGGCCGACGGATGGGGCGTCCGGTTCAGCCACGGCGACGGAGAGCGCCTGCGCGGCGCGATCGACTACAACGTCGTCCGCGCGGACTGGGCTCCCGGAGCGGGCTTCGGAGGCTCGGCCGCCCTGGTCAGCCTGCTCGTCGGCGGAGGGAATCGGTTTCACGACGTGACGACGACGGTCGAGGCCGAGGTGCCGGAGACGGCGACGCGCATCTTCGCGTTGTGCCGCATCAGCGGCGCGTTCGCGCGGATGACGAACGACACCCTGACACCGGGCGTCAATGCCCGATTCGACGTGCGGGTGACGCAGCGGCTGCCCTTCGCGCCCTTCGACGGCAGCACGTGGGAGCTGCTCGTGGCCCTGCGCAGCCTCTTCCACGATCCGGCGTTCGGCGCGTCGACCTACGATGAGCTCCTCGTGGTCGATGCACCTCCCCAGCTCGTCGGCGGCCTCGTCGTGCACTTCTGAGGCCCGCGCCGTCCGAGCTCCCGAGCCGTCGGCACGCCGCGCGCGCCGGCGCCCCGGGGGACTCCGGGCCGGTGTCGCGCGGCCGCGGCGGGCACCGGCGATTCAAGAATTTGTCACCCGCGATCCACTTTGTTGGCTCGGCCCGGCCCCCCGCGCCACCCACGCGAGGAGTCCGCCCGCCGGCTGGCCGTACCGCTCCCCGCGTCGAAGGCACTCCTTTTGCATAGTTAAGCCAGCGTACTGGTGGTGTGCGTAGATGACGGTGGTTGAGACCGATGCGGCACGGCGGCGCCTGGCACCCGTGACCCGGGTGCTGCTGGGCGCGGGCGTCGTGGCCGTGCTCGGATGCCTGGCCGTCGCCAACGTCGCCGTGCAGGCCACCTGGCGGGCCGTCGCCGACGGCGTGCGCTGGGAACAGCGGCCGGAAGGCCTCGTCGCCGCGACCGTGGAGCCCGGCACCGCCGGCGCCCGGGCCGGGTTGCTTCCCGGGGACGTCCTTCTGGATGTCGACGGGGAACCGGTCGAGTCGCATGCCGACCTCCGCCTGCTCCTGCGCGGCGGTGCCGACCGCGATGTGCCGTTGCGCTACACGGTGCTGCGCCTGCACGAGTCGCAGGCGTATCGGTTGACGGTCGAGCGGGTGCCGGCCGTCAACCTCCCGATCTACCTCGTGCTGGCCGGCGTCGGCCTGTTCGGCCTGCTGGTCGGGGCCTCTGTCCGCATCCGGCGGCCCGGCCACCAGGCGACCCTGCATTTCTTCTGGCTGACGGTCGCCTTCTTCGGGGTTTTCGCATTCTCGTTCAGCGGCCGCCTGGACCGGCTCGACTGGGTGTTCTTCTGGGCGGACGAAGTCTCGCTCCTGCTGCTCGCGCCGCTCTTCCTGCACTTCGCGCTGGTCTTCCCCGAGCGTTCGTCGGGATGGATGCGCCGGCTGCCCGGCATCCGGGTGCTGCCGGCCGTGTACGCGCCGGCGCTCCTCCTCGGCGCCGCGCAGGCGGCCGCGGTGCTCCAGGGCAGGGGGAGCGGAGGGTTCACCGGCACCGTGGAAGCCATCTGGGAGCTGCAGCACCTCTACCTCGCGGGCTGCATCCTCGGCGGTCTGGCGGCGATGATCACGGCTCTCCGTCGGGTCACCTCGGTCACGGCGCGGCGCCAGCTCCGGTGGGTCGTGTCGGGCGCGGTGCTGGGAGGGGTGCCGTTCGCCAGCGCGTACGCCATCCCCTACGCGCTGGGATTCACGCCCGCGGCGGGCCTCGAGCTGACCGCGGTGCCGCTCGCCCTGGTCCCGCTGGCCTTCGCCTCCGCAATCGTCCACTACCGGCTGCGCGACGTCGAGGTGATCGTCAAGCGGAACCTCGGCTACGCGGCGGTGGTCGCCGCCATGGCGACCCTCTACCTGGCCCTCACCTACCTCTGGTCGGAGGCGGTCAGCGAGGACTCCGACGGCCGCGACTCGCTCATCGCGCTCCTGACGGGGGCCGTCGTCATCCTGCTCGCGGGCCCGGTGAAGAGGGCCATCCAGACGCTCGTCGATCGCGCCTACTACCGGGACAGGTTCGACTATCGCCGGGCGTTGGTCCGGTTTGCGCGCGACCTCAACGCAGATCTCGATCTCGCGCGACTCAGCGAGCGACTCGTGACCCAGGTTTCCCAGTCCCTCGGCGTCGAACGCATGGCGCTGCTGCTGAGCCCGAGCCCCGCGTCGGAGGGCGCCTCCGCCCCGGCCGGGGACTTCCGGCCCATTCGCTGGACCGGCTTCGAGCGCTCGCTGCCCCTGCTGCCGCGCGCCTCGGCCATCGGCCGCCGCCTCGCGGCCCAGCACACCGCACTGCTCGACGATCCGGCAACGATCCGGAAGTACCCGAGCGAGGAGCTGGCAGCGTGGAGGGACCGGGGGCTCTACTACTTCGTGCCCTGCATCGCCGAAGGCGCGACCATCGCGGTGATGGCGCTCGGGCGCAAGGAGAGCGGCGGACCGCTCAGCAGCGAGGACATCACGCTGCTCGGCGCCGTCGCCGGCCAGGTGGCGATGGCGGTCGCGAACGGCCGTCTCTACGGCCAGTTGCAGGCGAAGGCCCGCGAGCTGGATCGGATGCGGCAGTTCAGCGAGCGCATCGTCGACTCGCTCAGCGACGGGCTGCTCGTGCTCGACGTCGACGATCGCGTCGTGCGGTGGAACCCTCGCCTCGAGGAGCTCTACGGCTTGTCGCGCGGGACCGCGGTCGGGGCCCGGCTGGAAGACCTGTTCGACGCCGACTTCGTCCGGCGGCTGCGACAGGCGCGGGCCGAGACTCCGGCGCGCGGGGTGCTGTATCGCGTTCCGCTCGTCTCGCGGCACGAGCCTCCGCGGCCGCTGCAGGTGAATGCGGCCACGGCACCGCTGCAGGCACCGGATGGCAGCCGGGGCGGCACCACCGTGATCGTCGAGGACATCACCTCGCGCGTGCGACTGGAGGAGCAGTTGCAGATCTCCGAGAAGATGGCCTCCATCGGTCTGCTCGCGGCCGGCGTCGCGCACGAGGTGAACACGCCGCTCACGGGGATCTCGAGCTTCACGCAGATGCTCCTCGATGGTGCGGATCCCGCGGATCCGCGCACCCGCCTGCTGGAGAAGATCGAGCGGCAGACCTTCCGGGCGGCCAGGATCGTCAACGGACTGCTGAACCTGGCCCGCCCCTCGGATGCCAAGGGCCCCCTCGACCTGAACGCCGTCATCCACGACGTGCTCAGCCTGCTCGAGCACCAGCTCGAGACCGGCAACGTGCGGATTCGGCGCATGCTCGCGGAGACGCCTCCCGTCGTCCAGGGCGTCGAGCTCAAGATCCAGCAGGTCTTGCTCAATCTCTTCCTGAACGCGCGCGACTCGATGCCCGCCGGGGGCTGGCTCACCGTCAGCACCCGCCACGTGGACGGCCGGGCGGTGGTGGAGGTGGGAGACACCGGCGCCGGAATCCCGGCCGAGCACCTCTCTCGCATCTACGACCCGTTCTTCACCACCAAGGAGGCCGGGCGGGGCACCGGGCTCGGGCTCTCGATCACCTACGGGGTGATTCAGGAGCACCAGGGCACGATCGAATGCGACAGCCAGCCCGGGCGCGGTACGCGCTTTCGCATCCGCCTGCCGCTGGCGGAACGCCCGGGAGCGGTCGCCACGGGGAGCGGGTGAGGTTCAGGGTTTGCAGAACGCGTCCATTCTGGTCGTCGACGACGAGGAGATCATGCGGGAGATCCTCGAGTCGCTGCTCGTCCGGGAAGGCTGCCGCGTCCGACTGGCCTGCTCGGGCGAGGAAGGCGTCGCGGCGGCCCGGACCGAGTCGTTCGACGCGGCGATAGTGGACTTCATGATGCCCGGCATCGACGGTCTGGAGACGCTGGGCGAGATTCGCCGCCTCGACGATCGCCTGCCGGTGATCATGCTGACCGCCTACGGCACTTCGGGCAACACGCGCGAAGCGTTCAAGCGCGGCGCGTTCGACTTCATCGAGAAGCCGTTCAAGCACGACGACGTGCTCACCGTCGTCCGCAACGCGGTGAGCCAGCGGCGGCGCGCCTCCGAGAGCCCCCGCCTGCGGCCGGGCCCGCCGAACCGCGCCCATCGCTTCCACGATCTGACCGGACGCAGCCCGCGGATGCAGGCCGTCTTCGACCTGATCGCCCGCGCGGCGCCGAGCCGCACGACGATCCTCATTCACGGCGAGAGCGGAACCGGCAAGGAGCTGGCCGCCAAGGCCATCCA
Organism: Acidobacteriota bacterium; assembly: GCA_026708265.1. Lineage (GTDB taxonomy): Bacteria > Acidobacteriota > Vicinamibacteria > Vicinamibacterales > UBA8438 > JAGWAJ01. Next base: position 14,029 of record JAPOVI010000251.1, read on the forward strand.
CCACAACTCCCCACGCTCCGACCGGCCCTTCATCCCGGTGAACTCCGGGAGTCTGCCGCCGGACCTGCTGGAGTCGAACCTGTTCGGGCATGTCAAGGGGGCCTTCACGGGGGCGGTGGCGCCCAAGAAGGGGCTGTTCGAGCTGGCGGACCGGGGCAGCATCTTCCTGGACGAGATCGGCACCGTGCCGCTCGACACCCAGGCCAAGCTCCTGCGCGTCATCCAGGAGCGCGAGTTCATGCGGCTGGGAGGGGTCGACACGATCAAGGTCGACGTCCGGATCATCGCCGCGACGAACGTCGATCTGAAACGGCTGGTCGACGACGGAGCGTTTCGCGAAGACCTCTTCTACCGACTCAACGTGATCGTGGTCGACCTTCCGCCGCTCAGGGAACGGAGGGAGGACGTACCGCTGCTCGCGCACAGCTTCCTCGAGAAGTACGGCCGGCAGAACGACAAGGCGGGGCTGGAGCTGACCGCCGACGCCCTCGCGCTTCTCCAGCGCTACCACTGGCCGGGGAACGTTCGCGAGCTCGAGAACGTGATCGAGCGCGCCGTCGTCCTCGCGTCCGGATCCGAGATCGGTACCAACCTCATCCCCGACACGGTGCGCGACGCGCCTGCCTTCGAGTTGCCCGACGTCGATCTGCCTCCCGACGGGCTGCCCTTCAAGAGGGTCGTGGAAGGAGTCGAGGCGCGCCTCATCACGCAGGCGCTAGAGGCGGCGGGGGGGGTGCAGAAGCGCGCGGCGGAGCTGCTGCAGGTGAAGCCGAGCACGCTGAACGAGATGATCAAGCGCAGCGGTATCCGGCCTCGACGCAAGCGCTCGGGCGGCGGACCGTCGCCGCGGCTCGAGGCCGGCGCGCCCGCCCCGCGCTCGGACGCCGCACCGCCCGGAACCGGGCCCGACAGGCGGACTGCGGGTGAGGACTGACGGCGGCCGAGCGGGTCGGCACGAGCCCGCGGGCCGCGGGGATCAGCTTCGGCGCGACCCGGGGGGACGTCCGGGGCGGGAGACGCCGCGCCCGCGCGAGGCCGCCCGCCCCTTCGAGCGCGGACCGGCCCCCTTCGTGCGGCCTCCCACGGCCGCGATCAGCCGTTCGTACTTGCCGAGCACGACATCCCACGCGTAGTGCTTCCGGACGTAGTCCCGGCCGTTGCGGCCCATGGTTCGCCGCACCTCGGCGTTGTCGACCAGCACTCTGAGGCACTCGACGAACTCCTCCTGGTCGGCGTAGTAGAGACCGGCGTTGCTCCGCTGGCAATGGTCCGTGAGGACGTCGCTCCGGGCGCTGGCGAGCACCGGAGTGCCGCACGCGAAGGCCTCGAGCGCAAGCAGCGAGAGGCTCTCGTGCGGTGAAGGAACCACCACGACGGTCGCCGCTTCGAGCGCTTCGAGGCGCTCGGCTTCCGGGAGCATGCCGGCGAACCGGATGTACGGCTCCGGAGGGATCGCCATGAGCTTCACGCCCATCAGGGCCAGCATCGCGTCGCCCCGCGCCGCCGCATAGGCGCCGAAGTACTCGATCAGCTCCTCGCACCCCTTCCCGGGATCGATGCGACCTCCATACAACGCGAAGGGAGTCATCAGGCGGTGACGGCGCCGGAAGGCCGCGCCGGCCGACAGTGGGGCCCGCAGGCTGTCGTCTTCTCCCGAGGCGGACGCCTCACCGGCGTCGTCGGGGGCCGTGAGGAACGGCGGCAGGTCGACCCCGCAGCCGGCGACCTCCTCCGCCCCGGCCTCGAAGTCGAACCGGGAGCGCAGGAAGGCGCGCTCGACGCCGGTATTGAACGCCACGGCGCGGGGCAACCGGAAGACGTCGCGATACAGACCCAGGCGGATCGCGGGCTCGTCGTGTGCGGTGGGAACGAGCACGCTGCGAGCGGGATCGATGCGCAACCCGAGAACCGTCGGCGCGTAGAGGTAGGTGAAGAAGACGAAGGCGTCGTACGACCCGTGGCACTCTTCGAGGTGCTCGATCAGGGGCGGGCACCACGGCCCCTGCTGCCGCAGCCACTCCTGCTCGTCCTCCGCGGTGTGGGAGTGCGAGAAGATCCAGTCCGAGTACGCGTTGAAGCTCTCGATATCGCGCGTGCGGTCGTTGGCGAAGCGCCGCACCGTGACGCCCCGCACGCGGTCCGTCCCCTCCGGATACTCGTTGGCCCAGGTGATGTAGTCGCGCGCGCACGTCGTCAGCACCTCGACGTCGTGGCGGGCCGCGAGGCGCTCCGCGACCAGCCGGCAGTGGTACTCGGAGCCGCCGAGGATCTCCGTGCCGTAGCGCTGGACGATGAAGGCGACCTTCACGGCTGATCCGGCGGGACGAGAGCGGCGGGCAGACGCGTGGTCAGCAAACGTCCTCCAGCATGCGATCGAGCGCCACTTCGATGCGGGCGGGCGCGAAATCGAGCCGGCGGCGGCGCTGCCCGGCGACGGTCGCTTCCCGCAACCCGTTATCGTACACGAGGCGGCCCAGCAGCTCCGCCGCGTACTCGAAGTCCCGGGGCGCGAAACAGATGCCCGCGCCCCCGAGCGTCTCCGGGACCGCGCCCGCCGCGTAGGCCAGCACGGGCACGTCGGTCGCCATTGCCTCGACCAGCGGGACGCAGAATCCCTCGTGCTCGCTGAGCGACACGTAGACGTCCGCGTGACGGTAGTAGGCGGCGAGCTCCGCGTCCGGGACCGGCCCGGTGAAGAGGAATCGCTCGCGCGGCATCCGATAGGCGCCGATCAGCGCGCGGACGGCGGCGTGGTAGCGAGGCACGACGTCGGGGCGGCCGACGAAGATCATCCGGACGTGCGGGTCGACGTAGCGCTTGTAGTGCTCGGCGAGCCGCACGTAGTCCTCGATGCGCTTGTTCGGCGCGAGGCGCCCGACGAACAGCACGTTGGTCAGATCGTCGTCCAGGACCTCGTCGAGGACCGGCTGCCGCGGCGCTCGCGTGATGCGCTCGGTGTCGACGGCGATCGGCAGCACGCCCGTCCGGGCGAATCCGAGCGTGGCCAGCTCGCACCGGTTGAACTCCGAATCGCCCAGCGCGAGGTCGACGCGGCCGACGAGGCTGGCGAGCTCCTGCCGGGCGACGGTGGCGACGCGGAACAGCTCCGCGTCGTACGGGGCGAAGAACCGGGCCGGCGTCACGTTGTGATACTGGAGCACGCGCCGGCCCGACAGGGACGCGAACGCCTCCGTCATGGGAGACGGCAACGCGAAGTGCAGGATCGTGACGTCGCCCCCGCGTGCCGCCGGATCGGCGAAGGGGCGGACCTCGCCGCGCAGATCGTCGTCGATCGTCAGCGCGAAGAGTCCCGCCCGGTGGCCCCGGCGACGCAGCATGTCGCGCACCCGACGGGCGCTGTCGCCGATCGCGTCGCCGCGGTGCGCGGCCGGCACCCACTGGTTGACTACCATGGCGATTCCCAGCGTTCCGACCCCGGCGCCTTCGGCAACGCGCCGTAGATGGAGGGCCGCCGGCGACGCAGCTCGTCGAGGGCCTCGGAATGCGCGACCTGGCGCCAGAAGTCTCCGCTGACGCGCGGGGGCGCGGCGCGCGGCGCGCGCAGCGTCCGCTCCACGAACGCGAGGAGGGTCGCTCGGAAGTCCGTGGCCAGGTAGCGGTCGAGCGCGTCGTCCTGCCCGCGAACGACCTCCTCCTCCAGGGCCCGGTCCGACACGACGGCGTGTAGCAGCGCTGCCACGTGGCGGGGATCCTTGTGCTCGTAGAGCACCCCGCTGCCGTCCATCGTCGCGGGCACGGCGGCGGCCGCGAACGCGACCACCGGAATCCCCTTGTAGAACGACTCCACGAGGGGCACGCAGAACCCCTCGTGCTCGCTCGCCGAGAGGAAGACGTCGGCCACGTCGTAGAGCGCCGTCAACTGCTCGTTGGAGACGTGCCCGATGAAGTGCACGTCGGGAACCTGAAGATGCGCGATGAGCTCGCCGACCGTGCCGAGGTAGCCCTTGAAGCCGTCGTACGCACCGACGAGGAGCAACCGGCTGCGCGGGTTGTAGGTCCGCCGGTACGCGTGGAAGAACCGCACGAGGTCGTGGATGCACTTGTGGGGCAGGAGGCGGCCCACGAAGAGGATGTTCGTCCAGCCGTCGTCGAAGCCCCGCGCGAGCAGGGGATCCGGAGCGACGTCGAGATGCGAGAAGTCCGGCACGACCGGCAGCACGCCGGTCCGCGGGAAGCCCATCGCCGCCAGCTCCGCCCGGTTGTACTCGGAGTCGCCCAGGGCGAGGTCGCAGCGCGGCACGTAGGCGCGAAGCTCCCGACGCCCTTCGAAGCACGATCGCGCCAGCGGGGTGCGCATGCCGATGAAGTGCTCCGCCGGGGTGATGTTGTGGTAGATGAGGAGCATGCGGTCGGGCAGGGCGAACGCCAGGCGGGAGGCCCGCGACCCCAAGGAGAAATGGTGAACGAGGACGTGGTCCGGCCGGCTCTCGTCGCGCAGCTCCCGGTAGTCCCGCGTGGCGTTCTCGACCCGCGGGTCCGCCGTCTGCACGTAGATGTGCGACCGGTACCCCGCCTCGCGCAGCACCCGACGGATGCCGAGCACGGCGTTGCCGATGGCGTCGCCGTAACCCAGCGTCGCGAGTACCTGGTGCACGGCAACCCGGCGCCCACGCTCCATGGGGTCAGCCTCGCGCCCGGCCCGCTCTCCGCCGTCTCGGCCCCCGGCGGGCGGGCCCGGGGTCCGGGTCGAGCACCGGACCGGTCGGCAGCGCGTCGACGACCTCGCGCGCCGGAGGCCGGTCGCGCCGCCGACGTCCGAGCCACGAGGGAAGCTCCTCGATGCGTCGCGGGGTCTCCGCGCGATCCTCCTCCTGCAGCCGTTCCAGCATCGAGAGGTACTTCCGTTCGATCGTCCGCCAGGTGTAGTGCCGATCGAAGTAGGCGCGGCCGTTCAGGGCCAGCCCGGTCCGCAGGTCCTGGCGGGTCTCGATGACGTGGAGCGCCTCGGCGAACTCGTCGTACGACGTGTAGTAGAGGCCCCCGTTGGAGCGCACGACCTGCCCCCGGAGGACGTCGCACGCCCCGTTGACGAGGACCGGAAGCCGCATCGCCCACGCCTCGAGGGTCACCATCGACAGGCTCTCCAGGTAGGACGGCATGACGAGGAGGTCCGCCGCCGCCATGGCGTCGAACTTCTCCTCGTCGCTGACGAAGCCGAGGTGGTGAATGCGCGGGTGCGAAGGGACGTCGATGAGCGCGCTCCCGACCAGGACCAGCCGCAGCTGATCGGATACGTGGGCGGCGTAGCGCTGGAAGAAGTCGAACAGCTCCCCGCAGCCCTTGTTCTCGTCGATGCGGCCCACGTACAGCGCCAGGCGCCCTCGGATTCCCGTGCGGCCGCGAAACCGCCGCGCGCTGCCGCGCACGGGGATCTCGGAACCTACCCCGACGACGACGCCCGGCACATCGTGATTCGCCGACACGCCCTGGATGAGGGCGCGTTCCTCCGGCGAGTTGTACATGAGGGCCCGAACGCCGCGGAAGACCGGACCGAACACCGTGAGCCCCAGCGCCGGATCGCGCTCCGCGGTGGGAACGAGGACGGCCCGCCGGGACGCGGCCCGAATGCCGTGGTACGCGTGGTAGTAGCGGTAGCTGAAGAAGAGGAGGTAGTCGTAGGTGGGCACCGCCCGCCGGAGCCGGCGCACCAGGGCCGGACTCTCGGGTCCCTCGGACCGCAGCCAGCGCAGCTCGTCCGCGAGCGAGTGCGCTCGCTCGAACACGCGCTTCGAGCGGCGCCCGAACTCCTGGGGATCGCGCTCCCGCCGCACCGGGAAGCGGTGCACGGGGACGCCGTTCACCTCGTCGGAACCGGGCGGAAACTCGTTGCGCCACGAGACGTAGTCGCGGGCACACGTGGTGAAGACCTCGACCTCGGCATGACGGCTCAGGCGCTCCGCGATGTACCGCGCGTGGAGCTCGGCCCCGCCGTTGAGGTCGGCACCGTAGCGCTGGACGATGACCGCGAGTCTCACCGCGCCGCCGGCTCGTCCGGATCCGGAGCGCCGTTCCGCGTCCCGCTTGCCTCCGACCGCGTCTCCGGCGAGGACTCGGGCGTGGAGGCCTCCGTGGGCGCGGGCTCGGGCGCGGAGGCGTCCTGGGCCGGGTCGGCCGCGACTCCCTCGCCCGTGCCGCCTGCCTCGGGACCCGCTGGCTCCGCCGGCCTGGCCCCGGAGCGGCGCCGTCCGCGACGGCGACGCCGCTTCCGCTTCTCCGGGCCCGCCGCGTCGTCGTCTGCCGGCCCGTCGCCGTCGTCACCGTCCCGCGCCGGCGCGATCTGCGTCCGGTACTCCACCACGCTCTCGAGGGCCCGGGCGCGGCGCTCGTCGAAGTCCAGACGGCCGGCGATCGACTCCACCTGCATCTTGTGGTTCTTCACGTCGATCGAGAGCCGCGTCATCTCCACCACGAGGTTGTTCAGCAGTTCGTAGGTGAGGGCATCCAGCTCGGCACGCGCCTTGAGCCGGGCGCTCATCAGCTCTGCCTGCCGGCCGATCTCGTGGTTGATCCGCTGCTGCGTGTGGAGCGCCTGGACGATCGGGGTGGGATTGAAGAAGAGCTTCAGCACGGGTCTCAGCAGCCGGCGAACGCCGTAGATGATCCTCCCGACCACCCCGCGCGACGAGCGGTAGATCGTGTCGGCGTCGAACTCGAAGCTCGCGGAAGGCGGCGGCAGGTCGACCCGCCGCGGATCGGGAGGCTCCTCCGCCCGTTGCCGGTAGTGGTCGAGCAGATCCGAGCGGACGTTCCCGGGGTCGAGGAAGCGCTCGAGCTTTACTCCCGCCAGCTCCCGGATCTGCTGCTCGGTATAGTCGACGCCGCGCTTCTCGCGGATCCGGGCCCGGATCTGCTCCATGAGCTGCTCGACATCGATCGACTCCGCGTGGATGTTGAACTCGGACATCGTGTCGCCCAAGCGCCAAGGCAGCGCCGTCGACCGGGCGCGGGTGTCATGTCGCGGGGCGCGACGGCGGTGATCGTCGACGGCCGGCTCGTGACGCCGCCCCTCGCGCGGGACGTGCGCCGCCGGGCTCGATGAGCGGGCGGGTGCGGCCGCCCGCGCCCTGTGCTCGACGTCGGGCGCGGAGATCAGGAGAAGCTCTGCAGCGCGTCCTGCTCCGTCTCGAAGACGTCGAACACGGTAAGCAGCTTCGTGATGGCCAGCAGATCCTCGATGCGCTTGGTGACGTTCATCAGCTTGAGGCTGCCGTTGTGCTGCTTGACGGTCGTGTAGGTTCGAACCACCTGTCCGAGGCCGCCGCTGTCGATATAGGGAACCTCCGCAAGGTTCAGGATCAGCTTCGTGTGGCCCTGCTGCACCAAGCTGTTGATCTTGTCCTTGAGCAACTCGTCGCCATCACCGATGGTCAGCTTCCCCTTGAGATCCAGAATCATCACGTCGCCCGTCGGGCGCTCTTCGATCGTCATGCCTGTCTTCCCCCGCCGACCTGCCGTCCATCGGATCCGGATGCCGCCGCGACCGGCCGACCTGGGCCTGTTAACGCCGCGACCGTACCACGGGCTCTCGCGAGTGTCAAGAAACCCCTTGTAATCAAGCGCTTACTCGGACCGGGCGGGTCGGCGGCGGCCGGAAAACGCCCGTGCGCAGGGGGGGATGGACTCACTCGGCCTCCCGGCGCATCTTCTTCCGCGAACGCTTCCTGGCGAGTGCCTGCTTCGCCCGGCGCTTGTCGCCCGGCTTCAGGTAGAAGGAGTGTTTCTTGATGTCCTTGATGATGTCTTCCTGCTGGACCTTGCGCTTGAAACGGCGCAACGCGCCCTCGATGGATTCGCCTTCCTGCACTCTGACTTCTGCCACTCCGGCTGCTACTCCCTTCCGCCGTCGTCCGCGGCCCGCGAACCCGGCGGCGGACGGCGGCGTGTTACGCTACGCCGGTCGCGAGCCAGCAATCGTAGGTCCAAAGGCGGCGCGGCGTCAAACCCACGCCGGCGCCGTCCGGGTGTCTGCCCGCGCTCCGGCCGCACGACAATGAAGACGATGGTGATCGGCGGCGGTGCGCGCGAGCACGCGCTCGTGGCCGCCCTGGCCCGCGACCCGGAGTGCCGGGAGCTCGTTTGCGCCCCCGGCAACGCGGGGATCGCCGCCGAGCCCGGGACGCGGTGCGTCGCGGCCGACGTCGGCGACCCGCGGGCGCTCCTCGCGCTCGCGGAGGCCGAGGCCGTCGACTTCACCGTCGTCGGCCCCGAGCTGCCGCTGGCCCGCGGCGTTGCCGACGCCTTCGGGGCGGCGGGCCGGGAGCTGTTCGGCCCGACGGGCGCGGCGGCGCGGCTCGAGTCGAGCAAGGCGTTCGCCAAGGCGTTCATGCAGCGGCACGGGATCCCGACGGCGCGGCACGTCGTCTGCGCGACGGAGCGCGAAGCCTGCGACGCGGTGGCCGGAGACCGGTTCGGGTTTCCGGTCGTCGTCAAGGCGGACGGGCTCGCGGCGGGCAAGGGCGTGACCGTCGCCGCGGACCGGACGGCGGCGGTGGCCGCCGTGCGCGAGGCGATGGTTGCGCGGCGGTTCGGCGACGCCGGCTCGCGCGTCGTCGTCGAGAAGTGCCTGGTCGGACCCGAGGTGTCGTTCTTCGTCGTCTCCGACGGTCGCCGCGCCCTGCCGCTTCCACCGGCCCAGGACTACAAGCGGGTCGCCGACGGCGATCGGGGACCCAATACCGGCGGCATGGGAGCGTTCGCTCCCACCCCGCTCCTGACCGCGGACCTCGAGCGGCAGGTGATGCGCGAGATCGTGACTCCCGCCATCGAGGGCATGCGGGCGGACGGTCACGAGTACCGCGGCGTGCTCTACGTGGGGCTGATGTTGACCTCCGCGGGGCCCAGGGTCATCGAGTTCAACGTCCGCTTCGGCGATCCGGAAGCACAGGTCGTGCTGCCCATGATCGAGAGCGGGCTGGCCGGCGCGCTCCGGGCCGCCGCGCGCGGCAGTCTGGACGGCGTCTCGTGGCGCGTGACAGGCGATCCCCACGTCGGCGTGGTGGTCGCCTCCGGCGGCTACCCGGGCGCCTACACCGCGGGCCGGGTCATCGTGGGCCTCGACGCGGCGGCGGACGTTCCCGGCGTCCGGATCGTGCACGCCGGCACGGCCCGGCAGGACGGCGAGGTCGTGACCTCGGGCGGCCGGGTGCTGACCGTGGTCGCGCGGGGAGGGTCGTTCGGACAGGCCATCGACCGCGCGTACGAAGCGGTCGATCGCATATCGTTCGAGGGCAGCTTCGCGCGCAGGGACATCGGTCGCGCGGTGCGCGCAGCCGCCCGCCGGTAGCCGGCCCCGCGGTCGGGTGGGCGCCGGCCACAGCAGGAGCAGGAATGGCGAATCGACGAGTCCGGATACTGATGGGATCCGATTCCGACACGGGCGTCATGCGGCGCGCGGTGGAGGTCCTCGACGAGCTGAACGTGCCCTCGGACATGACCGTGGCGTCGGCGCACCGCTCCCCGGAGCGCGTGCGCCGCCTCATCGACGAGGCTCCCGCCAGCGGCGTCGCGGTGTTCATCGTCGGCGCCGGAGCGGCGGCCCATCTCGCCGGCGTCGTGGCGGCGCACTCGACCCTGCCCGTCATCGGCGTGCCCATCGACTCGTCGCCCCTCCAGGGCTGGGACGCCCTGCTGGCGACGGTCCAGATGCCGCCCGGCGTGCCGGTTGCCACGGTCTCGGTGGGCAAGGCGGGAGCGGTGAACGCGGCGGTCCTGGCAGCGCAGATTCTGGCGACCGGCGACGCCCGCCTCGCCGAGCGGCTGGCCGACTACAAGCGGCGTCTGGCGGAGAAGGTCGAGCAGGTGGCGGCGCGCGTGGAAGGCGCGGCCGGGGGCGGGTCCTGACGGGCGCTCCGCGGTCGGAGAACCGGGGCTCGGCGCCTCACGCCGCGGGGAGGCGCCAGCCCTGCCCGCGCGCGGCGGCCGCGAGCGCGGCGGCGGCCGCGGTGCGATGGTCCGCCTGCCAGGGCGGTCCCAGGGACGCCCGCATCCCGGCGAGGAAGGCCCCCACCTCGTCGGCGCCCGCGCCGAGCGCGCGCGCGGCCGCCTCCAGCTCGGTGCCGCGCGCGCAGGTCACGACCGGCAGGCGGCACCGCCTCGCGGCGCCGGACAGCGCCTCCAGGTACATCTCGGCGTCGGCGATCAGCGTCGCCGGGCGGGAATCGAGGATGCCGTCCAGCGTCTCGGGCAGCGGGCGGGGCGCCCGGTGGGCCAGCCACTCGAGCCGGCATTGCGCGCGCACCGACTGCCGGAGCTCGCGGAGCGCGGCCTCCGCCCGGGCGTCGACCGCGGCCCGCACCCGGCGGATCAGCTCCGCCGCCGCGGGGCGCTCGAGCGTCTGCGCCTCGTGGTGGTAGGGCGCGCTCGGCAGGCCGTCGCCAATCAGCACGGCCTGCCGCCGGTCCGCGACGAACGGGACGCCGTCCCGCGCCGACACGGTCACCAGCACGGCGCGGCCGTAGTGCGTGACGGCCCCGACCGCAGCCGCCGCAACCTTCGGTGACCCGGCTTCCACGGCGCGACCCAACTAATCCTCGAAGAGCATGAGGAGCAGCGCCTTCTGGGTGTGCAGGCGGTTCTCGGCCTGGTCGAACACGACCGACGCCGGGCTGTCCATGACGCTGTCGGTCACCTCCTCGCCCCGGTGGGCGGGCAGGCAGTGGAGGAAGCAGGCGTCCGGCCCGGCCTGCGCCATCAGCGCATCGTTCACCTGGTACGGACCGAACAGGCGCCGGCGGAGGGCCACCTCGGCCTCCCGCCCCATGGAGGTCCAGACGTCGGTGTAGACGGCGTCGACGTTGCGCACCGCGGCGCCCGGATCGCGGAAGCGCCGGAGCTCGGCTCCGCCGCGGGCGACGCGCGCGACGTCCGCGTCGACGGACGCCGGCAGCTCGAAACCCTCCGGCGACGCGACGTGCACCGTGATGCCGAGCATCGCGGCGGCCTGCGCGAACGAGGTCGCGACGTTGCCGCCGTCGCCCACGAACGCGACCCTGCGGCCGCGCGTTTCGCCCCAGCGCTGCTTCAGCGTCAGGCAGTCGGCGAGGGCCTGGCAGGGGTGCTCCTCGTCGCTGAGGGCGTTGATGACCCGGAAGTCGGTCGTCGCCAGGGCAAGGTCCCTCAGCCGCCGCTGCGCGTACGTCCGCACCACCGCGCCCGCCACCCACCGCTCGAGGCTGCGGCCAACGTCGGCCAGCGATTCCCGCTTGCCCAGGGCCACGTCGGCATCGGGATCGATGAAGTCCCCGCCGAGCTCCCGAATCGCGATCTCGAACGTCGATCGCGTCCGCAGCGACGGCTTCTCGAACAGCAGGGCCAGATACGTGCCCTCGAGCGCGGCCGAGGTGGCCGCTTCCCGCCCGAGGTGCCGGTCGCGCTTCAACGCGGCGGCCAGCGCCAGGTTGTGCTCGAGGTCGGGCGGCTGGAAGTCCAGCACCGAGAGATAGCAGCGGCCCTCGAGAGCGCCGCCGGCCTCGCGCTCCCCCTCCCGCCCGGGGGCGGGGCCGTCGTGCAGTTGCGGGGACACGCCGCCGCCGGCCGGCGCACGGGCTCCCGCCATGGGCTTGGTCATGTCCTGTAGTCGGCGTTGATGCGGACGTATTCCGCGCTGAGGTCGCAGGTCCAGACGGTGGCCGCGCCGCTGCCGCCGGTGCCGAGGTCGACGGCGACCTCCACCTCGGGACCCCGCAGGTGCGCCGCGGCGTCGGCCTCGCGCTCGTCGAACACGGTCCCGCCGGCGAAGAGCTCCGCCGGCCCGATCCGCACGCGCGCGCGGGCTTCGTCGAAGGCGACCCCGGCCCGCCCGGCGACGGCCACGAGCCGGCCCCAGTTCGGGTCTCCGCCGTGGAGCGCCGTCTTCACGAGCAGCGAGTTGGCGATGAGCCGGGCCGCCCGGCGCGCGTCGGACGCCGACTGCGCTCCGGCCACCCGCACCTCGACGAGGCGCGTGGCGCCCTCCCCGCCGCGGACGATGTCCTTCGCCAGGTCGGCGCAGAGCCCGCGCAGCGCTCCCACGAACACCGGATACAGCGCTCCGTCGATGGCCACGCCGCTCGCGCCGCCGGCCAGCAGGAAGACGCTGTCGTTGGTCGACGACTCGCCGTCGACGGTGATTGCGTTGAAGGTGCCGTCCGCCGCATCGACGAGCGCCCGGCGCAGCACGGCGGGGTCGACCGCGGCATCCGTCGTCAGGAAGCCGAGCATGGTTGCCATCAGCGGCTCGATCATGCCGGCGCCCTTGACCATGCCGCCGATGGAGAACGTGCCCGCGGGCGTCGCGACCCGCACCGCCCGTTCCTTGGGGGCGCGGTCGGTGGTCATGATGGCCTCGGCGGCCGCCCCGTGGCCGCCCGGCGCGAGCCGGCCGGCCGCCTCCGCGATGCCGCGCGCCACCTTCGGAACGTCCAGGCGCATGCCGATGACGCCCGTGGAGGCAACGAGGACGAGCCGCGGATCGCAGCCCACCGCTTCCGCGGTGGCCGTCACCATCTCCCGCGCGGCCGACAGGCCGGCCTCCCCCGTGCACGCGTTCGCGCACTTGCTGTTGACGACGATCGCGCGGGCGCGCCCGCGCGACTCGGCGAGCTGCGCCCGCGACACGAGGACCGGCGCCGCCACGGCCCGGTTGGTGGTGAAGATCCCGGCTGCGCTCGCCGGCTCGTCGCAGGCGAGCAGGGCCAGATCGAGGCCCGCCGGCTTGAGCCCGCAGGCGACGCCGGCCGCGCGGAAGCCCCGGGGCGCCGTGATGCCTCCCGCCACCGGCTCGACGGCGACGCGCATCTCCGTCATGACGCCTTCGGCGCCGGCGCCGGCGCGAGGTTCAGCACCACCGCGTACTGGCCGCAGCGGCGGAACCACTCGCAGCGGTGGCAATCGGTTGCGATCTTCTCGGGCACCCACGTGTGGGGAACTATCGAGAAACCGGCCCTGACGAAGGGCCGCGCCCGATGGGTGAACGCGCACACGGTCGGAAAGCCCCGCCGGCGCGCGTCGCCGACGAGCGCCGCCAGGAGGCGCCGGCCGAGGCCGGCGCCTCGGTGGGCCTTGTCGACCACCAGGGAGCGGACCTCGCCGACCGCCGGGCTCAACCGGGCGAGCTCGCCGCAGCCGACGATCCGGTCGCCCGCCGCCGCCACCAGGAAGCGCGGCACGTGCAGCTCGATCTCGCCCAGCGGGCGCGGCAACAGGTGCCCCGCGACCAGGTTGTCCGTGATGAGTCGATGCACGCCGACGGCGTCGACCGCGGTCGCGGCCCGCAGCGTGACGGCGCCGGTCACGTGGTCATCTGCCGCCTGCGGCGGCGCATCGATCGTGCTCGTCATGTCGTCCGGCGCGCCCTCCGGGGCGCGGTGCGCGTCGCGCTCGCGCGAACTCCCCGCAGCGCAGGTTCACGGCGCGGACTCCCCGCCCGCGATCCGTCGCCTGCGGCTCCGTTTCCCCCCGCCGGCCGGCAGGAGTCCGCTCCGTTCTACGGCGCGGGCTCCTCGCCCGCGAACCGTCGCCTACGGCTCCGATTCCCGCCCAGCCGGCCGGCAGGAGCCCCCTCCGTTCTACGGCGCGGGCTCCTCGCCCGCGAACCGTCGCCTGCGGCTCCGATTCCCGCCCAGCCGGCCGGCAGGAGCCCGCTCCGTTCTACGGCGCGGGCTCCTGGTTCGCGCCGGCATCGGCGAGCGCCGCCCGCAGGCGCTCGAGCGCCTCGTCGAGGTCGGCGTCGCCGATCGTCAGGGGCGGAAGCAGGCGCACCACGGTGCCCGCGGTGCGGTTGATCAGCAGGCCGCGCTCGAGGGCGGCGGCGACGATGCGGTCCGCCACGCCGGCCGTCACGTCGATGCCCCACATGAGCCCGGCCCCGCGCACCTCGCCGATGGCGGCACTCGCCGCGGCCAGGGCCTCGAGGCCGTTCCGCAGGCGGGCCCCGGCGACCGCGACGCGCTCGATCAGTCCGCCCTCGAGCGCGTCGAGAAACACGGACGCGGCCCGGCATGCGAGCAGGTTGCCGCCGTAGGTGCTGCCGTGATCCCCGAACGCCACCGCTTCCGCCACCCGCTCGCTCAGCAGGGCCGCGCCGACCGGCACGCCGGCCCCGAGCGCCTTGCCGAGCGCCATCAGGTCCGGAGCCAGCCCCAGCACGCCCGCATAGAACGGCCGTCCGGTCCGCCCGAGCCCGCACTGGACCTCGTCCGCGACGAGGAGCGTCCCCGTCGCGGCGCAGCGGTCCGCCAGCGCCTCCGCGGTCGCAGCCGGGAGCGGCCGTACGCCTCCCTCCCCCTGTATCGGCTCGACGATGGCCGCGGCCGTGCGTTCCGTGATCGCCTTCTCGAGGGCCGCCGGATCGCGGGGAGAAACGAAGGTCACGTCGGGCACGAGCGGCTCGAAGGGCGTCCGGTAGGCGGAGCCCGACGTCACCGAGAGCGAGCCGAACGTCCGGCCGTGAAAGGAGCCGTCGAAGGCGACGATGCCCTTCCGATCGGTATCGCCGCGCGTGTGCCAGTAGCGGCGGGCGAACTTCAGGCAGGCCTCGACCGCCTCGGTGCCGCTGTTGCAGAAGAACGTCCGCGCGAGGCCCGACAGCCGCGCGAGGCGGCGCGCCAGCTCGCCCTGCAGCGGGTGGAAGAAGAGGTTGGACGTGTGCAGCAGCTCGCCCGCCTGGGCGGCCATCGCCCGCGCCAGCCCCTCGTGCGCGTGGCCGAGCGACGCGACGCCGATGCCCGACAGCAGATCGAGGTACTCGCGGCCGTCGTCGTCCACGACGCGGCAGCCGCGGCCCCGCACCAGGACGACCGGGAGGCGCCGGTACACCTGCAATACGTGGGCGGCCTCGACCGCGCGCACTTCGTCGCCGAGTCTGCTCATGGCGTTGCTTCCTCACCACTCTTCGCGCGCCGGCGCGCGCCGGGCGTCCGCCCCACCGCGGGACCGCCGACGGTGGTTCCGGCGCTCGCATCGAACGCCCGGCGGCGGCCGTCGACGATCACGACCTCGCGAACGCCGCCCCGCCGGGCGGTGCGGCACGCGATCAGCTTGGCGACCATGCCGGCGCTGGCCCGCCCCCTGCCGATCAGGTCGTCGATGGCCGGCTCGTCGACGGCGGGGATGGTCCGCCCGTCCGCATCCAGGACCCCCGCGGTCCCGCCGGCGATGACGAGGCGCGCCGCCCCGAGCCCGGCCGCGAGGTGTCCGGCCAGCGTATCGGCGTTCACGTTGAAGAGCTGCCCCGCCGCGCTCGCCCCGATGCTCGCGACGACCGGGACGTGTCCGGCCCCGCAGAGGTCGAGCACCAGCCGGGGTCGGGGCTCGCCCACCGGCTGCCCGACGAAGCCGAGGTCGACGCGCGTGCCGTCCGCGGCGCGGTAGCGGCTCGCGCGCCGCACGCTCGCCATCCGGCCGTCCGCGGCCGTGAGCCCGACCGCGCTGGCGCCGGCGGCCCCCAGCGCCGCGACCAGGCGGGTGTTGACCTGCCCGGCCAGGACGCCGACGACGACGTCCAGCGTCGGCCCGTCGGTGATGCGCAGGCCGTCGACGGCGCGCACCGGGATGCCGCGGCGCGCCAGGTCGGCGCTGACCTCGCGTCCGCCGCCGTGCACGACGACCAGCGGCCCGGCCCCGGCCAGGTACGCGAGGCGGCGGGCCACGCGCCGCAGGACGGCGGGCTCTTCCAGGAGCTCGCCTCCCAGCTTCACGACCGCCGGACCGGGGCGGGCCTGCGTCACGGAATGAGACCCGCCCGCTCGTCGAAGCCGAACGCCACGTTGAAGCACTGCAGCGCCTGCCCCGCCGCGCCCTTCCCCAGGTTGTCCAGGCACGCGACGAGGACCACCCGCCCGGCGTCGACCCGCCAGCCGATGTCGCAGAAGTTCGTGTGCGCCACGTGCTTGATCTCGGGCAGCCGATCGGCCGTGAGCCGCACGAAGGGCCGGCCGGCGTATGCCGCCTCGAGCGCCTGCCCGAGCTCGTCCGCCGTCGTGCCCGGCCGCACGCGGGTGTAGATGGTCTCCAGGATGCCGCGGTCGAGGGGTACCAGGTGGGGCACGAAGGTGACCGCCCTCCCGAGCTCCTGCTCGATCTCGGCCGCATGCCGGTGGGCGAAGACCCCGTAGGCGGCCACGCTTCCGTGCACCTCCGAGAAATGCGTCCGCTCGCTGGGCTTCTTGCCGGCGCCCGAGACCCCCGACTTCGCGTCGATGTGGACGTCGGCCTCCGGCGGCACGAGCCCGGCGGCGACGAGCGGCTTGAGGGCCAGCAGCGCCGCCGTCGGGTAGCAGCCCGGACACGCCACGAAGCGGGCCGCGGCGAGCGCCGTCCGGTTCCATTCCGCGAGGCCGTACACGGCCGGCGACTCGACGTCGGGCGTCTTCGGGTACCACCGCCGGCGCGCCGCGGCATCGCGGAGACGGAACGCGCCCGACAGGTCGAAGACCCGCGCTCCGCGGGCGAGCAGCGCGGGCGCCAGCTCCGCGCTCGCCGTATCGGGCAGCCCCAGGAAGACGGCATCGGCCGCCTCGACCAACCGATCGAGAGAGAAGGCCTCGATGCTGCCGCCCCACAGGCCCCGCAGCCCCGGCAGCTCGCGCGAGCCGTCCCCCCCGGCCGAGGCCATGGCGACGACGGGTTCGGCCTGCGGATGAGCGGCGGCCAGCCGCAGAAGCTCCTGACCGCCGTAGCCGGTCGCTCCGGCGACGCCGATGCGCACGCTGGGCATGAATAGTTATTCCCGTTACGGTATATCTATGCACGGCGCGGGCCTCGGCGTCAAGCCGCGGAGGCGGGCGGGCACGCATCGGCACCGGGCAGGAGCCTGTTGATCCCCACTCGCAGACACCGTATGCTTATGCGCGCTACTGCATAGTTATGAAGCGCTATCGCCAGTCGGTCATCCTCGAGCTCGTCTCGCGCGAGCCGATCTGCAGCCAGGACGACCTGAGCCGGCGCCTCCGTACGCGGGGGTTTCACGCGACGCAGGCAACGATCTCACGGGACATCAAGGAGCTGCAGCTCGTCAAGCGGGCGGCCGACGGCGCGTACGAGCGCACGGAGTCGACGACCGCCGGGCGGCCCGGCGCCGAGGCGACGGTCCGGCGCGCGGTGGGGGAGTACCTGCGGCGGCTCGATCAGGTGCAGCAACTGCTCGTGCTGCGGACCGATCCCGGCGGAGCGCAGCCGCTGGCCCTGGCCATCGACCGGGCCGAGCTGCCCGAGGTGGTGGGGACCGTCGCGGGCGACGACACGATACTGCTCATCACGCGGCATGCGCGCGCGGGGCGCGAGGTGACGCGGCTGTTCGAGGGCTGGGCCCGGGGCTGACGCCCGGAGGGCCGGCGCGGAGGCGAAGCGAATCATGGAACGGATCGTGCTGGCATACTCCGGCGGCCTGGACACCTCGGTCGCCGTCAAGTGGCTCATGGACCGCTACGACGCCGAGATCGTGGCGGTCACCATCGACCTCGGGCAGGGCAAGGAGCTCGACGACGTCCGCGAGCGCGCCCTGGCGGTCGGCGCCGTGCGCGCGCACGTGGTTGACGCGCGCGAGGAGTTCGTGCGCGACTACATCCTGCCCGCCCTCCAGGCCGGCGCCGTCTACGAGGGGCACTACCCGCTGGCCACCGCGCTCGGGCGCCCCCTGATCGCCCGCAAGCTGGTCGAGATCGCGGAGATGGAGGACGCCGGGTCGATCGCCCACGGCTGCACCGGCAAGGGAAACGACCAGGTCCGCATGGACGTGTCGGCGCGTGCGCTCAATCCCTCGATCAAGGTGGTGGCCCCCGCGCGCGTGTGGGGCATGACGCGTCCCGAGGAGATCGAGTACGCGCGCACCCACGGCATCCCGGTTCCGGCGTCGGTGGACAGCCCCTACAGCACGGACTCCAACCTGTGGGGCCGGTCCATCGAATGCGGGGTGCTCGAGGATCCCTGGACGGAGCCCCCCGAGGACATCTACGCGCTGACCCGCTCTCCGGCGGAGGCCCCGGACGACCCCGCCTATGTCGAGCTCGAGTTCGAGCGCGGCGTGCCGAAGGCGGTCAACGGCGTCGCGATGCCGCTCACGGAGCTGATCAACTCGCTCGAGACGATCGCCGGCGCGCACGGCGTCGGCCGCATCGACATGGTCGAGAACCGCCTCGTCGGGATCAAGTCGCGGGAGATCTACGAGGCGCCGGCCGCCGTCGTGCTCCACGCCGCGCACCGCGCGCTCGAGGCGCTCGTCGTCCCCCGCGACCTCGAACGTCTGAAGACCGATCTCGCGCGCCGCTACGCCGACCTCGTCTACGACGGCCTCTGGTTCACGCCGCTGCGCGAGGCCCTCGACGCCTTCACGGCGAAGGTGCAGGAGCAGGTGACCGGCGAGGTAAGGCTCCGGCTGCTCAAGGGCGACTGCCGCGTCGTGGGCCGCAAGTCTCCGCTGGCCCTCTACGAGCCGGCGCTCGCCACCTACGACGAGGGCGACCGCTTCGACCACGCCGCGGCGGAGGGGTTCATCAGGATCTGGGGCCTGCCCGTGGAGACGGCGGCCGGCCGGTCGGCGGGGCGTCGCAGCCCGGCCGCCGCCGGCGTCTCCCGCGACGAGTGACGTCGGATGCGGCCCGCGGCGCCTTCCGCTCGTGATGACCGACTCTGAGAACCTGTGGTCCGGCCGCTTCGCCGGGGCTCCCGACGAGGAGGTGTTCCGGTTCCAGGCGTCGTTCGCGTTCGACCGGGAGCTCTTCGAGGACGACGTCGAGGGGAGCATCGCGTGGTCGGAGGCCCTCGAGGCCGCGGGAGTTCTCGCGGCGCACGAAGCCGCCGCCATCCGGGCGGCCCTGGGGGAGATTCGCGAGCTCGGCCGCCGCGACGCCGGCTTCGTGGCGGGGGCGGACGAGGACGTGCACGCCTTCGTCGAGCGGCAGCTCGTGGAGCGGCTGGGCGACGTCGGGCGCCGCCTGCACACGGGCCGCTCGCGGAACGAGCAGGTCTCGCTCGACCTGCGGCTGCACGTACGCCGGCGCCTGCCGCGGCTGCAGGGCGCGCTCGTGGACCTGGTGGCGGCCCTGGCCGGGCAGGCGGACCGGGCCGGCGCTGCGCTCATGCCCTCCTACACGCACCTGCGGCGCGCCCAGCCCGTGCTGGCGGCGCACTTCTTCCTCGCCCACGCGGCGGCGTTGCGGCGAGACCACGCGCGCCTCGGAGCCGCGCGCGACGAGGCGGACGCCCTGCCCCTCGGCTCGGGTGCGATTGCCGGCACGAGCTACGCGATCGACACCGCGGCCCTGGCCCGCCGGCTCGGTTTCTCCCGCGTCGTCGCGAACAGCATCGACGCTGCCGCGGATCGCGACTTCGTGTCGACGGCTCTCCACGCGTGCGCGCTCGCCATGGTGCACCTCAGCCGCATCGCGGAGGACATCATCGTCTTCGGCAGCGAGGAGTTCGGCTTCCTGGAGATCGCCGACCGCGTGGCGACCGGCAGCAGCCTGATGCCGCAGAAGAAGAACCCCGATCCGCTGGAGCTCGTGCGCGGCAAGGCCGGCCGGGCCATCGGCCGCCTGACCGGGTGGCTCACGGCGATGAAGGGCCTGCCCAGCGGCTACAACAAGGACCTGCAGGAGGACAAGGAAGCGCTCTTCGACGCCGAGGCAACGCTGCTGGGATGCCTGCGGGCGACTGCCGCGGTGGTCGAGAGCGTGACGCTGCGGCCCGGGCGGACCGAGCCCGCGGCCGGGGGGATGCTCCTGGCGACCGACGTCGCGGACCATCTCGTGGCGCGCGGGGTTCCGTTCCGCCGGGCCCACGAGGTCGTCGCCGGGATCGTGCGCGAGCTGCTCGCCGGCGGACGCGACTTCGAGTCGCTGACGCCGGCGGAGTGGCGCGGCTACGACGAGCGTTTCGGCGACGACGCGGGCGCGCGGATCACGGCGCGGGCCTCGGTCGAGGCGCGGAGGACGCCGCAGTCCACGCACCCCGATGCAGTGCGCGCGGCGCTCGCCGACGTCCGCGCCTGGGTCGGCGGCGCACGCCCTTGACCGCGGCCCCGGGGGGTTGCCTCCCCCTTGCGCGTCTGCTAAGGTCCGTAGTCCACACGCGCGCAAAGTCACTCCCTCCTCTTGTGCCGCTTGGTCTGGACCGGATACGCGTACCGATATCGTTCGGGAGATTGTGATGCAGCAGCGCCCGAAACGCGTGGGAGACACGGCGGAGGACTACGGTCCGCGCGACGAGGCCGTGACCGCACCCACCGTCGTGGCCGTCGATGACGACGGCGAGCGCGCCAGCGTGACGCGGCACGAGTCGTGCGACACCGAGCACGCACCTCCGGATGCCCCCTCCACGCCATCCACCCGACCCGCGGACGACGGACCGGTGCGCCGCCCCCTGATTCGCGCGACGCTGCAGCTTCCCGAGGGTACGCCCGCCACGCCGCGGCAGCCGCCGGTGTTCACCATGCACGAGCGGCAATCGCCCGGCCAGACCTGGGGCAAACCGGGACGCGACTTCTCCGGCAACGGGCGCGCCCGGGAGACGGACGGCAACACCGTGCGCAAGAAGGGGCGCCGGAGCGGCCACGCCCGGGCCCTGAAGGACGGTCCGTCGGCCGGCGGCCAGTCCGGCAACACGTGGCGACCCGGCGAGCAGGGACGCCCCGGCGGCCGGTCGCGGTCGGCGTCGGGCCGCCGCGGGCGGGGCCGCTCGCGGTAGGGGCCCGCGCCGCAGACGCGATGCCGCACCCTGGCTCCGGCGCAGACGCTCCACGCTCCGTCACGAAGCCGCAGCCCTTCCGGCATGGGTGATTTGACCGGCGCACGCGGCCTCGTCGTCGGCGTGGCGAACAAGCGGTCGTTGGCTTGGGCCATCGCGAAGGCCGCCGACGCCGCCGGCGCGCGCCTCACCCTGAGCTACGCGACGGATCGCTTCGCGAAGAACGCCCGGGCACTGGCCGAGACCCTCCGTCAGCCGCCGCGCCTGGTGCAGTGCGACGTCACCCGCGACGCCGAGGTCTCGGCCCTGATGGGGGAGACCGACGCCCACCTGGGCGGCCTGGACTTTCTCGTCCACGCGGTTGCGTTCGCCTCCCGCGAGGCGATCGCGGAGCCCTTCGTGCGGACGACGCGCGGCGACTTCGCGCAGTCGCTCGACGTCAGCGCCTATTCCCTCGTCGTCCTCGCGCGCGCGGCGGCCCCGTTGATGGAACGCGGCGGCGGAGGCAGCATCCTGACCCTCAGCTACCTGGGCAGCGAGCGCGTCTTCCCGCACTACAACGTGATGGGCGTGGCCAAGGCGGCGCTCGAGGCCAACGTGCGCTACCTCGCCGCCGATCTCGGCCCCGCGAACATCCGCGTCAACGCGGTGTCCGCGGGGCCCGTCAAGACCCTGGCCGCGTCGGGCATCCGGGGCTTCAGCCGCATCGTGGACCACTACCGCGAGCGGGCTCCGCTCGGCCGCACGGTGGACGCGGACGAGGTGGCCGCCGCCGCCCTGTTCCTGCTCGGACCGGACGCCCGCGGCGTCACCGGCGAGGTGCTCCGCGTCGACGGCGGCTACCACGTCACCGGCATGTAGTCGGCCCCGTCCGAGGCCGCGGCACGCGCGGCGGGGCGGGCTCGGGTCCCCGAACCGGGCTCACTCCTCGGGATCGATCCAGTCGGGGCGGCGGCCACTCAGCGCGAAGGACACGAACGCAACGCCGGTCGCGCCGCAGAGCAACCCCAGGCCGTCCGTGAGCCAGCTTTCCCAGCCGTAGTCGGCCATGCGCAGGAGCGCCGCGGGAGCGAGGAGAGCGAGGCCCGCGCCGGCCGCGACGCGGCGGTCGAACGCGAGCCGGAGCAGCGCGCCGCGCGCGCGCCTCATCGCCAACCGCCGGGCGCGCCGGTTCCGCGGCCGTGCGTCGTCGCGGGGCGGGTCCGTACGCTCGACGTCCATGGGCTTCCGGACCGTTCCGCGAGGGGTGCTCCGCTGGCGCCGCGGGCGCCGTCGGCGGCCGTCGGCAGCCGTCGGCAGCCCGGGGCGAACGGACGGGTGAATGCTACAGTAGCGCCGCCATGCCGCACCGCAGCCCCGGGGCTCCGCAACGCGACGGCGCGGACTTCCTGAGCGGACGGCCGATCCGCTACTACCGGCCGCGCGGCAGCGACGACGTGCGCCGGCTGATCGACGAGGGCTTCCAGGCCTTCAACGCGGGGCGGCTGTCCGAGGCCTGCCGGCTCTTCAGCGAGCGCATGCTCGATCCGTCCCACGACACCACGATCGGACTCACCATGGCCGGCGCGCTCACGCCCGCGGGGCTCGGCGGCTGCGTCATCGAGCTGATGGAGCGCGGCCTCGTCGACTTCGTAATCAGCACCGGCGCGAACCTCTACCACGACCTGCACTTCGCGCTCAACTTCACGCTGCGGCGCGGCTCGCCCTTCCTCGACGACGTGAAGCTGTACGACGCCGGCGTCATTCGCATCTACGACGTGCTGTTTCCGGCGTCCGTGCTCCTCGAGACGGACGCCTACGTGCGGGACTTCCTGGTCCGCGGCGGGTTCGACGGCCCGACGTCGAGCGCCGAGTTCCACTATCGCCTCGGCCGCGACCTGCTCGATCGGAGACCCGGCTGCGAGGAGCACTCCCTGGTGGCGAGCGCCGCGGGCGCCGGCGTCCCGATCTACACGTCCTCGCCCGGCGACAGCTCCATCGGCATGAACCTCGCCTACCACGAGCTGCTCGGCGGCAGCCGGTTCATGATCGACCCGAATCGGGACGTCAACGAGGTTTCGGCCATCATCCTGGCCGGGGAGAAGAACGGCGCCGTCATCCTGGGCGGCGGATCGCCCAAGAACTTCTACCTGCAGGGACAACCGACCCTGTGGGAGGTCTACGGCATCCCCAAGGGGGGCAACGACTACTTCATCCAGTTCACGACCGACCAGGTGGTCTGGGGCGGCCTCTCGGGAGCGACGCCGGCCGAGGCCGTGAGCTGGGGGAAGGTGAATCCCGGCAGCCTGCCCGACACCGTCGTCGCCTACTGCGACACGACCATCGCGCTGCCCCTGTTCACCGAGTACGCGGTGGGAACGGCGCACGGCCGCCGGGCGCGCAAGGACCTGGTGCACCGGCGGGAGGCGCTGCTGGCCGCCCTCGAGAGCCGGGCGCGGGGCGCCCTGCGCCAGGCCGGCGGCTGACCCGGCCCGCGACCGAGCGCGCGCAGCATCCCCTCGCGTTCGTCAGGGCAGGTCAGGTCCCGGTCCGCACGTCCCGCGGCCGAAACGCGTAGTCCGCGGGGTCCTCGATTCCGGCCTCGTCGAAGGCCTGCAGCCGCTCGCGGCACTTGCTGCACCGCCCGCAGTGCCGGGCCGACGCCCCGGCCGGAACCGGGCTCATGCACGAGAGGGTGAGCTCGAACGGCACCCCGAGCGACTGCCCCAGCGCCACGACCTCCGCCTTCCCCAGGGCGCGCAGCGGCGCCGCGATGCGGACGTCGTGCGCGAGCCCCAGCGACAGGGCCCGCTCCATCGCCGCGAAGAACGCGGGCGTCGCGTCGGGGAACGGGTTGCCGCGCAGGAGGCCCAGCGCCAGGCGGCCGATGCCGTGGACCGCGCACCACGTGGCGGCCTTGGCCAGCAGGGTCACGTTGCGCCCGACCAGGTAGACCTCCTCGTCCGCCGTGCCGTACGCCGGCGGCGTGCCCCGGAGCGCCCAGTGCGTGCGCGGATACGTATCGCGGGCCGGGCAATCGAGCCGCGCCAGCGGCCCGAGGCGGCCCGCGAACGGGGGCGCCGCCAGGAGCTCCTCTGCGCGCCGGCGCTCGGCCGGCTCCCAGGCGAGCGCGCTGTTCACGTAGATCGGACGGACGTGGGCCGGGCTCCCTCCCGCGGCGAGCGCCGCGTCGAGCTCGCGGGCGAGCAGGACGACGCTGTCCAGGCCGCCCGAGCAGAGGACGGCGGTTGCCCCGTTCGCGGCGGGTCCCGGAGCGCTGGCGCCCATCGCCGGGGATCCTAGGAGCTTGCGCCGCAGAACGCCAACGGAGTGCGTGCCGCGGCGCAAGGTCCTGGGACGGTGGGGGCTGGGGCCGACCCGGAGCCTGCGACGGGTGGGCGGCGCTAGCCCACCATTCCCGGGCCCACCACTTGACAAGGCAGCCGGGTATTTTGAATCATCAAAATACGAATCGGCCAGATGTCGAAACTCCGAATTCCAGCGTGCGAAATCGGGCTCGTCGCACTCCTCGCGGGCGGTCCGGCCGGCGCCGCGGCCGGTGCGGACGACGCCGCCCCGCAGGAAGCCGCCGATGCCGCAGCTCCGGCGGCGGCCGCGCGGGCAGCGGACGCGGCCGCCGCAACGGACCCGCCCGCGGCGGAAGGCGAGGCGGGACGGGGCGCCGCCCCGGCGGGCGCGGCCGCCGCTCCGCAGACGGGGCCGATCTCCGGCTACATGGACTTCCACATCAACGACGCGCAATACGCCGACCCGGTGCTCGACTTCCACCGCTTCGTGCTCCTCGTCAGCCACCGGTTCTCGGACCGCGTCCACTTCGTGTCGGAGATCGAGCTCGAGCACGCCGTCGTCTCGCCGGAGACCGGCGGGGAGCTCGAGCTCGAGCAGGCCTACGTCGATTTCCGCATCGCGCGCCCCTTCAACCTGCGCGCGGGGATGGTGCTCGCGCCGGTCGGCATCATCAACGAGCGCCACGAGCCTCCGGTGTTCCACGGCGTCGAGCGGCCGCTCGTCGAGACGGTCCTCATCCCCACGACGTGGTTCGGCGCGGGGGCCGGGTTCCACGGCGAGCTGCGCGGCGGCTTCCGCTATCGCGCGTACGCCATGGAGACGCTCGACGCCTCCCGCTTCAGCGCCGACGAGGGGCTGCGGGAGGGGCGGCAGAAGGGCGCCGAATCGAACGCCCGGCACGTCGCCGGCACGGGACGGCTGGAGTACGTCGGCACGCCGCGGCTGACGCTCGGCGCGAGCTTCTGGCGGGGCAGGACCGGCTTCGCCTCCCCCCGCGTCGACTCGGCCCTCACCCTGGCCGAGATCGACGGCCGCTACCGTGTGGGCGAGGTGGGGGTGCGCGGGCTCTACGCGCACGCCTTCCTCGACGGGACGGGCGAGCTGAACCGGACCGTGCAGCGGACCACCGGCGTCAGCCCGAACATCGCCCGCGAGATGCGCGGCTTCTACCTGGAGGGCTCGTGGTTCGTGGTGCCGCGGCCCGCGCCGCGGGAGGTGGCGGTCTTCGTCCGCTACGAGAACCTCGACACGCAGTTCCGCATGGCGCCGGGGTACGAATCGCTGCCGGCCTTCGACCGCGCGGCCTGGATTGCCGGGGTCACCTACTTCCCGGACCCCGACGTCGCGGTCAAGGTCGACTACACGGTGGTCCGCAGCCGGAGCGCGGTCGTCGACGCCCCCAATTCCTTCAACGTCGGCCTGGGGTGGTGGTTCTGATGGACGCACGCTCCGCGCTCGGGCGCGTGCTCGTGGCCGCGGGGGCGGCCGCGCTCGCCGCCGCGGCGCCGCTCACCGCGCAGCGGGCCACCCTGCCGGGGGATCCCCTGGCCGGGTTGACGCCGGCCGAGTTCGAGGAGTTCATGCTCGGTCTCGAGGACTTCCTGGAAGTCGAGACGGCCGAGGAAGGGCTCGGACCCGCCTACAACGGCACGAGCTGCGCCGCCTGCCACATCGTGCCCGCGATCGGCGGCATCGCGCCCATGACCGTCACGCGCGCGGGCCTCCGGGACGCCGGGGGCGCGTTCCGGGCGGTCGACCCGGCTTTCGGCACCCTGTTCCAGAGCTTCTCCATTCCGACGCACGAGTGCCAGACGGTGATCCCCGCCGAGGCCAGCGTCATCGCGACGCGGATTCCGATTCCGCTCTTCGGCGCCGGGCTGGTCGAGGCGATCCCCGACGCCGCGCTCGAGGCGCTGGCGGATCCCCTCGACCTCGATCGCGACGGCATCAGCGGGCGCGCCCCGCTGGTTCCCGACCGGACCACGGGAGCGTCGCGGGTCGGGCGCTTCGGGTGGAAATCGCAGCAGGGCTCGCTGATGGACTTCGGGGCCGAGGCCTACCGCAACGAGCTGGGCATCACGAACGACCTCTTCCCCGACGAGCTGACGTTCCGGCTCTCCCCGCGGCAGCTCGCGCGCTGCGACGCGGTCCCCGACCCCGAGGACATCGCGGACCCCGCCACCGGACGGCGCGGCATCGACAACCTGGCGGCGTTCCTGCGGATGCTCGCGCCGCCCGCGCGCGGGCCGATCACGCCCGCCGCCCGGCAGGGGCGCCGGGTGTTCGACGCCATCGGTTGCGCCGCCTGCCACACGCCGGCCCTGACCACGGGCCCGAGCAGCCACCCGGCGTTCGATCGCCGGACGGTGTCGCTCTTCTCCGACCTGCTGCTGCACGACGTCGGCACCGGCGACGGCATCCGCCAGGCGGGGGCGGCACCGGAGGAGATCCGGACGCCCGCCCTCTGGGGGCTCCGCTTCCGGCGGCCGCTCCTCCACGACGGCAGCGCGTCCACGGTCGCCGACGCCATCCTCCGCCACGGGGGAGAGGCGGCAGCGGCGCGGGCCGGATTCGACCGGCTGGCGGATGGTGAGCGGAAAGCGCTGATCGCCTTTCTCGGGTCGTTGTAGGCGGCCGAGGCAGCGTCATCCGGACGGCGGAGGCGGCGCGACCAGCAGCTTTGCGGCCGCCCGCATGCCGATGACGATCGACCGGTCGCCGGCGCCGCGCACCAGCACGTGGTCGGCCGCCGCGTCCCGGCTCTCGACGCGGATCGTCTTCCCGGGCGTCAGATGGCTCTGCTCGAGAAAGCGCAGGAACGCGGTGTCCTGGTCGGTCACCCGCGCGAGCACCACGGCGGTGTCGATGGGGCAGGTGAGCAGCGTCTGGTACCGCGGCGTGGCCATCGCCCCGTCCTGATCCGGGATCGGATCCCCGTGGGGGTCGACGGCGGGCCGCCCCAGCATCTCGTCAATGCGATCGATCAGGCGGTCGGAGGCGGCGTGCTCCAACCGTTCCGCCTCGTCGTGGACCTCCGCCCAGCTCATCCCGACCACCTCGACCAGGAAGAGCTCCATCAGCCGGTGGCGGCGCAGCACCAGAGCGGCCAGCTTCTGTCCCGCCGCGGTGAGCCTGACGCCGGCATAGGGCTCGTAGCGTACGAGGCCGGAATCCGCCAGCGTCTTGACCATGGTCGTGGCCGTGCCGGGGACGACGTGCAGCGCGCTCGCGAGCCGGCCCATCGGGACCAGTCGCGTGTCGTCCTCCTCGGCCATCTCGGCCTGGTAGATCGCCTTCAGGTAGTTCTCGACCGTGCTCGACGGTAGCGCCATGGTCCTGACCTGCCGGCCTGCCGCTTGACTTCGCCGCGCGGCTGGGCAACAATCGATTTTTGACTCATCAAACTTCTGATTGTCAAGCCTCAAACTCACGGGATCGACGTGGTGACATGGTAGATCCGGCACTGGCCCTTCTTATCTTCGCCGGCCTGTGCGTCGTTCTGGCGGCCCTCGGATGGCCGGGCCGCGGCCTGGTGCCCCGCTGGCTGCGGATGGCGCAGCTCGGCGAGCGGGTGCTCCTGGAAGACGCCCTCAAGCACGTCCTGACGTGCCGGCAGACCGGCCAGGGGTGCTCGGTCGACAGCGTGGCGGGCCGCTTGGGGCTGTCGCCGGCGCGCGCGGCGGCTCTGCTGTCGAGCCTCGCGCGGATGGGGCTGATCCGGATGGAGCCGGACGGTCCGGCGCTGACCCGCGAGGGCTCCCGCTCCGCCGTCAGCCTCGTGCGCACGCACCGCCTGTGGGAGCGCTACCTCGCCGACCGCACCGGCGTGCCCGCGGCGGAGTGGCACGAGCAGGCGGAGCGGATGGAGCACGCGCTGTCGCCGGAGCAGGCCGATGCCCTCGAGGTGCGGCTCGGCCATCCGACCTGGGATCCGCACGGCGATCCGATCCCCGATGCGTCGGGCGAGCTCCCCCCGGCCCCCGGCGTCGGCCTGGCCGAGGTCGATCCCGGCCGTGCCGTCGAGATCGTGCACCTGGAGGACGAGCCGCGCGAGACGTACGACGCGCTGCTCGCCGACGGTCTCGTTCTCGGCGGCCGGCTGGAAGTCCTGGGGCGGGACGCGGGCGGCGTCCGGGTGCGGGCGGGCGGACGCGAGTGGACGCTGGACCTCCTCGCGAGCCGCAACGTCAGCGTGCGGAGGCTCGCGGAGGACGAGCCCGCCCAAACGGCATCGATGACTCTGGACGGGGCGCGCGTCGGCGAGCCGGTGCGCGTGGTGGAGATCTCGCGTGCCTGCCAGGGGCCGGAGCGGCGCCGGCTCC
The DNA here is from genome assembly GCA_026708265.1 of Acidobacteriota bacterium. GTDB lineage: Bacteria > Acidobacteriota > Vicinamibacteria > Vicinamibacterales > UBA8438 > JAGWAJ01. The sequence goes on from JAPOVI010000251.1 coordinate 42,318, forward strand.
TCGATCTCGGCCTGGTCCGCGGCACCGAGATCACGGCCCGCTTCGCCAGCGCCGCCGGCGACCCCGTGGCCTACACGATTCGCGGCGCCCTGATCGCGCTGCGCCGCCGGCAGGCGTCCTGGATCGCCGTCGAGCCCGTGGCGGACGCCGCGGCGGAGGTGCGGGGATGAGCGCCGCGCAACCGGGCGCCTACGGGGGGTGTGCGCAGCACCGCACCGACAGCCTGCTGCGCCTGGGCCTCAATCCGGACAAGTGGGACATCCTGGTCGCCCTCGCGGGGAACCCCAACGTAGGCAAGAGCACCGTCTTCAACGCCCTTACGGGCCTCCGGCAGCACACGGGCAACTGGCCCGGCAAGACGATCACGCGCGCCGAGGGGGCGTTCGCCCACGAGGGGCAGCGGGTGAAGATCGTCGACCTGCCCGGCACCTACTCGCTGCAGGCCGGAAGCAGCGACGAGGAGGTGGCGCGCGACTTCATCCTGTTCGGGCGGCCGGACGTCACCGTCGTCGTGGTCGACGCCACCCGGCTCGAACGGAACCTCAACCTCGCGCTCCAGGTCCTCGACATCACGGACCGCGTCGTCGTCTACCTGAACCTGGTGGACGAGGCCCGCCGGCACGGCATCGCGGTGGACGCCGCGCGCCTCCAGAAGGAGCTCGGCGTGCCGGTCGTGAGCGGTGTGGCCCGGACCGGCGTCGGCATCGACGAGCTGCTCGCGGCGGCCTACCGCGTCGCGACGGGCGCGGCCCGCACGCGGCCGTACCGGGCCGCGCACCTGCCGGCCGGCATCGAGGCGACGGTGGCCGAGCTGACGCAAGAGATCGACGCCGCGTTCCCGGCCGTGCCGAACGCACGCTGGGTCGCGCTACGGCTCCTGAACGCGGACGACGCGGTGGTCGAGGTCGTGCGCTCGGGCGAGCTGGGGCAGCTCGGGGACTCCCCCGCCGACGGCGGCGCGGCCGACGGCCCGCCGCCACCGCCCGGCGAGCGCGAGCGCGTGCTGCGCGCCGCGCGCCGCCTGCGCTGGACGCTGCCGGCTGATTTCCACGACTCGCTCACCGAGCGCATCTACGCCGCGGCGCAGCGCATCGCCGACGCCGCCCAGATGCGGGGGCTGAAGAAGGCGGGCTTCGACCTCGATCGCACCCTCGACCGGCTGCTGACGAGCCGCTGGCTCGGCTTCCCGTGCATGCTGGCCATCCTCGCCACCGTGTTCTGGATCACGATCGAGGGGGCCAACGTACCGTCGGGCATGCTTGCGGCGCTGCTGATCGACGACCTCCACCCCTGGCTGAAGGGCCTCTTCGACGGGGTGGGCAGCCCGTGGTGGCTGAGCGGGTTCCTCGTCGACGGCATCTACCTGGCGACGGCGTGGGTGGTCGCCGTCATGCTGCCCCCGATGGCCATCTTCTTCCCGCTCTTCACCCTGCTGGAGGACTTCGGCTACCTGCCGAGGGTGGCCTTCAACCTCGACGCGCTCTTCCGCTCGGCCGGCGCGCACGGGAAGCAGGCGCTCACCATGTGCATGGGGTTCGGCTGCAACGCGGCGGGCGTGGTTTCCACGCGCGTCATCGACAGCCCCCGGGAACGCCTGATCGCCATCCTCACGAACAACTTCTCGCTCTGCAACGGCCGCTGGCCGACCCAGATCCTCATCGCGACGATCTTCATCGGGGCGCTGGCGCCGGCCCGCTTCTCGGGCGTCGTCTCGGCCGCGGCGGTCATCGCCATCGCCGTGCTGGGCATCGTCACGATGTTCGCGGCGTCGTGGTTCCTGTCGCGCACGATGCTGCGCGGGGAGGCGACGAGCTTCAGCCTGGAGCTCCCGCCCTATCGCCCGCCACGGGTGCTGCAGACCCTGTACACGTCGGTGATCGACCGCACCTTGATCGTGCTGTGGCGCGCCGTTGTCTTCGCCGTGCCGGCGGGTGCGGTCATCTGGCTGGTCTCCAACATCGAGCTCGGCAGCGTCAGCCTCGCCGCGCACGCCGTCTCGTCCCTCGACCCCATCGGCCTGCTCATCGGACTGAACGGCGTCATCCTGCTCGCCTACATCGTCGCCATCCCGGCGAACGAGATCGTCATCCCCACCGTGCTGATGCTGACGGTGCTCACCGTCGACCTGGCGGGCGCCGGCTCCGGGGCGGGCGTCATGTTCGAGCTCGAGAGCATCGCGGCCACCGGCGAGCTACTGCGCGCCGGCGGCTGGACGCTGCTGACGGGCGTCAACCTGATGCTGTTCAGCCTCCTCCACAACCCGTGCTCGACGACGCTCTACACCATCTACCGGGAGACGCGCAGCGCCGGGTGGACGGCGCTGGCCGCGGTGCTGCCCCTCGCCATCGGCGTCACGGTCTGCTTCCTCGTCACGCAGTTCTGGCGGCTCGTGGCCACGGCCTGAAGCCGTGCCGCCGGAGTCGGCGCGGGAGCCGGCACGCGCTTCGCATGTCCTGCGCGGTGATACGATGGCGCCCATGCGGGACGCGCAGAAGCGGTTCGGCTACGCCGATCTTCTGGCCCTTCCGGAGGACGGGCGCCGCTACGAGATCCACGGGGGAGAACTCGTCGTGGTCGCCGCTCCGCGGGTCCGCCATCAGCTCGTCGTTCACGAGGTTGCGACTGTGCTCTCCGACTACGGGCGGCGGTCCGGCGGGCTCGCGGTGCCCGCGCCGTGCGACATCGTGTTCGACGAGTACGACGTGGTGCAGCCGGATGTCGTCTTCTTCCGCGCCGAGACGTTGCCTCGGGTTTCCCTCGACGCCGTGACCCGGGTGGCGCCGGACGTCGCGGTCGAGGTGCTCTCCCCTTCCACCGCGGGCGTCGATCGCGGCCGGAAGATGCGGATGTTCGCGCGGTACGGCGTGCCCGAGTACTGGATCGTCGATCCGGTCCGCATGGAGATCGAGATCCACGCGCTCGAGGAAGGCGCCTATCGTCGGACGCAGACCGCAACCGGCGGAGACACCGTGCGCTCCGGGCTGCTCCCCGACCTGACGTTCCCCGCCGGCCGACTCTTCCCGTTCGCGTAGAGCCACCCCGCCCGGAGACTGCGCGGCAGAGCGGCGCGGACTCCTGTAGGCTTGGCCGGGCGTCGGGCGGAGCCGTCAGGCGACTGGCGGGCCGGCAGCCTGCGCCGCGGACGGGCGCGGACCCTGCAGGCATGGCTGGGCGGGAATCGGAGCCGCAGGCGACGGCTTCCCGGGCGAGGATCGCGCGCCATGGAGATCAACAGCGAGGGCTGGTCGGGCGAGGGCGACTTCACGCGCCAGCTCGTCGACTGGCTGGCCGAACAGCCGGCCATCAACCTGCTGCGGGTCGAGGACGCGCCGTCCTCGCGGTCCGACGTGGAGTACAACTTCATCAGCAACGAGATCTTCGTGCGCTTCGCGACGCGGACGCGCGTGGAGCGGCGCCGGGCCTGGGGGCTCATCCCCGTGCGGCGCGAGGTGGCCGAGCCGTTGATGACGATCGGCGGCCTGGAGGCCGCGCTCGAAGCCGACCCCGACCTCGGCGCGCCGGACTACGCCGACGACGGCATGATCCAGTACCTCCACACCGAGCGCGTGATTCCCCCCTACCAGACCCGGGGCTACAAGCTGGTCGAGCTGGTCCGCATCTACGAGGCGGGCGGCGCTCCGCGCCCCGACTGACGCCGATGGCCGCGCCTCCGCTGCCGGAGCCCTCGGACCTCGTCCGCCGGGTTCGCCGCGCGGTCGCCGACGCCCGCGCGGCCGCGACCGCGCGGCGAGCCGAGGCGGAACCGCGAGCATCGACCGCCTTGCCTGCCGCGCCCAAGCGGGATGGCGAGCCCGAGCGGCGGCGCGAGCACGTCGCGGCCGCGGAGACCGAAGGCCACGGCGTGCTCGACGGTCTCGTCTCGCCGCTTTGCAAGAGAGTGGCGGCGGTGCTGGCGGCCGAGGGCCACCGGTTCGAAGTGTCGACGCCGGTTGGCGCCGTCCGTCTCTCTCGGGGCGCAACCCGCGAGGAGTTCGTCGAGATCGTGCTCGACACGTCGCGCAACCCGCCGGCGCTCGTCGGTCGAGCAGCCTGGGTCCGGGGCCGGCGGGAACGGCAGGTCGCAGAGCGGCGCCCCGGACGTCGGCGGCGCGGCCAGGCAGCCTGGGTCTGGGGCTGGCACGTGCGGCAGGAGGAGCGCATCGTTGCCGAGCACCCCAACCTCGGAAGCCTGACCGCCGAGCAGGTACTGGACTACCTGCTGGCGACCATGGCACCCCTGGTGGAGCGCTGATCACCCAGCGGCAAGCTCCTAGTTAGACCCGGAGCTCGGCGAGGAGCAGGCGATCGAGGGCCCGGTCCCAGGTCATGGCGTCGGACTGCCGCCGCGCCGCGGCGCCCAGGCGCTCGGCGAGGGGAGCATCGTCCATGAGGGCGCCCAGGGCGGCGGCCAGGGCCGGGGGATCCGGCGCCACGACCCGCCCGTTCACGCCGTCGGCGACCAGCTCCGCGGGGCCGCCGCTGTCGGTGCAGGTGACGACCGCCTTCGCGGACGCGAACGCCTCGACCGTCACCAGCCCGTAGTCCTCCTGCGCGGCCGGGAAGCAGACGGCCCGGCAGCGGGCCAGGTGATCGATCAGCTCCTTCTCGGCGACCGCCCCGCGGAGCGTCACGCGACCGCCGAGGCCGTGCTCTTCGATGCGCGCCGCGAGCGATGCGCGTTCCTGGCCGTCGCCGAGGATGACGCAGCGCACGGAGGACGCGGCAGGCTCGCGGAGCGCGTCGATCACGAGGTCGATCCGCTTGAGGGGCGCGAGCCTGGACACCACGAGCACGGAGTCGCCGTAGCCGTCGCAGCGGTAGGCCCGGGGGGGCGCCGGGGGGTGGACGACGTCCGCCTCGATGCGGCCCCAGCGGGCGAGGCGCGCCTGGATGGTCCGCGACTGGGCGTAGAGGCGGGTGACGTTGCGCGTCAGCAGGTAGCGGTCCGCCGCGTGCAGGATCCGCCGGCGCACCCCTTCCTTGAGGGCCCTCCGCCGGGAGAGCGAGCTCCGGAAGCGCGGCCACTGGTCGTAGTACTCGCGCATGCGGTGGTTGATCCAGCAGACGTGCCGCTCGTGGCGCACCGCGTAGCTCGGGAAGCGCAGGCTGATGACCTGGTCGATCCGGCCGCCGTCGTGGGCGCGGCCGACATCCGTCAGCCAGGTCGCCAGGTACGCCGCCCCCTGCCGCCCGAAGCGGTTCTGCGGGGTCAGCATCACCGTTGCCTCGTGGCCGCGTTCGGCGAGCGCGTCGACGAGCGCGCGGGCGATGACCAGGTGTCCGCCCTCGGCGAAGGGCGGGTGAGAGGTGACGACGGCGATCCGGGCCATGCCGCGAGGATACGCCACGGAGCCGGCGGCACTCCGCGACCGGCATGGCGCGGGGGCACCTCGGCGACCGGGCCCGCCGCTACAGCCTTCGCGAGCGCCGCTCCGAGCGGCGGCCCGCGGATCAGATGGCTCCGGCTTCTTGCAGGCGTCCGATCTCGGAGTCCGCGAACCCCAGCTCGGCGAGCACGTCGCGGGTGTGCTGGCCGAGCACCGGGGGCGGGGTGCGGACGGCGCCGGGGGTCTCGCCGAGCTTGACGGGCACGCCGAGCTGCCGGATGGCGCCGGCCACCGGGTGCTGGCTGGCGACGACCATCGCCCGCTCGATGATCTGCGGGTCCGAGTAGACCTCGGCCAGATCGCGGACGGCGCCGCACGGCACGCCCGCCGCCTTGAGCTCGGCCAGCCACTCCGCGGCCGGCCGCGTGCGCAGCCGCTTGACGAGCAGCGCGTGGAGCTCGGCGCGCGCCGCCACGCGGTCCCGATTGGTCCGGAAGCGCGGGTCGTCGGCGAGGGCGTCGAGCCCGATCACGCCGCAGAAGGTGCGCCAGAGCTGGTCGTTCCCGGCCGCGACGACCAGGTCGCCGTCGGCCGCCTCCAGCGTCTCGTACGGCGTGATCGTCGGGTGCCGGTTGCCGAGGCGCGGCGGGGCCGTCCCGGTGGCGAAGTAGATGCCGGCCTGGTAGGTGAGCAGGGCGGCGACGGCATCGAGCATCGCGACGTCGACGAGCTGCCCGCGGCCGGTGCGGTGGCGGGCGAGGAGCGCCACCGCGACGCCGTAGGCGGCGAACATGCCGGACGCGATATCGGCGATGGCGACGCCGAGCCGATACCCCGGCCCGTCGTCGGAACCCGTGATGCTCATCAGGCCCCCCTCGCCCTGCAGGACCGCGTCGTACCCCGGCTCGCTCCGCCGGGGGCCGGTCTGGCCGAACCCGGAGATCGAGCAGTAGACGAGGTCGGGTCGCCGCGCCGACACCTCCCGGTAGCCGAGCCCCATGCGGTCGAGGGTGCCGGGCCGGAAGTTCTCGACCAGCACGTCGGCGCGGGCGATCAGCGCGTCGAGCACGCGGCGGCCGTCCGGGTGCTTGAGGTTGAGGGTCACGCTCTCCTTGTTCCGGTTGATGCTGAGGAAGTAGGCGCTCTCCCCCTCCTGGAACGGCGGCCCCCAGGCACGGGTGTCGTCCCCCTTGCCGGGCTGCTCGACCTTGAGGACGCGCGCGCCCATGTCGGCCAGCATCATCGTGCAGTAGGGACCGGACAGCACGCGGGTCAGGTCGAGCACCGTCACCCCGTCGAGGGGCCCGGCGGCGGTGGCGGAACGGTCGGTCGTCGTTGCGGTTTCGGTCATGGTCGGTGAAGCGAAACGAGGTCCGCGAGGAGCGCGTAGGCGGTATGGTCCGGCCCCGACGCGGACTTGGTGATCTGGATCGTGCCCAGCAGGTCGGTGTCGAGCGAGAGGCCCTTGGCGGTGTCGTCGAGGCGTGCGAGCGGATCGTCCGCGGGCAGCTCGACCGGGCGCACCGCGGCCGCGACGCGTCCGTTCCGCCGCCCGGCGGAGGCGACCAGCTTCACCGCGCGACCCGCGGCGCGTGCCGCGCGCGCCGCCGCCGGGTCTACGGTCCGCAGTCCCGTGCGCGCCACGTCGTGCGGCGTCATGTCGGCGTCGAGCAGCACGTTGGCCAGGATGGCGGTCTTCGCCGCCGCGTCCCAGCCATCGACGTCGTGCGACGCGTCCGCCTCCGCGATGCCGGCCGCCTGCATCTCGGCCACCGCCTCGTCGAGGGTCCGGCCGCGGTCGATCGCCGACAGGACGTGATTGGTCGTGGTGTTGACGATGCCGCGGAACGCACGGATGGCCACCCCCGGGAGCGTGTCGCGGACGAGGCTGAAGACGGGCAGCCCGTCGAGCACGGCGCCCTCGAAGCGGAAGCGCGCGCCCGCCGCGGCGGCCCGGTCGCGGAGCTCCGGCCAGGCGAACGCCGCCGGGCCCTTGTTCGCGGTGACGACGTCCGCCC
>JAPOVI010000147.1 GCA_026708265.1 Acidobacteriota bacterium
GAGGCGCAGCCGGCCGCGCGGCCGGTTCCCCGCCGGTCGCGCGGGCGCCACCGGGGCACCCAGGAGGACGAGGCCCGACCGCGGCCGCACCTCAACCCGCCGGTCGGCGACCGGTGAGAGGGCGCGGTTGATGAAGTCGAGCGGTACCCACCAGCGTCCGTCGAGCTGCCGGGGCGGCGAACCGAGCGAGACGAGCCGTCCGCCGGCGGAGACCAGCCGCTCGCCGGCGGTCAGCAGGATCTCCCGCTGGCCGGCGCCGAGCGCCAGGGTGCCGGTGGCCGTGTCGTCGCGCAGGTCGAGGTCGAGCAGCGCTGCGAGGGCCCGGAGCGGCACCATCCGCTGTCCCTCCACCTCGATCGACTCCAGGGGCTGTCGGGCGCCGGGGGAGACGAGGGTCAGCGGCGGGGTGGGCGACTGCGCCGCGGCAGACGCCGGGGCGGCGAGCAACGCGAGCAGAGAGACGAGCAACCGCGTGATGGAGAGCGGGCGATCGCGTACGCTCGACGGCAGGAGCACCTGCCGCGATCATAGCATCCGCCGTGCTGCAGGCCGGCCGGCGGGCCGGACGCCTGCGTCATCACGGCCCACGACGCGCGGACGGGGGAGGAGCTGTGGCGCCGACGGACCATTCCGGCTCCCGGGGAGCCGACCGCGCCGCACGCGGGCAGGCCGACGGTCTCCGCGGCGGGGCGATGGTACGCTGGGGCGTGGCACGGCGCGGCTCCCCGCAGATCGTCCCTTCGCCGGCCGAGGTCGCGCTGCAGGTGCTGTGGGACTACCTGCTCGTCGCCCGGCCGCCCGCTCCCTCCGACGTCATCTTCGTCTTCGGCAGCCAGGACCTGGCGATGCCGGATCGGGCGGCGGAGCTCTACCGCGGCGGCCACGCGCCGGCGGTCCTCGTGACGGGCGGCTTCGGCCGCATGACGCGCGGCGTCTTCGACCAGCCGGAGGCGCTGGTCTTCCGCGACCGGCTGCTCGCGGCCGGAGTCCCGGAGACGGCGATCGTGACGGAGACGGAGGCCGGCAACACCCTGGAGAACGTGCGCCTGGGGCTCGCTGCGCTCCGGCGGGCCGGCCGCCCCGCGAGATCGGCGCTCCTGGTCGCCAAGGGGTTCGTGACGCGGCGGGCGGAGGCGACCTTCGCCGTTCAGGCTCCGGACGTGCGCGTGCGCGCGTGCCCGCCGACCACGCGGCTCGCGGAGGCGATGGACCGCTCCCCCCAAGCCTACGCCGCCCGCCTGGTCGCGGAGATCGACCGCCTCGACCGCTACGGTGCCCGCGGCGACATCGCTCGCCAGCGGGTTCCGGAGGCCGTGCGAGACGCTGCGTGGCGCGTTCGGGCTACGCGGCGCCGGGAGGGCCTCACTCGTCGGGTCTGAGAGGCCGGCCCTGCGCTCGGTCCGGATGTAACCGGGTTGGACGAGTCGTTGCCCAGCTTGCGACGGAGCCTCTTCACGTGTGTCGTCGAGCGCCGGCGGCTCGCGCGAGCACGGTCGTGCACGATTCGCCGGTGCGTTCTACGATCCGTGCGGACGCATGCCTGCCTTGCCCCGGAGCCCCGCTGAATCCGATCCGCGTTCGTCCGCCTCCGAAGGGCAGCTTCTGGAGAGCGCGCGGAGGGGGAGTCAGTCGGCCCTCGCAGCTCTGTTCACTCGCTACTCGCCCTGGCTCCGGAGATGGGCCCACGGGCGCCTGCCCCAGTGGGTGCGGGGCGCCCTCGACACCAGCGATCTGGTTCAGGACTCCCTCCACCGTACGCTCTCGCACCTCCCGCAGTTCGAGCCGGAGCACGCCGGAGCATTGCGGGCCTACCTGCGGCGGGCAGTCGACAACCGGATCCGTGACGAGCTGCGGCGCGCGGCGTACCGTCGGAGCGTCGTTGCGCCGGACGACCCGCTTCGGCTTTCCGAGGAGGCCGCGCCGCAGTTCACGCAGCTCGTCGACGACGAGGCCTGGCGCCGTTACCTGGAGGGTCTGAAGCAACTGAACGCCCGTGACAGACGGCTCATCGTCGGCCGCGCGGAACTCGGGTACAACTATCGCCAGCTCGCCTTCACGGAACGCTTGCCGACCGCCGAGGCGGCGCGCAAGGCGGTGCAGCGGGCGTTGGCACGGCTGCTCGGCGCGATGCCCCATCCCTAGGAACGGCCGCCAGAATCGCCGACGTTGCAGGCGGTCGCGGCTGACAGCGCACGCTGGCGGCCCGATGCCAACCGGCCGGCCCTCGTCGCGCCCAGGGCCGGCGGAGCGCCGGCCGCCCCCTTGTGGATCGTCGCGCCCAAACCCGACGGGGCGGGTTGCGGGAATCCGTGTCCGGTTTCTCCCTCTCGTGCGTTGCACCTCACATCCGGCGCCAGTTCTGGCCTGCGCCGCACGGCCCCCGCATGGGGTGCAAGCTTGCGACAAAGGGCGGGGCGACGACCGCTGGCCCTCTGGCTTGATACCGCATGGGTAAGAAAGATCAGGACAAGGTAGTCGTCGATGCGATCGACGCTGTCACATCGAGCCGGGACGTGCACTGGGACCGGTGCGCGAGCCTCGTCCCGCCCGCGCGCCGAGGAGAGATCGAGAACCTCCGCGCGCTCTCGCAGGCCTTCGCGGCCCGTGCCGTCTCCGGCCGCGCGTCGGCCGGGGTGGCGTCGACTGCCTCCAACCCCTACGCCGGCCCCTTCGTACGCCGGCTCCTTGGTGCCATCGTCGCGATCGCCGCGCTCGAGGCGGCGGCGATGCTCCTGGTACTGCCGTGGGTATGGAACGAATACTACCGTGAGCATGGCGATCTGGCCGTCTTTCTGACGACCTTGTTCGCCGGGCATGTGACGACTGCGTGCCTGCTCTTGCTGTCGGGACGACGTGAACGGCGGACTCGGCTCCTTGGCGCGTACTTCTTGTTGAAGGCTCCGTTCGCGGGTCTGCACATGATCGCCGCGTCGCTGTGGGAGATTCCGCCCGAAGTGGTCGAGGCTTTCCTGCTTGATCCGCCGGCGCCGGCCCGGTTGCTCGGCTACCTCTGCGTGCATTCGTTCCTGTTCGCGCCTGCGTTCATTTGGGCCTTCGCGGGCGAGTGCCCCCGGGTTCGTCGCCCGCTCCGGCTCGACGGCGTCCTGCATCGCATGGGCCCGGTCAGCGTGACGATCGGAGGCGTGACGTTCGCGGCGGGCGTCGTATCGGGCGAGTTCGGGGACCCGCGGTACGCGCCGGTCTTCGTGTTTGCGACCATGATCGTCGCGAACCTGTCCGCGCTCGCGGCGGTTGCCGTCGTCGGGCTGCGCGCGCTCTCGGCGCCGGTCGATGAAGCCAGGCGCGTCCTGCTGTTCGCCGGGGGGTTCCTGGTCTATCTGATATCGACCGTGGCGTACGACGTGCCCCGAGCGGCCCCGGCCGGATATTGGCTGGCCAACTACGAGTGGACTTCGTCCGTCTGGTGGATTGCATTGACGCGCTTCCCCGGGGTGTTGCTGCTCTGGTACTCGGTGCTCGCGGTGCGCGTGCCCGATCTGCGCGAGGTGGTCCGGGTGTTCTACAGGCGGTTGCTCTTGCGCCGCCGCCTGCTCGCTGCGGCGGCGGCGTCGCCGTCGGCGGCACTGGGCTGGCTGGTGGCGATTCGTCCGGAGAGGACGGTGGGTGCCGTCGTCACGGACCCGCTGGTGCAGGTGCTTTTCGGGATGGCCGCCGCCATGCTGCTGGTGGTCGCCGTGCGCGAGCGGCTACTCAGACGGCTGGACGCCTGGGTCTACCCGGAAACGGCGGACCAGCGGGGAGCCCTCGCCGCCGCGACGGCGGCCCTGGCTCAAGCCTCACAGACCAGGACGATCGGACGCATTCTGACCCGCACCGCAAACCACGGCTGCGGTTCGCCGGCCACGCTGCTCGTCCCGACCGATACGGAGATGGCCATGGGGGACTTCGCCGCGCCGTACGCCGCGATGGCGTCATTGTCGCGCGCGACCGCAATCGTCCACATGCTGGAGCGGGGCAGCGGGTCGTTGCGGGTCCATCCGGACGACGCAACGTCCATGTTCGAGTTGCTGCCGCAGACCGACGCGGCATGGGTCGTCGAAGCGGAGGCCGATGCCGTGGTGGCGGTGGTCGGTCCCGGCGCGCAGGTCATCGGCGTGCTGGTGGTCGGCCGGCGCTTCGACGACCGGATCGTGCGACCGGTCGACATCCCGTTCCTCGAAGCGCTGGCCTCTGCCGCCGGGCTGGCGCTCGCACGCCTGCGCTCGCTGAGCGCGCCGGCAGCCGGCTCGCTGGATGGCACCCCGGCACGCGCGTGCCCCGATTGTGGAACCCTGGCGCCGGGCGATCAGCCACGCGCCTGCGCCTGCGCCTCGGACTACGTCGACACGCAGGTGCCGGCGGTGCTGGCCGGCAAGTACCAACTGACGAGGCGCCTGGGAACCGGGGGCACCGGTGAGGTGTATGTGGCCCGTGATGTCCGGCTTCAGCGGGACGTCGCGGTAAAGACGCTGGTCGGGGAGTCGGCACGGCGGCTCATGACACTGCAGCCCGAGGCGTGGGCCATGGCGACGCTCGCGCATCCCGCCGCGGCACAGATCTACGGTATCGAGTTCTGGCGCGGCCGTTCGTTCCTCGTCGTCGAGTTCCTGGCCGGCGGGACGCTGGCGGATCGGCTTCGGCAGGGGCCGGTCCCGGAGTCACGGGCGATCGAGGTCATCGCCACCCTCGCGGACGCGCTCGCAGCCCTGCACGACGCGGGCTACCTGCATGGGGACATCAAGCCGAGCAACATCGGGTTCACGTCGGAAGGCTCGCCGAAACTGCTCGACTTCGGCCTGTCTCGCGAAGCGGATGATGTCGTCCTGGTGGGCGGCACGCCGCTGTACTCCTCGCCGGAGGTTCTCTCGGGCCGTCCGTCGGCGCAGGCCGACGACATCTGGTCGCTCTGCGTGGTCCTGTACGAGATGGTGGCGGGTCGACATCCCTTTGCCGACACGCGGGTCGACGAGGTGGCGGGCCGCATCCTCAGCCAACGCATTGACCACCATGCCCGACCGCAGGCAGGTGAGGAGCAACCGTCGCCCGCGCTTCGGTTCGCGGCCTCCGTGCTGACGGCCAGGCGTTCGTCGCGCCCGGCGACGGCGCGCGCCTTGACCGACGCGCTTCGCCGGATGGTCGGACCGGGAGAATAGCCCGCCCTCCGGATGCCGTGTCCGGTTTCGGCTCCTCATACGTTATGCCCCACAAACGCGAGGAGCGGAAGCGAGGAACGTCATGGACTTCGGCAGTCTGGTCTACGACCGCCCGGAGCTGGGCAAGTTCAGGGTGCATCGTCTCGGCGTGGTGTCGCCTGAGATCTACGAGTTGGAACGGCGCCGTATCTTTGACCGGTGCTGGCTCTACCTGGGACACGAGTCGGAGGTGCCGGAACCCGGCGACTACGCCCGGCGAGTGGTGGCCGAGCGCCCGCTGTTCTTCGTTCGCAACCGGGAGGGCGACCTGCGCGTTTTCCACAATACGTGCCCCCATCGGGGCGCCCTCGTCTGCCGAACCGACCGCGGCAACGCCCAGGTGTTCCAGTGTTTCTACCACTCCTGGAGCTTCGACGCGTCAGGTGCGCTGATCGGCGTGCCGGACATCGACGGGTACGGTCCCGGTTTCGAGCTCGCCGAGATGGGGCTGCGTTCGCCGCGGTTCGACAGCTACCGGGGCTTCGTATTCGTCTGTTTCGAGCGCGAAACCGAACCTCTCCGTGATTATCTGGCCGGGGCCCTCGATTACCTCGATTTGGTGGTCGATCAGGACGCTGGCGGGATGCGGGTCATTCCCGGCTCCAACCGCTACAGCATCAAGGCCAACTGGAAGCTGCTCGCCGAGAACAGCGTCGACGGCTATCACCTGCCGGCCCTGCACCGATCCTTCTTCAACTACGTGGCGGGCACCGCCAAGGCCGGCGGGCGCACCGCGAAGGGTGACGGCAACCGACGAGGGTTTGGCCGTTCCCTCGGCAACGGGCACGGGGTGATGGAGAATGACGCCTTGTACGGGCGGCCCATCGCCCTGTGGCATCCCAGTTTCGGCGAGGAGGCCCGCGCCGAGATCCAGAGCGTCAAGGACGAGCTCACCGCCCGCCACGGCCGCAACAAGGCGCTGCGAATGTGCGAAAAATCCCGCAACTTGTTGATCTTCCCCAATTTGATCATCAACGACATAATGGCCGTCACCATCCGGGTGTTCCAGCCCACAGGCCCCGCCAGCATGGACGTGACGGCGTGGGAGCTTGCGCCCGCCGGGGAAGCCGGGATCAGGCTGCGCCGCCGACTCGATTCGTTCCTGACGTTCCTTGGACCGGGCGGGTTCGCCACGCCGGACGACGTCGAGGTCCTGGAATCCTGCCAGCACGGATTCCGCTCCGGCGGCGTCAAGTGGTCGGATGTCTCCCGGGGGTTGCACCGCGAGCCGCGGGGCAACGACGAGTTGCAGATGCGATGCTTCTGGCGGCGCTGGCAATCGCTGATCGCCGATACGCCGCACGTCGAGCGGTACGAACGGGGGCTCCCCCCCGGCGCGGTCCCGGAAGCGATCCCTTCCCCTGAATGACGGAGCCGGCCGAATGGACCGGCGGCGAGAGGAGCCTGCCGAGCATGGCGATCCCACCCGTTCAGGACCGGCCGTTCGGGTCCGGACTTCCGGCCACCGCCGCTTCTCTGCTGCTGCAGCACGAAGTCGAGCAGTTGCTGTATCTGGAGGCCCGGCTCCTGGACGACTGGAATCTGAACGCCTGGCTGAAACTGTACACGCCGGACGCGCGCTACGTCGTGCCGACGACCGACCTGCCCGAGGGCGACCCGCGGTGCGACCTCGTGTTCATCGACGACAACCATGACCGGATGGAGGCGCGGGTCGTCCGGCTGCAGAGCCGCCACGCCTATCGCGAGTATCCCTGGTCGCGGACCCGCCGTTTCATCGCCAACGTTATGGTGACGGCGGTGGTAGGCGACGAGATCGACGCCACCGCCGCCGTGGCCGTCTGGCGATTCCGCGCGGGCGAGTCCGCTTCCTACGTGGGCCGTTACGACGTGCGCCTGCGCCGGGTGGACGGGCGCCTGCGCCTGTGCGACAAGCGCGCCATCCTGGACCACGAGGCCCTGTCCGACCACGGCGCGTTGAGCATCATCCTCTGACGGCGCATCCAAGCCGAGCAATATCCGGTTTACATCGGACGGCTCGCCGAAGCTGCTCGACTCGCGCCCGGCGACGGCGCGCGGCGTGGCCGACGCGCTGCGCCGGATGGTCGCGCCGGAAGAGTAGCCCGCCCCGCTGATGGCCTGTCCGGTTTCCGCTTCCCGTGCGTTGTTCCTCGCAAGAGGCTCCCGGGGGGACCGTCCGCGCGGCAGGAATGGCAGGCATTGACGATTTCAGCCTCGTGGAGCTGTTCACGACGCCTGGAGTCCGACGCCTCGTGAGCGCTCCGGAACGGACGAGATCGGCCACTGCGTGCCTCAGTACCGGAGGGAAGCTCCGAGCGACCGATCGCCGCAGTGGGCCGGGTCGAATGGCGACCCCACCCGTCGCATGGCGGGCGCGGTGTCGTGAAGGGAAGAACGGTATGGCAGACCAGGACGCGTACCAGCGCATCTTGGCGTCCGTGTACGACGCCATGCTCGACGATGCCCGGTGGCCGGCCACTTCGGCGCTGATTGACGAGGCCTGCGGCCTCACCGGCAACGCCCTCGCGGTCGCCGAAGACCAGACGAACGGCATCCGGGTCCGCTTCTTCGGGCTCTACCAGCGCGGGCGGCGCCGCGAAGACCTGGAGCGTTGGTACCTCGAGGACTACCATTCCACCGACGAGCGCATTCCGCGCATGCGGCAGCGGCCCTACGGTCGCGTCCTGTACGTCAAGAGAGACCAGTACACGGTCGACGAATTGAAGCACTCGCGTGCGTACAACGAGTGCCTGGTTCCTGCGCTGTACGGGGACAGCCTGGCCGTTACTCTGGAGGGGTTGCCATGTGATGGCGTTTCTCACATCGGCTTCAGCATGGGCGACCCGGCTACCTCGAACGGCTGGGGGTCCTCGCAGATCAAGATGCTCACGAGGCTGTTTCCCCATATCCGCCAGTTCGTCCTCGTCCGCCGGGCACTCGAGCGCACCGAGGCGCTGGGCTCCACCCTCACCGGCCTGCTCGACAATCCGCGGGTCGGCGTCCTCCACCTGGACCGGCGCGGGCGGATCCTTGCGGCCAACGACCCCGCACGCCGCATCCTGCAGGACCACGACGGGCTCTCGGACCGGAATGGGGTACTGCGGGCCGAGGGGCCCGACGACGAGCGGCGCCTCCAGCATCTGATGGCCGCCGCTCTGCCCACCTCCAGTATCGTCCCGGTCAGCGGATCCATGCTGCTCCGGCGCTGTTCGGTGGCCCTGCCGTTCGTGTTGCACGTCAAGCCGGTGAGTGTTCCGCAGCCGGACCTTGGAGCGCGGCACGTTGCCGCGCTGGCGCTGGTTGTCGAGCCGGGCCGCCAACACCCTGTCGAGCCGGCCTTGGTAGCGAAGACCCTCGGCCTGACGCCCGCGGAGAGTCGGGTGGCGGTCTGGCTGGCGGAAGGCAAGAGCGTACGCGAGATGGCCGAGGCCACGGGGCACAAGAGAGGCACCATCTCTTGGCACCTGAAGCAGATCTACCAGAAGCTCCCCGTCCGCCGGCAGGCGGATCTGGTCCGGGTAGTGCTGTCGATCGCCGAGCTGGGATAGCTCGGCCCGCCGAGTCCCAGGCGTTCGACCACGTTCTGTGACAGTAGGAGCGTTACGACTCCGGCATCGACGATGCCGTCAACGGTCGTGCGTCGGACTTCGAACTCCTCGCGGTCTTCGCGATCGAAATACTTCGCGGTCGCCCGTGTTCTCGAGTCTCAGTGTGGCGTGGAGCTCTCCCCGTTGCGTTACACCCCAGGCTCCATCCCCGGCGGCATGAACCGTCCATCCGCGGCGGTCCAGCCGCCGTCGACGAACAGCAGCGAGCCGGTGACGTAGCTGGACGCGTCCGACGCGAGAAACACCGTCGGGCCGACCATCTCCTCGGCGCTGGCCCAGCGACCGAGCACGCTCTTGTCGGCGTAGGCGGCGTGCCACGCCGCGTCCTTGCGGATGGGCGCGGTGAGCGGCGTCTCGACGACCCCGGGGGCGACGGCGTTCACTCGGACACCGCTCGGGCCGAGCTCCGCCGCCGCCGTCCGCACCAATTGCACGATGCCGGCCTTGGTGGCGGCGTAGACCGACTGGCCCGGCTCGACCACCTGCGCCCGGATGGAGGAGAAGAGGATGATGCTGCCGCGCCGGTGGGTCCGCATCACCAGGCCCGCCGCACGGATGACGTGGAAGCTGCCCTTGAGGTTCAGGCCGACCACGCGGTCGAACTCGTCGTCGGCGTAATCGAGGAGCGGCTTGCGGACGTTGACGCCCGGGGTGGCGACCCCGACGTCGAGGCGTCCGCCCCGGTCGGCGCGCCGGGCGAGCCCGGGGTCCACCGCGGTCCCGTCCCGGACGTCGAGGGAGGCGGCCGTGGCCTCGCCGCCCGCGGCGACGATCCGCTCTGCCGTCGTGTGGGCACCGACGGCGTCGAGGTCGAGGCAGTGCACCGCCGCCCCCTGCCGGGCGCAGCCGCGCGCAACGGCCTCGCCGATGCCGGCCGCGGCGCCGATGACGGCGGCCACTCGCCCGCGGAGGTCGAACAGCCCGCCCTGGTCCGTCGTCGTCATGGCCGGGATTCTCCCTTCGGGCGGCGCGCCGCCCAGATGCCGCGGACCACCAGGCAGCCCGCGAGGGCCGCGGCGAGCCCGATCATCGCCGGCGTGAAGGCCCCGATACCCTGCCCGCCCCGCGCCACCTGGAGGACGACGACCACCGACACGCCGGCCGCGATCGAGCCCAGGATCTCGGGCATCCCCACGCGCCGCAGGTAGAGCCCGGCCAGGACCGGGATGAAGAGGCTCACCGTCAGGATCGTGTAGAAGAACGACAGGGCGCCGATGATGGTCTGGAAGACGAGCGCGAGGGCGATGCCCGCCGCCCCGCCGGCCACCGCGGCGCCCCGGGCCACGGCCAGCACCCGGGACTCGGAGGCCCCGGGGTCGAGCACGCGGCGGTAGAGGTCCTGCGAGAGCGACGTCGAGAGCATGAAGAGGATCGCGTCGGCGGAGCTCACCTCGGCCGAGAAGAGCGCGGCGAGCCCGATGCCGCCGAGGAGCGGCGGCAGGGCGTCGCGGAGCAGGGTCGGGAGCGCCTGCTCCGGCGCCTCCAGGTCCGGGAAGGCGGTCCGCGCCATCATGCCGAGCAGCACCGGAACGATCGCGAACGCCAGCAGCGCCGCGGCGTTGAGGCCGACGCCGGTGCGGACGGCCGCGTCGTCGCGCGCGCCGTAGATCTTCTGCAGCAGGCCGGGCGACACGACGAACGCCGGCCCGAGCATCACCACGTAGAACCAGCCGGAGCCGCCGCCCTCCCAGAAGCTCCAGTAGCCGGGGACGGCGGCGGTGGCCTCGGTGATGGCGCCCCAGCCGCCGGCCGCCGCGAGGCCGAACGGCAACGCGAGGCCGAAGCCGGCGAGCAGCACGACGAGCTGCACGACGTTCACCCAGGCCGCCGTGCGGAGGCCGCCGGCCGCGAAGTAGACGGTGACGACGAGGCCTCCCACGAAGCAGCCGGCCCGGAAGTCGAGCCCCGTGACGGCGCCGAGGACGCGCGACATCCCGACGATCTGCCCCGCGAGGATCGACAGCGTGGCGATCCAGAACAGGGAGGCGATGGTGACGCGCACCGGCTGGCCGTAGCGTAGTTCCAGGTAGTCGCCGACCGTCCGCAGGTCGTGCCGCGCCGCGATGCGGCGCACGGCGGGCCCCACCCAGAACGCCAGCACGAGCGATCCGATGCCGGCCGAGCCGACCCACCACCAGACGCTGAGTCCGTCGCGGTAGGCGAGCCCCGCCGCGCCGACCGTGGAGCCCGTCCCGATGTTGGCGGCCAGCAGCGTGGCGAAGAGCAGGAACGGGCCGAGCCGCCGGCCGGCCACGAAGAAATCGGCAGAGTGCCGCACCCGGCGCCCGATCCACACCCCCAGGGCCATGAGGGCGGCCGCGTAGACCAGCAGGATCGTCAGATGCGGGGTCACGGTCGGTCCCCTGCCGCAGGCCGTACGGCGTCCGCGGCTGGATGGTAGTCTCCTGCGATGCAGACAACCATCGATGCGGCCGGTCGGGTGGTCATCCCGAAATCGATGCGCGATGCCCTCGGGTTGTCTGGCGGGCGGCAGATCGAGATGCGCGAACGGGAGGGCGTCATCGAGATCGAGCCGGCGGCCACGCCGATGCGGCTCGAGAAGCGGAAGGGGCGCCTCGTGTCGGTTCCGGATCGCGAGTTGCCGCCACTGACCGACGATCTTGTCCGCGCCACCCTGGAGAGAGTGCGGCGGTGATGCTGGCAGTCGACCCCCGCGTCGTCGTCGCCGCCTTCGCCCCGTGGCATGAACTCATCCTGCAGGACGGCGGCGCAGAGGAGCGGGATCGTCAGGTGCGGCGTCACGGTCGGCCCGGCCGAAGGGCGATAGGATCGCTTCGGTCCCCGGTCGATGATAGCGGAGTGCGCGCCGTTCCTGTTGGAGACGCGCGGCACCCCCGGGAATCCCGATGACCAGCGATCTCGACCGGGTCCTCGCGGCGGTCGACGCCCTGGCCGGCGAGCTGGTCTCGTTCACGGCCGACCTGATCGCCATCCCGACCGTCAATCCGCCCGGCGAGGCGTACGAGCCGTGCGCCCGCCACATCGGCGACACGCTCCGCGGGTTCGGCTTCGAGACCCGGTACTACGCGGCCGACGGTCTCCCCGAGCACCGGCCCGAATATCCGCGGGTGAACGTCGTCGGCGTTCGCCGGGGACGGCGCGAACGGCCCTGCGTGCACCTGAACGGGCACCTCGACGTCGTGCCGGCCGGCGACGGCTGGACGGTGGAGCCGTTCGGCCGCACGGTGCGCGGCGACCGCATCTACGGGCGCGGCAGCACCGACATGAAGGGCGGGCTCGCCGCCGCCATCTTCGCGGCCGAGGCGATCCGGCGGGCGGGCGTAGCGCTCGAGGGGACGGTCGAGGTCAGCGCCACCGTCGACGAGGAGAGCGGCGGCTTCGCCGGCGTCGCGTGGCTGGCCCGCCAGGGGGTGGTGTCGTCCGACCGGCAGGACTTCGTGATCATCCCCGAGCCGTTCGGCGTCGACCGCATCTCGGTGGGCCACCGCGGCGTCTACTGGAGCGAGGTCACCACCGTCGGCCGCACCGCGCACGGCAGCATGCCCTTCTTCGGGATCAACGCGGTCGACGCGATGGCCGCAGTGCTGACGGGCATCCAGCACGAGCTGGCCCCTGCCCTGGCCGCCCGCCGCACCGCGATGCCCGTCGTGCCGGACGGGGCCCGCGCCGCGACCCTCAACGTCAACGGGATCCGAGGCGGGCAGGCGGACGTGGCGGGGCAGACCCCGTGCGTTCCCGACCGCTGCGCGGCGGTGATCGACCGGCGCTTCCTGCCCGAGGAGTCGCTCGCGGAGGTCCGTGCCGAGATCGCCGGCCAGGTGGCGCGTGCCCTCGACGGCCGGCACGGCGTGCGTCACGAGTTCCGCGACCTGATGATCGTCGAGCCCGTCCGCACCCCCGACGACTCGCCGGTGGTCATGGCGCTCGCCGGCGCCGTGCGCGAGATCGTGGGACGGCCGGTGCAACTGGTGGCGAGCCCGGGCACCTACGACCAGAAACACGTGAAGCGCATCGCGGGCATCGACCACTGCGTGGCCTACGGACCCGGCTGCCTCGACCTTGCCCACCAGCCCGACGAATGGGTCGGCATCGACGACCTCGTGACGTCCACCAAGGTGCTCGCGGCCGCCGTCCTGGAACTCGCAGGCGGGGCCTCCATGCCCTCTCCGGAGCCGCCGTAGTACCTGCCGGAGCCGCCGTAGTACCTGCAGGACGGAGCGATGGGGCCGAGGGACGCCATCGCATCTCGCTTGCGGGCACCGACGACCAGGAGACTCACCTCCATCGTCGAACGGGAGAGTGACGGCTTCGTCGCCCCGTCCGGAAGTCGACGTCAGCGCAGGACGGCGTCGAGGAACCACTCGACGGCGAACGTGCTGACCTGCCCGCACGGTCCCCGGAAGAAAAAGTCGCAGGCGTGCGTTGCCCACGGCAGGCGGACGATGGCGTGCGGGACGCCGGCCTCGAGGAGGCGCGCGCTGACGAACTCGGCGTGGAACGGCGAGACGTGCTCGTCGCGCAGGCCCTGGATGAAGAGCGTGGCCGGTGTCGAGGGTGAGACGAAGCGGGCCGGCTCGGCCGCGTCGTACTGCGCGCCGTGCGTCTCGGGCGGACCGCCCAGGTAGTCGTCGAGGACGCCGCTCGAGTCGATGACGCCGGGCTTGGCCGGGTTGGCGTAGCCCCAGCGGAAGGCGGCCGGCGCGTAGAAGGCGACGACGCCGCGGATGGCGGGGTTCCGGGCGGCGTACCCCGCGAGGAGCGCGATCTGGCCGCCGGCGGAGCGGCCGACGAGGGCGATGCGCTGCGGGTCGAGGTTGTGCGTCTCGGCCAGCCCGCCGAGGTAGCGGATCGCCTCGGCCACGTCCTCCTGCGCGGCCGGGAAGCGGGCCGCTGGAAGCAGGCGGTAGGCGATCGCGGCCACGACGTAGCCGCGCGACGCGAGGTAGTCGTTGAGGGCGGCGAAGTCCCGCTTGTCGCCCGTCGACCAGCCCCCGCCGTGGATCGTCACGACCACCGGCAGGGCCCCCTCCGCGTAGGCCGGCCGGTAGAGGTCGAGCCGCAGGTCGCCTCCCTCCCGGACCGCGTACACGTGCTCGTCGACGACGACCTCTCCGGTCCTGACGCCCGTGAGCAGTGCCGTCAGCGAGATCGGCGCCGGACGCGGCGGGGCGGCGAACGAGGCCGGGGCGGGCTCCCCGAAGCGGGACTGCAGAAGATAGGGCAGGCTGCGGCCGACGACGTACGCCCGCGCGACGGGGCTCAGGAGCAGCGCGACGCCGGCAAGTGCCGCGGACGCGGCCACGACGCGTGCGGGCGACCGGCGTTCCCCGCGGCCCCGCCAGGCCTGCAGGTCGAACACCAGCGGCGACGCGAGCAGTGCCAGCCAGTAGCCGCCCTCGCTCAGGACGATGTTGGTCATCCAGAGAGTGGCCGTGGCCTGTGGCAGAACCGCGATGATGCCCGCGCCGGCGACGCCGAGGCCCATCAGGAGGCGGATCGCGACGACGAGACGGTCGAGCGGGCGCGCCATGGGCTCTTCAGGCAGCGGGTCAGGGGCGGCTCGCCCGCCCGTCGGCGCGCTCGGGGTTCGCGCGTCGAATGGCGGCCGCGCGCCCCGCCATCTGCGCCGCCGCCGCCGTCCGGCCCGTCTGGCCGAGCAGCAGGGCGTAGCTCTCGAGCACCATCGCCACCCGCGGGTGATCGGGACCCCAGCGTTCCTCCGCCACCGCGAGGGCCCGCTCGAACAGCGGCTCGGCCTCGGCGTGGCGCCCCGTCGTGCGATAGAAGCCGGCGAGGATGTTGAGCGTAATCGCGACCCGGAAGTCCGACGGCCCGTGGCGTTCGGCGTGCTCGACGGCGGACGTCAGCAGAGACTCGGCGGTGGCCAGGTCGCCGCGCCCCATGGCCTCGAGGCCGGCCGCGCTGTAGCGGCGCCACCCCAGGCCCGCGTCGGCCTCTTCGTCCTCGCCGCTGCAGGCCGTGCCTACGGCGACCAGCAGCACGAGCGGCCAGGCCAGCCGGCGTCGCCAGCGGACCGCGGGCACGTCACTCCTCGCGGCGGCAGGCGAAGCTGGCCGCGTCGTCCGGATCGCCGGCGCCGTCCCAGACCGCGATGTCGGGATAGGCGCACACCGGCCGCGTCCGCACCACCTCGCCGTCCTCGACCCGCTCGCCCAGGATGGTGTCCGGGGCGAGGCCGTCCTCCACCCACCGCTCGAGCGCGGTGAGCGGATCGAGGCGGTTGTAGCCGGGGCCGCCGGAGCAATGCCCGAGGCCGGGAACGAGGAACAGCCGGAAGTAGTCGCGCGTGGCGGCGAGGACGGCGTCGCGGTCGGCGTCGGCCCCCTCGTGCGCCAGCACGTCCTCGTAGTAGTCGATCGAGCCGAGCGGCGAGATGTCGGGATCGCTCCAGCCGTGGTAGACGATCAGCTTGGCGCCGCCGTCCCGAAGGCCGCTGAGGTCCGGGCTGTCGGCGTCGAGGGCCGGGCCGACCTTCTCGAGGGCGAACTCCAGGTCCGCGTCGTAGTCGAACGCCCGGAAGTCCCAGTCGGGCTCCTCGAAGACCATGTACTTGAAGAATCCGTCGGCCGCGAGCCAATGGAGGCTGCTGAACGGCTCGCCGCCGGTCACCCACGCCCGCCAGCCGCCGCCGGGCCCGTTCTCGCCCCCGGGCACCAGGCCCGGGAAGATGACCTCGCCGGCCGAGTTGCGCGAGCCGGCCCAGATGTCGCGGACGGCCTCCACCTGCCCCGGCGTGAGGCACGTCGCATCGTCCCGGCCGGCGGGGCAGGTGAGGGCGCCGGGGTCGAAGTCGCAGGCCCGCGGATCGTCGAGCACGCCGTCCTCGAGCCCGTCGAGCGCGTCGCAGGCGTTGTTGACCGCGTCGGCCAGCAGCGGAATCTTGCTCGGCGGGAAGTAGCGGCCCGGGTCCCTGAGCGTCGCGAGCGCGTACCAGAGGTGCGCCCCGGCGTAGAAGCGCGTCCAGTCGTTGGCCGGGTTGCCGGCGACGATGCCGTCGAAGTCGTCCGGATAGCGCTGGGCCTCCATCAGGCCCTGTTGCCCGCCCTTCGAGCAGCCGACGTAGTAGGAGTAGGCAGGGTCGCGCTCGTAGAAGGCGCTGGTGACGGTCCGCCCGTGGGTGGCCGTCAGGTGCAGCGAGCGGTGGCCGAAGTCGGCCACGAGGTCGGGGCGCCCGATGGCCCACGAGGCGTCGAACCCGC
This sequence comes from Acidobacteriota bacterium, assembly GCA_026708265.1. Classification (GTDB taxonomy): domain Bacteria; phylum Acidobacteriota; class Vicinamibacteria; order Vicinamibacterales; family UBA8438; genus JAGWAJ01. The sequence goes on from JAPOVI010000147.1 coordinate 15,982, forward strand.
CCGTTCCGGGACGGACGTGCCCGGTGTCGGTGCTCGCGGCGGCGTAGCCGCGGCGCACGGCCGCCGCCATGGCCCCGTAGCTCACCACGCCGGCCATGCCGCCGTTGCCCGAGACGTGGAACTTGCCGTTCCAGCCTTCGACCGGAAGCCAGACCTCGAAGTTGACGGCCGGCTCCGTGACCGCGACGACGCGGCAGACGGCCGGCATGTCGAGCGGTTCTCCGCCGGTCGGGGCCAGCATCCCGGCCGCCACCGTCACCGCGCTGGCGATCGTGGTCTCGGGGAGCGCGAGCTCGACCAGGCTCTCGCACGTTGCCGCAACGGCGGGCGTGGCGGGCAGCATCGCGGTAGCGACGAAGAGGAACACGGCGGCGACGGCGGTCCGCGCGAATCGGCGCGGGCGGTTGAGCGGCATGATCAGCACCTTCCTGGCGGCAGGCCGCCCCTCTTCGCGGGCGCGCCCTTCCCGTGAACACCGGCCTTGGGAGTCTGCGCCCGAGAACGTGCGCTTGGGCGCCCTCGAGCCGCGCGGACTCCGTCGCGCCCGCTCGGGGCGCGCAACTGCCGTTAGCTTGCCCCGGATCGCGCGACCAGTTCAAGGGCGCGGCGGCCGGCGGCCACCGTCCGGTGCGGGGTGAGCGGCTGATATCATCTGCGTACGTCTGGAGGCACGCGACATGCGTCGATGGCACGGGATGGTCGTGGCCCTGGCGGCCGCACTCGCTGCATCGTGCGGTGGCGCTCCGGAGCCGGTGGCGCTCCGGCTGCTCGATCTCTTCGACGCCGCCACGGTCGAGCAGACCGTCGAGGTCGAGCCCCTCGACCCGACAGAGTGGCGTTTCGACGGCGAGGGGACGATCGCCGCCCCCGAGCCTCCCGACGACTCTGAAGAAGCAGAGGCGGAGGGCTTCGAGGATCGCACGGCCACCGTCGGCTGGGCCGCCTACCACGACGTCGAGGGCCTGGAGGTCCGGGACGGGCGCCTGGTCGGCACCGCCGGCGAACTGCCCCTGCTGCACGCGGCGCGGCCCGAGGAGCTCGACGAGAACGATCTGCTGCACGCGGTCGAGATCACGATGCGCGTATCGGCCGGGACGCGCGTCGGCGTGACGTTCAACGGCGCGCGCGAACTGGACGAGGAACGCGTGCTGCGGGGCATCCGCCGGGCCCCCACGCCGGCGCTCTTCGCCGAGCTCGAGCCGGGCGACGAAGTCCAGACCTATACCCTGCAGGATGTCGCGCGGTCGTTCTCGATCGCCGGCATCCGGCATCTGCTCGTCCAGCCGACCGACGAGGAGGGGGCGACCTTCGAGATCGAGTCCGTGCGGCTCGTCCCGCGGACGGAGCACCTGCGGTCGGTGAGCTCCGGCCCCGGCTGGCAGGGACTGGGGGAGGTCTACCGCGAGACGATCGTCAGCCGGTCTCCGGAGCGCATCACGATCGACCTCGATCTTCCGGACAATCCCTGGCTGGACATCGCGGTCGGCACGATCGAGGCCGATCCGGTTACGTTCAACGTGTCCATCGACGGCGCGGGCATCTGGCGGCGGACGGTGACGCTGCCGCACCGCTGGGAGACGAGACGCCTCGATCTGGCGGACTACGCCGGCCGGACGGTGAGCGTGGCGCTGTCGCTCGACGGTCCGGACGACGGCCTGCTCGGCTTCTGGGGCACGCCCGTGGTGCGGAACGGCGGGGCGCCGCCTGCACGCAACGACGACCCGAGCGAGGCGCGCGCCGCCCTCGGCGACGGCGGGTCGGCGGCCCCGCAGGGCGTCATCGTCTTCCTCGGCGACACCCTGCGGCGCGACCACCTCGATGCCTACGGCTACGGGCGCGAGACCGCGCCCGTGCTGTCGCGGCTCGCATCGGAGGGCGTGCTCTTCCGCGACGCCATCTCGCAGGGCACGTGGACGAAGGTGTCGGTGCCGTCCATCCTCACGTCGCTGTACCCGGCGTCCACCGGTATCGTCGCCATTCCGGATCGGGTCCCGTCGGCCGCCACGACCCTCGCCGAGGCGTATCGCAGCGCCGGCTACGCCACCTTCCAGACGTCGTCGGTGCAGTTCACCGGCAAGCTCACCAACCTGCACCAGGGCGTCGAGATATTGCACGAGCGGGCGTCGGTCGACACCGATGATCTCGGCCACAGCAGCGCCAAGACGGCCCGCACGTTCGTCGACCGCTTCCTGACCTGGCTCGACGACCACCACGACATCCCGTTCTACGCCCTGATCCACGTCTTCGACCCGCATTCCCCGTTCGAGCCCTATCCGCCGTACGACCTGATGTGGGCGTCGCCGACGGGCAAGGAGGATCACGAGTCGCGCCTCGAGCTCGTGGACGAGACCTTCGGCGACGACAAGCGGATCGGCGACGGTAACCGCGTCGGCCCGGAGTTGTTCCCGAACCGCGCGGAGCTCGAGGAGTCCGGGATCGACCCGGAGGCGTTCGTCGCCCACGAGCTGGACTGGTACGACGGCTCCATCCGCGGCATGGACGCCGAGATCGCGCGGTTGATGGAGGGCCTCGAGGAACGTGGCGTCGCCGGCGACACGCTGCTCGCCTTCATCAGCGACCACGGCGAGGAGTTCCTCGAGCACGGATGGCACTGGCACGGGAACACGGTCTACGGCGAGATTCTCAACATCCCGCTGATGCTCCGCTGGGAGGGCGTGCTGCCGGCCGGCGTCGTGGTGGACGAGACGGTCGAATCGATCGACCTGATGCCGACGCTGCTCGCGCTGAGCGGCATCGCCGCGCCGGACGAGGCCCAGGGGCGCAGCCTGCTCCCCCTCGTCGCGGATCCGGACGACCCGGAGGCCCTCGGCTGGGTGCGCCGGCCGGCGTTCAGCGAGCGGAAGCGCATGCCGAGCCGGGAGGAGCGCAGCAACCCCGAGGACGTCGATCAGTACTCCGTGGTCTGGGACGGCTGGAAGCTCGTGCGCAACGTCGACCCGCCGGAGGGGCGCGCCGAGTACGAGCTCTACTCGCACGAGGCCGATCCCATCAACCTGAACGACGTGTCGGCCGACCATCCCGAGATCGTCGAGGAGTTGAAGGAGCAGTTGGCGGCGCGGCTGCGGTATGCCGAGGCGCGGAAGCTGGCGTCGGACGAGGACGCGGCGGACGACCTGAGCCCGGAGGAGCTGCAGCGCCTGCGGCGGCTCGGCTACATCCGATGACAGAGCAGCGAACGGCGATCTCGGGGCGCGTCGGATACGGCGCCGGACTCGGCGTGCTCCTGGCGTTGGCTTCCCTGTCGCTCGGCCCGGCGCCGGCGGCGGCGCAGTCGGAGGGCTCCGCGGCCGGTCTGGCCCTCGACGGACGGGCGGCCGACGGGGTGGGCGGCTCGGACGCGGGCGGATCCTCGCCCCCTCCCGGGCTCGTCGCCGCACCGGCGGACGCCGGCGGCTCGGCCGCCGCGCAGGGCGCCGCGGGGCTCGGCATCGGCGCCGGGCTCTCGATCAAGCAGGTCTTCGCGACGGGGATCGAGGAGACGCCCGTGCTCGACGGCGACGTGCTGGGCGATTCCGCGTGGGCGGCGGCCCGACCTACGACCGGCTTCCGGCAGACAGCCCCCGACGAGGGCCAGCCGGCGTCGGAGCGGACGGAGGTCCGCATCGCGTACACCAGCGACACCATCTACATCGGCGTCGTCTGCTACGACCGCGACCCGTCGTCGATCATCGTGACCGACAGCCGGCGCGACTCCTCGCTGCGCGACAGCGACAGCTTCCTGGTCATCCTCGACACCTTCAGCGACCGGCAGAACGGCTTCGTCTTCGGCACCAGTCCGGCCGGCCAGGAATACGACGGGCAGGTCATCAACGAGGGTGGGGGACGGGGCGGCGGCTTCCGGTCCAGCGGGAGCGGCGGGTTTTCGCGCGGCAGCGCCGGCGGGTTCAACCTGAACTGGGACGGCGCGTGGCAGGTGCGGACCCGCGTCTCCGACATCGGCTGGAGCGCCGAGTTCGCCATTCCGCTCCGGACCGTGCGCTATCCCGCGCGGGAACTCCAGTCGTGGGGGGTGAACTTCCAGCGGAACATCCGGCGGCGCAACGAGACGGTCTACTGGGCGCCGCTGCCGCGCCAGTACAACCTCTACCGCCTCTCGATGGCCGGGCAGCTCTCCGGGCTGCGGGTACCGGCGGAGCGCGCCGCCAACCTGCAGATGACGCCCTATGTCGTAGGTGAGTTGGTCACGCGCGACGCCGCTCCCGATCGCGGGCCCGTGCTGCTCGGCGACGCCGGGGGCGACCTCAAGTACAGCGTGACGTCGGGCCTCACGCTCGACGCAACCTACAACACCGACTTCGCGCAGGTCGAGGTGGACGACCAGCAGATCAACCTCGATCGCTTCAACCTCTTCTTTCCCGAGAAGCGTCCCTTCTTCCTCGAGAACGCGGGGGCGTTCAGCGTCAACGCGGCCTCGGCCAGCGGGCGCAACCTGGGGCAGACCGAGCTCTTCTTCAGCCGCCGCATCGGGATCGACGACACGGGCGCCCAGATCCCGATCACCGCCGGGGCCCGCCTGTCCGGGAAGGTCTTCGACACCGTGACCGTCGGCGTCCTCAACATGCAGACGGAGGCGCCCGCGGCCGGAGGCGCAGGCAACAACTTCACCGTCACCCGCCTGCGGCAGGATCTTCCCAACCGCTCGAGCATCGGGGGCCTGTTCATCAACCGCCAGGCTACGGGTCCGCAGGCGCTCGCGACCGACTACAACCGGACCTACGCGCTCGACGGCCGCTGGGGCATCGGCCAGAACGGGCTCGTGCAGGGCTTCATCGGCGGGACCCAGACGCCGGGTCGTGAGGGCCGCGACCATGCGCTGAGCCTGTCCGGGGCCTACAGCTCCCAGATGTGGCGCCTCAGCACCGGCTACCAGGAGAACGGCGAGGACTTCAATCCGGAGGTCGGCTACCTGCGCCGGCCCGGCGGATTCCGGAAGTACGACCTGGCGATCAACAACCGGTCACGGCCCGACGGCTTCCTGAAGTTCCAGGAGCTCACGCCGCACGCCACTTTCTCGCGCATCTGGAACCTCAACGGCGCGATGGAGACCACCTACATCCACACGCACTTCACGGGCGAGTTCGAGGACAGCTCGTCGGTCGGCATCGCCTACGACACGCGGAGCGAGCGCGTGTTCCAGTCGTTCACGGTGTCCGGCCTGACGATCCCGGCGAGCCGCTACGACTGGAGCGAGGTCAGCTCGTCGTTCTACTACAACCGCTCGGCGCCGGTGAGCGCCGGCGTGCGCGCGGTGGCCCGCGGGTCCTTCGGGGGCCACAACGTGACGCTCCGCCCGACGGTGCAGGCCCGCTACGGGGAGACCCTGAACCTCTCGCTCAGCTACAGCCGGAACGACATCGACCTGCCGTCGGGAACCACCGTCACCAACCTGACCAGCATTCGCGCGGGCTACAACTTCTCGCCGCGCATGTTCTTCCAGACGCTCGTGCAGCACAACGACAGTGCGCGCCTCTGGTCGGTGAACTTCCGCGTCGGCTGGCTGCAGGACGCCAACACCGGCCTGTTCCTGGTCTACAACGAAACGCAGGGCCTCTACGACGGCCTGGAAGACCCCCACGACTACATCCCGGCCGGGGCCGGGCGCAGTCTCATCCTCAAGTACAGCTACCTCTTCGACGTGCTCGACCACTAGCGATGCTGAAGGAGCTCGGGGTCGGCGATCCGCGGATCGCTCCGCGACGCCGCAGGCGTGTGCTGGACGCCCGCGATGGCCGCGCTCGCGATCGCGGGCGCAGACCCGGGGGGGGACCCATGACCCGACGCTGTCTTGCCGTCGTCGCCCTGCTGGCGGTTGCCTCCGCCGTTTCCCTCGCGCAGCGCGACTGGAACGCCCCGTTCCCGGCCCACCACGTCATCGACAACGTCTACTTCGTCGGGACGCAGCAGCTCGGGAGCTTCCTGGTCACGACGCCGGAGGGGCACATCCTGATCAACAGCGACTTCGAGTCGACGGTGCCGTCGATCCGGAGCAGCGTGGAGGCCCTGGGATTCGAGTTCACCGACATCGCCGTCGTGCTCGGGAGCCACGCCCACGGGGACCACATGGAAGCCAACGCGCTCGTCAAGGAACTGACGGGTGCGGAGGTGATGGTGATGCGGGAAGACGTGGCCCGTCTCCGCTCCATGCGCCCCGGCGGCCGGGAGCAGCCGATCGACCGCATCCTCGACGACGGCGACAGGGTGACGCTGGGCGGGGAGACGCTCATCGCCCACCGCACGCCGGGCCATACCGAAGGCTGCACGAGCTGGGGGCTCGAGGTCGAGGAGCGCGGCCGGACCTACCTGGCGCTCGTCGTGTGCAGCTTCGGCGTCAATCCCGGCTATGTCCTGGTGGACAACCCGGACTATCCGGGGATTGCCGACGACTACCGGGCGACGTTCGCGAAGGCGCGCTCGCTGCCGGTCGACGTCTTCCTCGGCGCCCACGGCTTCTGGTACGACATGGAGCGCAAGGTGGAGCGGGCGATGACCCGCGGCGACGACGACCCGAACCCGTTCGTCGACCCGGAGGGGTACCACGCGCACATCGACCTGCAGGAGGGACGCTTCCTGGAGATGCTGCGCGAGCAGCAGGGCGCCGCGGGCAGGTGACGCGCGCCCTGACAGGCGCGTTGGGAGTCTCGCTGGCAATAAACTCCCGCGGCGGCCTGACGGGCGCGTTGGGAGTTTCGCCGGCGGGACTCCTGCGGCGGCCTGACGGGCGCGGTGCAGGCTCCCCTCAGTTGACGATGACCGCCACGGCCTCGTGGAACCGCGCCAGGGGCCGCGGGAAGATCTCGAAGGCGTCGAAAGGATTGAGCTGGATGTCGGGGTACTCCGCCCCCTCGACCTCCGTGCACGAGTACGTTCCCCAGGCAGCGTCGACCACCAGGGTGGCGCCGGAGCCGGAGGTGAGCTCCACCCGTTCGCCGTGGAGTTCCGAGCCCTCGCACACCGCGGCGCTCCCGCGCGGCGGGCGATCCTCCGGTATGGCCACGCGGACCGTCCGGCCGAGAGAATGGAACGGCACCGCCCGTCGCTCCGCGAGATCCCGCAGGCCGCTGGCCAGAGGGCCGTCGGCGCACTCCCGCGCCGCGGCGGTCCGCCGAGCCAGCGGGCTGTCAGGGATCGGGTCGCAGAGCCGGCTGCCGATCGCGTCCACGAGACCATCGTCGTCCAGGGAGAAGAAGTCGCGCGCACGGAGCCAGTCGACCACGGCGTTCCGCGTCGTCCCGTCGGCGAACATCTCCTCGAGCAGCGATTCGTGGCTCACCTCCGGGGCGCTCGTCGTCAGCTCCACCGCGCCGCCGCCGGGGAACGTGACGCTCACGGCCTCGACGGCCGGGGCCTGGGGTATCGCCCGGCCGGCGAGGAGCCCGATCACCAGGAGCGCCAAGCCACCGAACACCATCTTGATCAAGTCGCCACGTGCTGGCATCTGCTCTCCTCTCACTCCTCGATTGCGAACACCCAGATCACGCCGCCCTGGGGGACGTGCGTCCGCTCGCCGCGGAAGCGGTCGAGGCCGCCCTGCATCCGTTGCGCGTCGACGCCCCAGCCGGACTGTACGGCGATGTACTGCCGGCCGTCGACGGCGAACGACGACGGAATGCCGATGACGCCGGAGTTCGTCCGGATCGACCACAGCTCGTCGCCCGACGCCGCGTCGAACGCCCGGAAGTGGCGATCGTTCGTGCCGCCCATGAAGACGAGTCCGCCGGCCGTGGTCAGGACGGGCCCCCAGTTCGGCGACGCGAATTCCCGGCGCCAGACCAACTCTCCGGAGTCCAGGTTCCAGGCCTGCAGCTCGCCCAGGTGGTCCGCGCCGTCGCGAATCTCATAGGTGGATCGGGCCCCGGTGAACATGCGCCCGGGGGTGTACTCGACCGGGCGTCCTTCCATCGAGGTGCAGACGTTCTCGATGGCCGGGATGTAGAGCAGCCGGGTCCCGGGGTTGAACGCCGCCGGAGGCCAGTTCTTGCCGCCCGTGAGCGAGGGGCAGAAGCTGGCCGGCTTGCCGGTGCCGGGCGTGTGCTCGGGATCGTACGAGGGCCGTCCGGTGCGCGGGTCGATCGCGGTGAAGGCGTTCTGGTAGACGTACGGCTCGGCGTCGACGAACCCGATGCCGGCCGGCCCGCGCTCCAGAATCCAGAGGTAGCCGTTCCGCCCGGGGTGCACCAGGGCGGGGATGGCGCGGCCGTTCCGCTCGACGTCGATCAGCAGGGGCGGATCGATCTCGTCCCAGTCCCACGAGCCGTTCCAGTGGTACTGGTGATAGCCGGCGATCGCCCCGGTCGACGCGTCGAGGGGCGAGCACCGAGTTGGTGTAGAGATTGTCGCCCGGCCGCGCGTCGCCCATCCAGGGTCCGGGGTTGCCCGTGCCCCAGTAGGTCTGGTTCAGCTCCGGGTCGTAGGTGGCGGTGGCCCAGACCGAGGCGCCGCCGGTGCGCCAGGTATCGCCCGGCCAGGTGTCGCCGCCCGGCTCGTCGGGCGCCGGGATCGTGTAGGTCTTCCAGACCTCGTTCCCCGTCTCGGCGTCGAGCGCCGCGACGAAGCCCCGGATGCCGAGTTCGCCGCCGGACGTGCCGACCATCACCTTGCCGTCGGCGACGAGCGGGGCCATCGTGATGTAGTAGCCGACCGCCGGGTCCTCGACCGCCTGCTCCCAGACCACGTCGCCCGTCGCCGCGTCGAGGGCGACGACGTGCGAGTCGACGGTGCCGATGTAGACCTTGTCGCCGTACAGGGCGACGCCGCGGTTCGTCGGATGCAGTTGCTGCAGCGCCGCCGGCAGCTCGCGGGCGTAGCGCCAGAGGAGATCCCCCGTCGCCGCGTCGAAGGCGAAGACCTGATTCTGCGGGGTCGTGACGAACATGCGCCCGTCGTTGACGACGGGCGGCGCCTCGTGCCCCTCGCGGACTCCGGTGGAGAACGTCCAGACCGGCTTCAGGCGGCCGACGTTGGCGGTCGTGATCTGGTCGAGCGGACTGTAGCCCCAGCCGTCGTACGTGCGGCGGTACATGAGCCAGTTGTCCGGCTCCGGATTCTGCAGGCGCTCGGTGGTCACCGGCGTGTAGCCGCCGTCGTCCTGAGCGGCCGGCGCGAGGGTCAGGGCGCACGCGGCCGCGACGGCGAGCGCAGCGGTGCGGTGCGGGGTCGGGATCATCAGGGGTCCTCCAGACGCGCCCGACAGCGGTCAGAACGCGGGCGCCGGGCGTCCGCTGCGCTCACGGTGGATCGGCTCCGACGCGGCCGATGAAGCCCGCGGCGGCCTCCAGGGTGTCGTCGACGATGGCGAGGGGAAGCGCGGCCAGGCGCCGCGGGGCCGGACCCAGCACGACCTCCGCACCGCGGGCCGGATCGAACTCCGAATCGTGACACGGGCAGAGCAGCGTGCGGGTGCTGGCGATCCACTCGGAGACGTCGCAGCCGGTGTGGGAGCAGACGCCCGAGTAGGCGACGATGCCGTCGGCCGCGCGGGCGGCGGTGGCAGCGTCCAGGGTGCCGGGGTCGAGGCGGACCAGCACGACCTGGTTCAGACGCGAGCCGTCGCGGACCGCCCCGCTCGCGGGATCCATGGGCCAGGCCAGCAGGACCGCCCCGCCGGGCGCGACGTCGCTCGGGGCTATCGGCTCGCCGCGGCGCCCGCCGAGCGCGAACACGAACCGGTCGCCCGCGCGGGGACCGGCCGCGGCGTCCCCCGCCGCCTGCCCCGCGGTCGCGCGGCGCGCGCGCAGGACGAGCCCGATGCCCGCCGCCGCTCTCAGCAATTCCCGCCGCTCCATGGTCGTCCGGTCAGTGCTCGTAGGCCAGGAGCGGCTCCTCGACCGGAATCAGGTCGTCGAGCCAGGAGGCCCGGTCGTCCCGCGACCGTACGAAGAACCGCCCGAGGTTCGCCGGGTCCTTCGCCTGGTGGTAGCGGAGGTAGATTCGCTCGTTGTCGACGCCGACGATCTCGACCTTGCCGGACGCGTGCGACATGCAGTACTTGGCGCGGCGGGCGAGGCCGGATCCGCGCCGGAGCGCCTCCTGAAAGATGTGCCAGCCGCGGACGATGGGCACCTCGTAGGGCTCGTTGCCGGCCGTCGGACGCCCCTGGAACAGGTAGTAGGGCGGGCACCCGATGTAGGAGAGCCGCGAGTACATCTCGGCCAGCGTCGCCGCGTCGTCGTTGACCCCCCGGATCAGGGGGCACTGGTTGACGCAGATGACGCCGTTCCGGAGGCACGCGTCGATGCCCTCCACCGCCGGCCCGGTCAGCTCGCGCGGATGATCGAAGTGCGCCATCAGGTAGATGCGCCGCTCCGGCGTGGAGTACTTCCGGAACGCGGCCTGCAGCTCTTCGTCCCGGAGGACGCGCCACGGGTCGAAGGCCGGCATCTTCGATCCGAGGCGGATGATCCGCACGTGATCGATGGCGCGCAGCGCCTCGAAGATCTCGACCAGCCGCCGCGTGCTCATCAGCAGCGGATCGCCGCCCGTCAGCAGGACGTTGCTGACCTCGGGATGGGCGGCGACATAGGCGAGGCCGGCGCTGACGTCGTTGGTCACCTCGTCGTTGTCGTCCATGAAGAGCCGCTTGCGGAAGCAGTAGCGGCAGTAGGCGCCGCAGACCTCGTTGCACAGCAGCAGGACGGTGTCGAAGTATTTGTGCTGCACGCCGCGGGCCACGGTCACGGCCTGCTCGTTGCTGGCGTCCAGGCGGCCCCAGTCGTTCAGCTCCTCCTCGCGCGGGATGATCAGTTGCCGGATCGGGTCGTCCGGGTCGTTCCAGTCGATCAGCCCGAGGTAGTAGTCGTTCGCGCGAAAGACGTACTCCTGGGTCACGGGCTGCAGCCGGGTGCGGACGTCGGCCGGGATCTCCGGCACCTGATCCAGGCGCCGGACGTACTTCACCCGCTGCCGCCCGCCGGGCTCCGACGATGATTGCGTCAGTGGTGTGGTCATAGGTCCTGTCCAGGCGCCGCCGAATGGCGACGCCGTGCAATCCGGACCGGCGTCCGCCGTCACGGCGCCCCTGGGCTTCACGGCGTCGGGCTGGCGGCTACCGCCGGATGCGGGTCCATGTCCGCCGCGGAACCGGCGCGCGGGGCGCCGGTCGCGCACGGCAGAGGAGTCAGCGTATTGCAGGAGCCGGGGCGGATGCAACCCCCGAAGAGGCCGGTTTGCCGGCGCGGCCCCGCCCGTCCGCCGCAAGTCGTTGAACCTCCGTGGGATGCGAATCCTGTCGACTCCGCGCCGGATCTGGGCGCCGGACCGCCGGGCCGAGACGCCGCCGAACGCCGGTCGCCGGCGGGGGCTCGCGAAGCCTCCCGGCCGGCCCGATCACTGCCGCCGAACGATGCAGACGACTCCCGGCGGAGCCGGGAACGGCCGGTCCGGACGCTCGTCAGCGGTCGCGCGTTCGGCGCTCGTACTCCTCGCGCAGCTCGGGCGACAGCGGGTAGACGTCGCGGAAGCGGTACTCCCGGCTTCGGAGCAGATTCCGCTCGTGCTCCTCGAGCGCGGCGCGCTCCGCGGCGGCCGCGAGGACCGCGGGGACAAGCGCCGCCGGGAAGAAGAGGACCCCGGTGTCGTCGGCAACGACGACGTCGCCGGGGAGGACGGTGGCGGTCCCGATGCGCACCGGCGCGTTCCAGGCGGCGCCCAGCCAGCTCGTGGTCTTGACGTCGAAGAAGCGCGCGAACACCGGGAAGCCGCGGAACGCGTCCGACGCGAGCTCGGCGAGGTCGCGGCTGCCGCCGTCGATGACGACACCCGCCGCCCCGCGGAGCTTGATGCCGAGGGCGCCCATGCCGCCGAACAGGACGTGGCCCCCGGCGCCGCCCAGCTCGGCCACGACGACGTCGCCCGGCTGCGCCTCCTCCGCGGCGCGTGCGTAGTAGCGGCGGTCCCAGTCGCCCTCGGCGGCCAGGGTGTCGATCGCCTCCACGAAGTCGGGGCGGGGCGGGAGGAAGCGCATCGTCAGCGCGCGTCCCGCGATCCGTTCTCCCGGCTGCGTGCTCCGAAAGCCGCGGACGTAGTTGGCGCGGTAGCCGCCGAGGGCGCTCCAGATGTCCTCCAGCTGCATCTCGCGCAGGCGGGCGAGGTCGGCGTCGGTCACCGCTGCCCCGTCGCGAGCGGAGCCCAGCACGTCCATGATCGCGCTGTACGTCGTGCGGTTCGCGCGGAAGCCCTCCGGCGCCCGGACGTCGGCGTCGGCCGAAGGCCCGGCGGGCCCTCCGGAGGATTGGGCGGCGCCGGGCGAGGCCGCCAGCAGCGTCAGGAGCGACCCGGCGACGGTGTGCCTTCGCATCGGTTCCCCTTCTCGGTCTCGAGGGCGGCGCGCGCCGCCGATGACGGGAGCGGACGGCCGTCGGCCGGTGTCGGCGGAGCCGGGCCATCCGGAGCCGTGCTATAAGGATGCCATGAGGCAGACGCTGTCCCGGCGCGAGTGGTTGAAGCGCGTCGCGGTTGCAGGCGCCGCGGCGGCGGTTCCGGTCGTAGCGGCCCGCCCGCGCGCCGGGCAGGCACCGGAAGGGGTGTCGTTCGAGACGCTGACCGCGGCGGAAGGGGCGACGCTGGAGGCGATCACCGCCCGGCTGATTCCGACCGACCGGCACGGTCCGGGCGCCACGGAGGCGCGCGCGGCGCGCTACATCGACCATGCCCTCGGCGGCGCCCTGGCCGCGTCGCTGCCGGCCTACCGCGAGGGGCTCGCGGCGGTCGATCGCTTCGCGGAGACGGCGGCGGGAGGCCGCTTCGCCGCGCTTCCGGCCGATGCCCAGGACGGCGTGCTGCGGGCGATCGAGCACGGTTCGGCACAGGGGTTCCCCGGCAGTTCCGGGGCCTTCTTCGCGATGGTCCGCTCCCACACCCTCCAGGGCACGTTCTCGGACCCCGCGTACGGGGGGAACGAGGGCTTCGTCGGCTGGGAGCTGATCGGCTACCCGGGCGTGCGGACCGCGGTCACGCCCGAGCTCCAGCGGATGGACGTCGCGCCCCGGGCGCGGCACGTCTCGGCCTACGACTACCCGGCGTTCGCTGCCGCCCGCGCGAGGAGGACCCGTGGCCGTTGAGCTCCCGAAGACCGACGTCGCCGTCATCGGCCTCGGCGCGGCCGGCGGAGTGGCGGTGCTGCCGCTCACGGAGGCCGGCCTGGAGGTGGTCGGCATCGAGGCCGGCCGCTGGCAGAGCGCGCGCGACCACGCGCCGGACGAGCTGTTCAACAACTACCGCGGCTGGCCCGACTCGGTCCAGAAGGCGAACCGGGAGGTCCCGGTGCACCGGAGGAACCCGTCGGCGCCGGAGACGCGGGCATCGATCCACCCGATGATGAACGCGGTCGGCGGGACGACGCTCCACTACTGGGCCCAGAGCTGGCGGCTGAATCCCTGGGACTTCCGCGTCGCGAGCGAGACGACGCGTCGCTACGGGGCGTCGCGGCTGCCGGCCGGCACGACGGTGGAGGACTGGCCGTTCGGCCTCGACGAGCTCGAGCCGTACTACGATCACGTCGAGCACGCGATCGGCGTGTCGGGTCAGGCCGGCAACCTGGCGGGTGCCGTCGACGAGCGGGGCAACGTCTTCGAGGGGCCGCGCCGCCGACCCTACCCGATGCCGCCCCTGCGCGCCACGGGCTTCACGGAACTCATGACGGGCGCCGCGCGCCGGCTCGGCTGGCACCCGTTCCCCGGCCCGGCCGCGATCAACAGCGAGCGCTACGGCGAGCGCGCGGCCTGCCAGTACCACGGCTTCTGCAACCGCGGCGGCTGCCACCTGGACGCCAAGAACTCGACGGCGGTCACGACGATCCCGCGCGCGCAGGCGACCGGACGGCTCGATGTGGTGACCGAGGCTCACGCCCGCGCGATCCGGGTGGGCGGCGACGGGCGCGTGACCGGCGTGGAGTACGTGAAGGACGGCGAGACCTTCTTCCAGCCGGCCGGCGTCGTGCTGCTGGCGAGCTACACCTACGAGAACGTCCGGCTGCTGCTGCTCTCGAAGTCGGCCGCCTGGCCCCGCGGCCTGGCGAACAACGGCGGGCAGGTCGGCCGCCACTACCTGAGCCACGCCCAGCTCGGCGGCGTGACGGCGCTCTTCCCGCACGACCTGAACCGCTGGTACGGGCTGCCCGCGCAGGGCGTCGCGGTCGACGACTGGGCGGACGACAACTTCGACCACGCCGGGCTCGACTTCATCGGCGGCGGCAACCTCTGGGTCTACTCGGACCGGCGGCCGATCGAGGCCGCGAGCATGAGCACCTTCGGCCGGGCGCCGGCCTGGGGCTCCGCATGGAAGGCGTTCGTCATGGAGAACGCCGACCGCACGTGCGGCTCCTACCTCCAGAAGACGACCCTGCCCTACGAAGGCAACTACCTCGACCTGCACCCGACGATCACCGACCCGCTGGGCGACCCCGTCTGCCGCATCACGGCGGACTACGGCGAGAACGAGCACCGCATCAACGACTTCATCCAGGACCGGATGGAGGAGTGGTTCCGCGAGGCGGGGGCCATCGACGTCATCCGCGGCGGCCTCGGCACGATGGGCCCGACCACCCACGCCTACGGCGGCACCCGCATGGGCGACGACCCGGAGACCAACGTCGTCGACCGCTGGGGCTTCGCGCACGAAGCGCCGAACCTCGGCGTCCTCGGCGCCTCGGTGATGGGGACCAGCGGGGCCCACAACCCGACCCTCACCGCGCAGGCCCTCGCCTGGCGGACCGCCGAGCACCTCGCTGCGAACTGGCGGTCGATCGCCGGGTAGCAGGAGAGGGACCGCCGTCTGAATCGCGCGGGAATCACGACGAACTGCGAGTGCGGCAGGAGCGTAGCCGAGGACCCTCCGGTCGCGACCTGCAGGCGAGCGACCGCCCGACGCCCTACGTCCGTTGACGCGGTGCTCGTGCCATCCAGTTTCTTGTTGCCGCCGAAGGTGGTCCGATGAAGAACGTGACGATTACGTTGTCCGAGGATACGGCCCGCTGGTTGCGGATCAAGGCGGCCCAGGACGATGTCAGCGTCTCCCGCTGGATCGGCGAGTTGCTGGAGCGGATGCGGGGCTGCCCACGGAGGGCGTCGCGGTCGATCCCGCGGCTCGGATGCGTCGGCGTCAGATCTCGGCTCCGGGCCTTCTGATGAGATTCGCCCCCTCATCGAAGCAGGACGCTGCGGTCCCCGGAACAGCATCGAGCAGCGCCAACCTGACGTCGACGTGTCCTTCGAAGACCGCAAACCAGACAGAGAAGAAGCCATAACCCTTGGCGGCGGCGAGTACCAGATCGCGGGCCTCCATCGATCGGTCGAGTGATTCGAACCGGTCGCGACAGCTCTCCGCGATTGACCACGCCTCCTCGCGGTCTGTCCATCGCCGGTCCCGCCTGGTGGGCGGTCGTCCAGTGTGGCTGCCGTGCCGATCCAGTCCGACGAGATCGATCAACGCTCGTGCTCGCTGCCCCAGTTCAGGCGGCAGCCCTTCCGCGGCCTGAACGAAGCCATCCCGAGAGTACGTCAGCGCGAGCATCGTGTTGTGTCTGTCGGGCCACAGGACGTCGTCTTCAGCGACGTCCTTGTCGCCTTTGACCGAATTGCAGTTGGTGCAGCCGAGCAGAAAGTTGCTCCAGTCCCGCTCGCGATTTCGATGCAGACTCTTCGGGGCCATGTGCTCCACGGCGAGGCTGGTCGGCAGCCGTCGCTCGCAGTAGCTACAGTAGCGCCCCAGCCTGTTCTCCAGATCGCCGATGGCATCTGCGTACCGAGCGTACGTCCGAGGCGCCGGTCCGCGCTCGACCGGTCTCATTAGCGGCCAGTCTTTCGTCTCGCCAGGGCTTCGAGTTCCAGAATCGCGCTGACGCCCGGGCTGCCTGAGTACCGTTTGGCGGCCTCGCGGTATGCCACCTCGGCTGCCTGCAACTCGTCATCCGTGTCGTCAGCTCGGCTCCGCAGCAGAGAAAAGTACCTCTTGGTAGCCTCCGCGAATTCGGTGGCGTGGAGACTCTGTTGGGGTACATCGACCTTCTGAATCTCCTCCGCGATGTCCTCGATCGAACGGTTCGCATACTCGAGCAGCGCCGGCCCGCCCGGGTCGAGGGTGCGCAACTCTCCCGCCTCGAGGGATTGAATGATGAACGGGGAATGGGATGTGCAAACGAACTGGATCCTCGGGAAGGTCTCCTTCAGGTCACGAACTACTCGCCGTTGCCACTTCGGATGCAGGTGCACGTCGATCTCGTCCACCAGGACCAGGCCTGGCGTCTGCTGCAACACGGCCGGGTCTTCCGGGTCGTCCTCTCCCGCCTCCGATACGAGATGAGAGTTCTGCATGACGGCCTTGGTTGCGACGTCGGCGACCAGGGCCGCCATCATCCGCTGTCCGGCGCTGAGATTGGAGAACGGCTGTGCCTGCCCCGCGATGGAAAGCACGATCTCCTGGCGGTCACCGTCGTACCAGAGACCGTCAGCCTCGGGAATGCAGCGAACGATGGCGCCCGTTACGACCCGGTAACCCGGTCTCCAGCGCCCGCCCCGATTGGCGGACGCGATCGCCTCCCGTTGAAACCAGATTCTCAGGTCGCCCACCCGGATCCGTTCCTGGAAGCAGTCGTAGAACGCCTCCCATCGTCGGGCGGAGCGGTGCGCCCTCAACGTCGTCGGGTCCCGGGATCGCGACGGAAGCCAGGCGCGCCCGGCACCGTAGTAGGCGATGACGGGACTGATCAGCTTCTCGCCGGTATGGTCCCGCGCGAAGTGATTCTTGATGAGCCGCAGGGCTTCTGCCGCCTCGACGTTGGTCGTTCTCGATCCGTGCAGGCGAATCTGGCGTCGCCACTCGAGTTCATTACCCGCGATCTCACCCGCGGCAGTGACGGACACGGGTTTGCATTCCTCGAACCGAGAGCGGTCACCCGCGTGCCTCACGCCGAGACGGATCTCGTTGCGAAGGATGTTCCGGCCGCTGTTCGCCAGCATGGTATCGGGCGGCTTGACGAGCCAGATGCCGGCGGCGACCGCGAGCGCGTCGAGAACGGTCGTCTTGCCGGCACCATTGTCACCCACGAGCAGAGTGAACCGAGGGTGCAAGTCGAGTGTTCGCTCTTCGAAACGCTTGAAATTCCGTATCCGGAGTTGATCGATTCTCATGTCTCGTCATGCTCCGGGAGAACCAGGTTCTGCCCTCGGGCCCTGGAGGGATCTCACTCGAACACGGCTTGACCAGGAGAACAGGACCGGCCGCCCGGACGGGCAGTGAGGAAGCCGGCCTCCAAGTCGCCGGCTTCGCTGGCGACGGCACGACACTCGAGCGGCCGGTTGCGGCAGTTCTCCCAGCTCCCGCCGGGAAGACCTGGCCGCCGCCCGCCGGGCGCTCGACGACCACCGGACGCCGTGGGCCGCCACGACCGCCCCTTGGCCGGCCGGTGGTGCCTCGAGCGTCGCTCGGACGAGCCCGAAGACGACCGTGGTGCTCGTCGAGATCGCCGATCGCTTGTCGAGCCCGCAACCCGGTATCCCACCGGCGCGGCCAGGCGTCCTCGTACGGGACCGTAACGCGGTGCGCAGACGGACGAGGCTCTCCAGGGATACGGAAGGCCCCACGAGGACATCATACGCTCGGCGAGCCGGTGTGACTGGCGTCGGCTCCGCGCCGTTGGCGTCAGTGATGGTGGTGGTGGATCGCCTCGTGCTCGGCGACCTGCTTGTCGCGCCGGATCTTGGCCGCCGCCTTCCGGGCCGACTTCAGGTGCATCTCGCGGGTGCCGTCGGAGCTGACGGCGAACATCGAGATCAGCCGCTCGACCTCGCGGCTCCGGCACGACGGGCAGGCCACGGGGCCGCTCTTGGGGAGGATGACGGCCTCGAACTCCTTGTCGCACGCGCCGCAACGGTACTCGTAGATCGGCATGGCTGACGGGCAGTGTGGATCGGCGGCGAACCGAGGGTCAAGCAGCAGTCGTGGCTCGGGTCCGAGTCGCCGGCCCTCACGGGAGAAGGTCGTCGACCGCGATCTCCGTCCCGGGGCGCGCGAGGGGAGAGACCCTGTCCCCGCGCCGGTAGACCTGGACGGACCGGTATCCGTTCGCGGACGGCTCGCGGTGGACTTCGAGCCGTGCGTCGGGCAGGGCGAGAATCCAGTATTCCGGTAGACCGTGGCGCGCATAGAGTTGCTGCTTCACGGTGCGATCGCGCCGTAGCGAGTCGTCCGACACCTCGATCACCAGGAGTCCGGTCGTGGGGTGGGCGTCGAGATAGTCGCCCGGGGCGCCTTCAACCACGGCGATGTCCGGCTCCGGCTCCGAGTCGGGGCCGATAGCCAGCGGGGTCTGCGGCCGGACGTGACAGCCGGCGCCGAACGCACGCTCGACCACCTTGGCGACCATGATCACCGCCGCGGCGTGCCGGCTTCCCTGCGGTGTCATCCCGACGATCTCCCCGTCGATCAGCTCGATCCGATCCTCCGGACCGAACACGCCGGCGTCGACCGCGCGGTCGTACGCCTCACGGCTCCAGCGGTAGGTTCCGGCGGTCGCGTCGGCCAAGGGCTACTCCAGTAGCGAGTGCAAGAGTTGAGCCGGGTGCAGCGCCCGGACGCCGGCGAAGTCGTGGACCTGGTGACGGCACGACGTGCCGGCCGCGACGAGGACGCCTTCGGGTCCGAGCTCGCGCGCGGCGGGCAGGAGGCGCCGCTCGCCGATCTGGCGGGAGATGTCGAAATGCTCGCGCGCGTAGCCGAACGAACCCGCCATGCCGCAGCAACCGGAATCGAGGTCGGTGACCCGCGCCCCCGGGATGCGGTCGAGGAGCGCCTTCGCGGGCGCTACCAGGCCGAGGGACTTCTGGTGGCAGTGGCCGTGGAGGAGGATCTCGTCCGGGCCCGAGCGGAGCGCGAGCGATGCGCCGCCTTCGTCGAGCTGCCGGTGCAGGAAGTCCTCGAATAGCACGCAGGCGGCGGCGACTTCCCGCGCCCGCCGCTGCTCCTCGCCGCGGAGGAGGGCGGGCACGTCGTCGGCGAGGGCCGACAGGCAGCTCGGCTCGAGGAGCACGATGGGCGTGCCGGCCGCGGCCAGCGGATGCAGTCGGCGAACCGCCTCGGCCGCCCGGTCGCGCGCCGCGTCCAGCAGCCCCTGCGAGATGAGCGGCCGCCCGCAGCAGGCGTCCGGTCCGAGGGCCACCCGGAGGCTCGCGGCCCCCAGGACGTCGGCCGCCGCGAGGCCGATGCACGGGTCGTAGTAGTTGGTGAAGGTGTCGTTGAACAGGACGACGTCAGCCGCCTCGGAGGCAGCGTCCGGGGCGGCCGCGCTTCCCGGCGCTCCCGACCGGTCGCGCCATGCCGCCGCGAGCGTCCGCGGCGCCCACGCGGGCAGCGAGCGGCGGCGGTCGATGCCGAAGAGTGCCTCGTTCAGCCACCGCACCCACCCGCGCCCGAGCCACGGATTGACGAGCGGCGCCGCTCCGCTGGCCAGCGCCGACAGGTCGTGGATGTGCCCGAGCACGCGGGCCCGGAGCGGGGTGCCGTGGCGCCGCCAGTAGTCGGCGAGAAACTCGCTCTTGAAGCGCGCCATGTCGACGCCGACCGGGCATTCGGTCTTGCAGGCGCGGCACTCCAGGCAGAGATCGAGCACGTCGTGGACGCCGCGGTCGCCGAGTCCGGCCTCGCGGGGTCCGGTCGGCCCGAGGGCGCCTGTCATCGCCAGGCGCAGGACGTTGGCCCGGCCCCGCGTCGAGTGCGCCTCGTCGCGCGTCGCCATGTACGACGGACACATCGTGCCGGCGAGGGTCTTGCGGCAGGCGCCCACGCCGCTGCACATCTCGACCGCCCGCCCCAGTCCGCCATAGGCGCTGTGGTCGAAGGCGGCGGGGGGGTTCGGGGTCCGGTAGGTCGGACCGTAGCGCAGGTTGGAGGTGAGGGGCGGCGCGTCGACGATCTTGCCCGGATTGAAGAGGCCCTCGGGATCGAAGGTCCGCTTGACGGTCCGGAACGCGTCGTAGAGAACGGGTCCGAACATGCGGGCCATGAACGGCCCCCGCACGAGGCCGTCGCCGTGCTCGCCCGACAGCGCGCCGCCGAACTCCAGGACCAGGTCGGCGATCTCGGTCGCGATGGCCTCGAACTGCCGGACGCCGTCCGCGGTCTTCATGTTGACGACGGGGCGGACGTGGAGGCAGCCGACCGAAGCGTGCGCATAGACGCCGGCCGTCGTGCCGTGGCGGCGGATGATGCCGAGGAAGCGCGCGATGAAGTCGCGGAGCTTCTCGGGGGCGACGGCGGTGTCCTCGACGAACGAGATGCTCTTGGCGTCCCCCTTCATCGCCATCGACAGGCCGAGGGACGATTCGCGGAGCTTCCAGATCCGGGCCTGGTCGGCCGGCGCGGTGGCGCGCGCGGTGTGGGTGGCGCGGCCGCGCCCGCGGATGTCCGCCTCGAGGCGCTCGAGGCGCGGCGCGAGCTCCTCCGCAGAATCGCCGTACAGCTCGACGCAGAGCAGGGCGCCGCAGTCGGTCCGGAGGACGGCGCGGCGCATCGCGTCGAGCGCCGGGTTCTCGCGCGCGTGGTCGAGGATGGAGCGGTCCATGACCTCGACCGCGGACGGGTCGTGCTCGAGGATGGCCGGGGTGTCGCCGAGGGCGTCGAGCAGATCGTCGTACTCGATGGTCAGCACGGCCTTCGCATCCGGCAGCGGCACCAGGTTGAGCCGGGCTTCCACGATCAGGCCGAGCGTCCCCTCGGAGCCGACGACGAGCCGGGCGAGGTTGAACGGCTCGCCGGCGGCCGCCCGCGCCGGCGTGAATGCGTCGAGGTTGTACCCGCCGACGCGGCGCAGGATCTTCGGATAGCGACGGTCGATCTCGTCCGCGTGACGGGCGGCGAGTCGCCGGACCGTCCGATGGCACGCGCCTTCGAACGTCGGGGCCGCGCACACCGCATCGAGCTCGTCGCCGTTCAGCGGGCGGAGATGCGCGGTCGTGCCGTCGGCCAGTGCGACGTGGAGGTCGAGGACGTGATCGATCGTCTTCCCGTAGCGCACCGACCGCGCGCCGCTCGAGTTGTTGGAGATCATCCCCCCGATGGTTGCGCGGCTCGCCGTGGAGATGTCCGGCGCGAACCGGAGGCGGTGGGGGGCGAGCTGCGCGTTCAGCTCGTCGAGAACGATGCCGGGCTCGACGCGCGCCCAGCGCTCGGCGACGTTCACCTCGAGGAGCCGGTTGAAGTGCTTCGAGGTGTCGACCTGCAGCCCGGGACCGATCGCCTGCCCGGCCTGCGACGTGCCGCCGCCCCGCGCCGTGATGGAGCACCCGTGCGCCCGTGCACAGGCGATGGCGGCCAGGATGTCGTCGCGCGAGCGGACGATGGCCACGCCCAGCGGCTGGATCTGGTAGACGCTCGCGTCGGTCGAGTAGAGGGCCCGCGAAACCGAATCGAAGCGCACCTCGCCATCGAGGCGCGCTTCCAGATCGCGGCGCAGATCATCCATCCGGCGCAGTATAGGCCGGGCCCTGGCGGGGCGCCGTCCAGATCCAGCCCTCGCGTTCGGCGGCGCTCCGATCGGGCGGCGGCATCGCCCGTCCAGCCACAACTGCCCAGGCTTCCACGAGCCGGCGCTGCGTGCGGGGCAGTTGGCCGCCGATCAGGCCGCTGCCACCGTGGTGGAGCAGAGAACCAGAAGGTCGGCTATCGTGAGACCTGCGGGGTCTCGTTCGCTGGCAGCGCAGGCGTGACCCACCACGTGTAGCCCTCCGCCAGTCGTGCGAACTCCGACCAGAGGTCGGATCCCGACCAGATGTCGGGAAACCCGGTCACGTCGTTGGCCTGATCGGGGACCAGACCTGGCAGTGAGTCGGGGAAGGTCTCGAAGTAGATGATGAAGGTCACACGCCGAATCTCTCCGTAGTCCGTTACGGAGTAGAAGTGCAGTCGGCCCCCGAGAAGCTCGGCGGCGCCCTGCACCTGCAGTTCGATATTCTGGAAAACCGCGTGGTAGTGCTCCCGGCGCACATCCACCAGATTCACGCCGTAGAAAGGTGGCTCCAGCGACGGCATCTCCTGAGCGAAACGCTCGCCCCACCGAGGCGCGTCCGGCCTGATCTCCGGAAGAGGCTGGAAGGCCGACGGAAACTCTTGCTGGGAAGACTCTGACGAAGACACCATCCGATCCAGTGTACCCCGGCAGGCGAGATCTTCAGGGCTGACAGCGCTCAGCGAGAGAAGCAGTTGACGCGGAGCGGTCGGAGCTGGCTCATGGCCGGCGCGCCAAGAGCCGGTGACGAGCCGCGCGGGGTCCCGGGCGGGCCCCGCGTACAGGACGATGGCCGCCGCGGGCCCGTGCAGTCGGGTCCACGGCGGCCATCCGCGCGCCGTCGAGTGCGGAGAGGGGCGCGCCAGCCAGACGTCCCCCTCCACCCTGCGCCGGTTAGTGGGTGAACTGGAAGCCGCCGTAGGCCTCCATGCCGTGCTCGCCGACGTCGAGCCCCATTCGTTCCTCCTCGGCGCTGACGCGGAGCCCGATCGTGAACTGGAGAGCGAAGAAGATGGCGAGCGCCGCGATGAACGCGAAGGCGCCGTACGCCAGCACGCCGATGAGCTGCGTCAGGAACGAGTGGCCGGCGCTGAAGATGCCCACGGCCAGCGTGCCCCAGATGCCGCACGTCAGGTGCACCGAGATGGCGCCGACCGGATCGTCGAGCCCGGCGCGGTCGATGAGCAGCACGGAGCCGACGACGATGACGCCGGCAATGAGGCCGATGACCATGGCCGCGTTCACGCTCACCACGTCCGCCCCCGCCGTGATGCCGACGAGCCCGGCGAGCGCGCCGTTCAGCACCATGGTGAGGTCGGGCTTGTGCTGCACCGTCCACGACGCGGCCATCGCGCCGATGATGCCGGTCGCCGAGGCGAGACAGGTCGTCACGAAGACGAGCGAGACCAGCTCCGGGTCGGCGCTGAGCACCGAGCCCCCGTTGAACCCGAACCAGCCGAGCCAGAGCAGGAATACGCCGATGGTGGCCAGCGGCATGCTGTGCCCGGGGATCGGCTTGGCCCTACCCTCGAGATACTTGCCCAGGCGCGGGCCG
Source organism: Acidobacteriota bacterium (assembly GCA_026708265.1). Lineage (GTDB taxonomy): Bacteria > Acidobacteriota > Vicinamibacteria > Vicinamibacterales > UBA8438 > JAGWAJ01. The sequence continues at coordinate 39,048 of JAPOVI010000147.1, forward strand.
AGGACGATGACGCCGGCCAGGGCGCCCCAGCCGCCGACCGAGTGGACGAGCGTGGAGCCCGCGAAGTCGTAGAAGCCCATCGCGTCGAGGAACCCGCCGCCCCACTTCCACGAACCGGCGATGGTGTAGATGAACGCCACGTAGATCGTGGTGAAGATGAGGAACGAGCCGAGCTTGATCCGCTCCGCCACCGCGCCGGAGACGATCGTGGCCGCGGTGGCGGCGAACATCGCCTGGAAGATGAAGTCCGTCCAGTACGTGTAGGCGCCGTCGGCGTAGGCGACGGTATTGCCTTCGGCGCCCGGGTCGAGCCCGAAGCCCGCGAACCCGAAGAACTGCCCGAGCGCGAAGTCGCCGGGGTACATCAGGTTGAAGCCGACGATGGCGTAGGTGACGAGGCCGATGGCGATGACGCCCGTGTTCTTGAAGAGGATGTTCACCGAGTTCTTGGCCTGCGTCAGCCCGCTCTCGAGGCAGGCGAAGCCGAGATGCATGATGAACACGAGGAACGTGGCGACGAGCATCCACGTGTTGTTGACCGTGAAGAGCTCCTGCGAGGCGCCTTCCTCCTGCGCGAACACCGCGTGCGGGATCAGGACGATGGTCAGCAATACGAGCGACAGTGCGGCCGCGCGTGCGATCGAACGATGGAATCCAGTTCTCATTGGCGTTTTCCTAGTCCTTTCCATGGCGCTGGCGCGCAGGCTCCTAGAGGGCCGAGGGACCGGATTCGCCGGTCCGGATGCGCACGGCCTGACCGACGTCGCTCACGAAGATCTTCCCGTCGCCGATCTCGCCCGTCCGGGCGGATCCCTTGATGGCCTCGAGCACGGCATCGACCTGCCCGTCGTCGGCGACGACGTCGATCTTGATCTTGGGGACGAAGTCGACCGAGTACTCCGCGCCCCGGTAGATCTCGGTATGCCCCTTCTGGCGCCCGAACCCCTTGACCTCGGTCACGGTCAGGCCCTGGATGCCGGTCTTCGACAGCGCCTCGCGGGCCTCGTCGAGCATGTGCGGTTTGATGATCGCCGTGATGAGCTTCATGAGCTGTCTCCTGTACGAGTCCGCGGTGATGCGTCGTCCAGCGGGTAAGCAAGGTGCGCGCCAACTCGCGACACGCCCGCCGAATCGTGGGATTCCGGCGCGCGGACGGGGGGCGACGGGGCTGGGAGCCGTTGGCCGGAACGACGAGTGCTACACAAATGCAGATCCAATGGAACGGATAGACAGAAACGTTGGTGATGACCGCGGCGGCGACCGGGTCTATGCGGAGCCCGGCTTCTCGATCAACCTGTTTACGGTGCACGACGACGCGGAGGTCCGCGACCTGATGGGCGGTCGCCGGTCATCGTCGCCGGGCGGCAGGTGCTCCGGTCGCCGCGTTGCGCGGTGCGGTGCCTGGGGGTCCGGATAGCCTGCCGTCGTTCCGGCGAGACGGCGATCGGCCGTTCAGGCGCTGCGCCAACGCCGGCCGCGGAGGGCCGTGGCGGCCCGGTCGGCTGCGAGCGCCCGGCTTGTTTCTACAGGGTCGTCGTAATACAGATGTGTCACTACAAAAACGTCGCACATGTCGGCTAGCGAAATCGTCGGCAGTCGATACCGTACTTCTTGACCTTGTAGCTGACGATCCGCTCCGTAGAGTCGAGGAGCTTCGCCGCCCTGACCCGGTTTCCGCGGGTCGTCTTCAGCGCGTCCTGCAGCAGGTCCTTCTCGTAGGCGGAGACGGCGTCGGCGAGCGACACGTTGGTGATGGTCCCGGAGGCCTCGCCGGTCTGGAGCGTGGGCGGGAGGTGATGCGCGTGCACGACGTGGCCGTCGCAGACCAGCACGGCGCGCTCGATGCAGTTCTCGAGCTCGCGCACGTTGCCCGGCCAGTGGTAGGCCATGAACATGTCGATGGCCGGGGTGGAGATGCGCTTCACGTGCTTGCCGTGCTCGATGGAGTACTTCTCGAGGAAGTTGTCGGCGAGGAGCAGGATGTCGGTCTTCCGCTCCCGCAGGGGCGGCACGAAGATCGCGAACACGTTCAGCCGGTAGTGCAGGTCTTCACGGAACGTCCCCGCCGCGATGGCCTTCTCGATGTCGGCGTTGGTCGCCGCGATCAGGCGAACGTTGGACTTGACGGGGGTGGTGCCGCCGAGGCGCTCGAACTCCTTCTCCTGGAGTACGCGGAGCAGCTTGACCTGCGTCGACAGATTGATGTCGCCGATCTCGTCGAGGAAGAGCGTGCCGCCGTCGGCCAGCTCGAAGCGGCCCTTCTTGCGGGCCGAGGCACCCGTGAATGCTCCCCGCTCGTAGCCGAACAGCTCCGACTCGATGAGGGAATCCGGCAGCGCGGCGCAACTCACCTTGATGAACGGCTTCTTGGCGCGCGGGGAGTTGTAGTGAATGGCGTGCGCGATGAGCTCCTTGCCCGTCCCGGACTCGCCGCGGATGAGCACGGTGGTGCTCGACGACGCGACCCGCGCGATCTGCTCGTAGACCTGCCGCATCGGGCCGCTGGTGCCGATGATGTGCGAGAAGTCGTAGCGCTGCTTCAGCTCTTCCTTGAGGTGGGTGTTCTCGTCGAGCAGCCGCTGCCTCTCCGCCTCGGCCATCTGCTGCAGGCGGAGCGCCTGCCCGAACATGGAGGCGACGACGCGGCAGACGTGCAGGTCCCGGTCGTAGTTGCGGGACTTGTCGAACGGGAAGTCGAGGTTGAGAGCGCCGACCGGCTTCCGCTCGCCCGGGATCGGCACGGACATGAAGCTGATCTCCGAGCGCGGCCCGTCCCGCCGCCGTCCCGTGCGGTGCAGGAACATCGGCTCCTGGCTGATCTGCGGCACGACGACCGGCTTGCCGCTCGCCACGACGCGTCCGGTGATGCCCTCACCCATCTCCCATTCGGCGTGGCGTCCCGCGCCGGTCAGCCCGGCGGACGCCTCCACCCGCAACCGTCCCGTGTCCGGGTCGGCGAGGACGACGGCGCTGCGCATCACGCCGTGGAGGTGGTCGAGCATCTCGAGCGCGCGCTGAAACCCCGCCCGCGGGCTCTGCGCCACCGTAAGCACCTGGTTGATCTCCGCCAGCATCGCCAGGGGCCGGACTTCGGCGGGCAACGCCTTCGATCTCTTCATTGCGTGGTTCTTGCTGCCTTGCGATACCATGCCCGTACGGCATACAAAGCGCATGCCACATCGACGGCCAGCCGGCGTCGCACGGGCTGCATCGAAGGGCCCCGGGGGCGCCCGGTCCGCTCCCGGGAGACGTCGTCAGACGGGCGCGGGCAGGGCGGACGAACCCATCAGGTAGGCATCGATACCGCGAGCGGCGCTGCGCCCTTCGGCGATCGCCCAGACGATGAGCGACTGGCCGCGCTGCATGTCGCCTGCCGTGAAGACGCCGGGCACGCTGGTCATCCAGTTCTCGTCGCGCCACACGTTGCCCCGCTCGGTCAACCGGACTCCCAGGTCGGTCAACAGTCCCGGCCTCTCCGGGCCCAGAAAGCCCATGGCGAGCAGCACGAGATCGGCCTTCAGTTCGAAGGCGCTGCCGGGGATGGGATCGAACGCGGGGCGGCCGTCGCGCTGCGTCATGCGAACCTTCGTGGCGTGGAGCGCGCTGACGTGGCCGTTGCCGGAGCTCGTGAACCGCTCGGTCGAGACGGCGTAGACCCGGTCGCCGCCCTCCTCGTGGGCGGCCGAGACCCGGAAGACGTGCGGCCACGTCGGCCACGGATTGTCGGGCGCCCGGTCGTCCGGTGGGCGCGGCAGCAACTCGAACTGGGCGACCGAGCGGGCACCCTGACGGTGGACGGTCCCCAGGCAGTCGGCGCCCGTATCGCCGCCGCCGATGATCACGACGTGCTTGCCGTGCGCGGTTATCTCCTGATCCGCCGGGACGACGTCGCCTTCGCAGCGACGGTTCTGCTGCGTGAGGTAATCCATGGCGAAGTGGATGCCCTCGAGCTCGCGGCCCGGCACCTTGAGGTCGCGCGGCCAGCCGGCACCGCCGGCCAGGAGCGTGGCGTCGTGCTCGCGCTGCATCTGCTCGGCCGACAGGTCGACGCCGACGTTCACCCCGGTCCGGAAGCGGACGCCCTCGGCCTCCAGGATCCGCAGGCGGCGGTCGAGGAAGCGCTTCTCCATCTTGAACTCGGGGATGCCGTAGCGCAGCAGCCCGCCGATGCGGTCGGCCTTCTCGAAGACGGTCACCGTGTGGCCGGCACGGTTGAGCTGATCCGCGGCCGCCAGGCCGGCCGGGCCGGAGCCGACGACCGCCACCTTCCTGCCCGTGCGCGTTGCCGGCGGGCTGGCCGAGATCCATCCCTCGTCGAAGGCGCGCTCGACGATCGCCAGCTCGACCGACTTGATGGCGACTGCCTGGCGGTCGATGGCCAGCACGCAAGACCCCTCGCAGGGGGCGGGGCAGAGCCGCCCGGTCCACTCGGGGAAGTTGTTGGTCTTGTGCAGCCGGTCGATGGCCGCCTGCCACTTGTCCCGGTAGACGAGGTCGTTCCAGTCCGGGATGAGATTGCCGAGCGGACACCCTTCGTGGCAGAACGGGATGCCGCAGTCCATGCAGCGGGCGCCCTGCGCGCGGAGGTCGTCGGACCGATACGGCAGATAGACCTCGTGCCAGTCGCGCACCCGCTCGTCGACCGGACGAGCGAGTGCCTTCTGGCGGTCGATCTCGAGGAATCCCTTCAGCTTGCCCATGATGATGCGTAGCGCAGACTCAGGCGCCGATGAGCTCGGCGAACTCCGGCTCGCGCGACTCGGCGCGGGCCCGGGCCTCGGCCGCGAGCACGCGCTTGTAGTCGCGCGGCATGACCTTGACGAACTGCCCGCGGGCGGTCGGCCACGTGTCGAGCGCGCGCTCGGCGACGCTGCTGCCGGTCAGTTGCGCGTGCCGCGCCAGCAGCCCCCGGACCAGCGCCGCGTCGTCCTCGTCCAGGGCCTCGAGGTCGACCATGCCCGGGTTGCAGCGCCGCGGGAACTCGGCCGCGCGGTCGAGAACGTAGGCGATGCCCCCGCTCATGCCCGCCGCGAAGTTGCGGCCGGTGCGGCCGAGGATGACGACGCGCCCCCCGGTCATGTACTCGCAGCCGTGATCGCCCACCGCCTCCACGACGGCGTGCGCGCCGCTGTTCCGCACGCAGAACCGCTCGCCGGCAACGCCCCTGACAAACGCCTCGCCGCCGGTCGCGCCATACAGGGCGACGTTGCCGATGATGATGTTCTCTTCCGGGGCGAAGGTCGAGCGGGCCGGCGGATGGATGACCAGCCGACCGCCCGACAGGCCCTTCCCGAAGTAGTCGTTCGCGTCGCCCTCGATCGCCATCGAGACGCCCTGCGGCACGAAGGCCCCGAAGCTCTGCCCGGCCGAGCCGGTGAAGCGGATGCGAACGGTGTCGTCCGGCAGCCCTTCCGCTCCCCACCGGCGGGTGATCTCGGCCCCGAGCATGGTGCCGACGGTGCGGTTGACGTTGCGGATGGGGAGGTCGATCGCGACCGGCTCCCGCCGCTCGAGCGCCGGCTCGCACCGCGCGATGAGCTCGTTGTCGAGGGCCCGGTCCAGCCCGTGGTCCTGCGGGCGCACCGAGTGGCGACCCACGTGTGGGGGAACCTCCGGACAGTGCAGGATGGACGTGAGATCCAGGCCGCGCGCCTTCCAGTGATCGACCGCGGCGCAGACGTCGAGCCGGTCGGCGCGGCCGATCATCTCGTCCATGGTCCGGAAGCCGAGCTCGCTCATCAACTCGCGGATCTCGTCGGCCACGAACCGGAAGTAGTTCTCGACGAACTCCGGCCGCCCCGTGAAGTGCTTGCGGAGCTCGGGATTCTGCGTTGCGATGCCCACCGGGCAGGTGTCGAGGTGGCAGACGCGCATCATGATGCAGCCCGTGACCACGAGCGGGGCGGTGGAGAATCCGTATTCCTCGGCCCCGAGCAGCGCCGCGACGACGACGTCGCGGCCGGTCTTCATCTGACCGTCGACCTGCACGACGATGCGGTCGCGCAGCTCGTTCAGCACCAGCACCTGCTGGGTCTCGGCCAGGCCGAGCTCCCACGGCACGCCGGCGTGCTTGATGCTGGTCAGCGGCGACGCGCCGGTGCCGCCGTCGTGGCCGGAGATCAGCACGACGTCCGAGTGCGCCTTGGCCACCCCGGCGGCGACGGTGCCGACGCCGACCTCCGCCACCAGCTTGACGTGGATGCGGGCGTGGCGGTTCGCGTTCTTGAGGTCATGGATGAGCTGCGCGAGGTCCTCGATGGAATAGATGTCGTGGTGCGGCGGCGGCGAGATGAGGCCGACGCCGGGGGTCGAGTAGCGGACCTTCGCGATCCACGGGTAGACCTTGAAGCCCGGGAGCTGTCCTCCCTCGCCCGGCTTGGCCCCCTGGGCCATCTTGATCTGGATGTCGTCCGAGTTGACGAGGTACTCGCTCGTCACCCCGAACCGGCCCGACGCTACCTGCTTGACCGCGCTTCGCCGCAGGTCGCCGTTGGCGTCCGGCGTGTAGCGCGCCGGGTCCTCGCCGCCCTCGCCGGTGTTGGACTTGCCGCCGAGCCGGTTCATCGCGATCGCCAGCGTCTCGTGGGCCTCCGCGCTGATCGAGCCGTACGACATCGCGCCGGTCGAGAAGCGCTTGAAGATCGCCTCGGGCGGCTCGACCTCGTCGAGTGGGACGGGCCGGTCGGCCGGCTTCAGGGCGATCAGGCCCCGGAGCGTCGCCCGCTGCCGGTTCTGGTCGTTCACCAGCTCGGCGTACTCGCGGTAGATCTCGCGCTGGCCGCTCCGAGTGGCGTGCTGCAGCTTGAACACCGTCTGCGGGTTGAAGAGATGGTACTCGCCGTCGCGCCGCCACTGGTACTCGCCGCCCGAGTCGAGCTCGCCGTCGTCCCGGCCGCGGCTCGGGAACGCCTGCGCGTGACGGCGGGCCGTCTCGTCGGCCACCGTCTCGATGCCGATGCCGCCCACGCGCGACGCGGTCCAGGTGAAGTAGTGGTCGACGAAGCCCTTGTCGAGCCCGACCGCCTCGAAGATCTGCGCGCCGCGGTAGCTCTGCAGCGTCGAGATCCCCATCTTCGACATCACCTTCAGCACGCCCTTCGTGCAGGCGCGGACGTAGCGCCGCTCGGCCTCGTCCTGGTCGACGTCCCGAATCTCGCCGCCGGCCAGCAGCTCGCCGATCGTCTCGAACGCGAGGTACGGGTTGACGGCGGCGGCCCCGTAGCCGAGGAGCAGCGCCATGTGGTGGCACTCGCGCGCCTCGCCGGTCTCGACGAGGAGCGCCACGCGGGTGCGAGTGCCTTCCCGCACGAGGTGGTGGTGCACGCCCGCCGTGGCCAGCAGGGCCGGTATCGGGGCATGCTCCGCGTCTACGCCGCGATCCGACAGCACGAGGAAGGTGGCGCCCGCCTCGAGGGCGGCGCTCGCCCGAGCCCGCAGCGCATCCATCGCGTCCGCCAGACCCGCCGCGCCCGCCCGCGGGTCGAAGAGCATCGGCAGCGTCGTGGATCGGAAGGCCGGATCGGCGAGGTGGCGCAGCTTCGCGAGCTCGCCGTTCGCCAGCACCGGGTAGTCGATCTTCACGTGGTGGCACGACGCCGCCTCGGGCTCGAGCAGGTTGCGCTCGGCTCCCAGCGTCGAGCCCATGTCGGTGACGAGCTCCTCGCGGATGGCGTCGAGAGGCGGGTTCGTCACCTGTGCGAAGAGCTGCTTGAAGTAGTCGTAGAGCAGCCGCGAGCGGTCCGACAGCACCGCGAGAGACGTGTCGGTGCCCATCGAGCCGATCGGTTCCGCCCCCTGCTGGGCCATGGGGGCGACGAGCAGGCGCAGGTCCTCCTCGGTGTAGCCGAAGGCCCGCTGGCGCCGGAGCAGTGTCTCGCGCGGGGGCGGAGCGTCCGCCGGCGCCGCGGGCAGATCGTCGACGTGCACGAGCTCCCGCGCCAACCACTCCGCGTAGGGCCGCTCGGCCGCGAGCTGCCGCTTGATCTCCTCGTCGTCGATGATGCGCCCCTGGGCGGTGTCTACCAGGAAGATGCGGCCCGGGTGCAGGCGGTCCTTGATCCGCACGTTCTCCGGCGGGATGTCGAGAACGCCGACCTCCGACGCCATGATGACCATGTCGTCGTTGGTGACGTAGTAGCGAGACGGCCGCAGCCCGTTGCGGTCGAGCACGGCGCCGATCACCGTACCGTCCGTGAACGCGATCGAGGCCGGACCGTCCCACGGCTCCATCAGCGAGGCGTGGTACTCGTAGAAGGCGCGCCGGTCCGCGGCCATCGACTCGTGGTTCGACCACGGTTCCGGGATCATCATCAGCACCGCGTGGGCCAGTGGCCGGCCGGTGAGGACGAGGAACTCGAGCACGTTGTCGAACGTCGCGGTATCGCTCTGTCCCTCGCGGATCAGCGGAAACAGCTTCGCGAGGTCGTCGCCGAACAGCTCTGATCGGCACAGCGACTCGCGCGCGCGCATCCAGTTGATGTTGCCCCGCAGCGTGTTGATCTCCCCGTTGTGGGCGATGTAGCGGTAGGGGTGGGCCAGGGGCCACGACGGGAAGGTGTTGGTGCTGAAGCGGGAGTGGACGAGCGCGAGCGCCGACTCGAAGTCCGGGTCCATCAGGTCGGGGAACATCGCCTCCATCTGGTCGGCGATCAGCATGCCCTTGTACACGATGGTGTTCGACGACAGGCTCGCCACGTAGAACAGGTCGCGCTCGGCGAGGTCCAGCGCGTCGGCGGCCCGGCTGACCCGCTGCCGGATGACGTAGAGCTTGCGTTCGAAGCGGGCGCGCGCCCCATCCGGACCCGGATCGGACGCGTTCTCCGCCGCGCGCCCCGCGCGGCCGATGAACACCTGCCGGATCACCGGCTCGCCGCGGCGGGCGGTCGGCCCGAGCGCGGAGCTGTCCGTCGGAACGTCGCGCCAGCCGAGCAGGCGCTGCCCTTCCTCGGCGACGACGCGGGCGAAGAGCTCCTCGATGCGGCCCCGCTCGACCGCGTCCCGCGGCAGGAACACCATGCCGACGCCGTACTCCCCGGCCCCCGGCAGCTCGATGCCGGCGGCGGGCGCCGCCTTGGCCAGAAACCGGTGCGGCACCTGCAGCAGCATGCCGGCGCCGTCGCCGGTGTTCACCTCGCACCCGCACGCGCCCCGGTGCAGCAGGTTCAGCCCGACCTCGAACGCCTGCCGCACCAGCTTGTGCGACCGCTCGCCCTTGATGTTGACCACGAACCCTACGCCGCACGAGTCGTGCTCGAACCGCGGGTCGTAGAGGCCCTGCGCCGGCGGCGGTCCGACGGCAGGGCCGGCCCGTGGCGCGCCCCGCTCCTTCCTCGTCGATGGCATGGTCATGGATGGTCAGCTCGCGTCATCGTCAGCAGTCGACTGTCAGCCGGCGCGAGACCCGGCGACGGCGGCGTCCGGCCCGCACAGCAGCTCGATGAATCCGGTCACCGCCGGATTGAGCCGCCGCCGGCGGCGGCGAATGATGCTCAAGGGGCGGACGAAGGGCGGCTCGCCGGGCTCGGTCCCCAAGGCGACCTTCACCAGCGTCCCGCGCTCGACCTCGCGCCGCAGCGTCGGTTCCGGCAGCAGCGCGACGCCGGCGCCGTCCTCGATGGCCTGCTTGATGTTCTCGATGTTGTCGAACTCGGCCACGACGTGCACGTCGGCGTCGTGCCGGCGCAGGAAGCGGTCGATCTCGCGGCGCACCTTGAGCCCGCGGTCGAAGGTGACGAAGGCTGCGCCGCGAAGCACGCGGGGTTCCATCGCCGCCGCAGACCGTGCCAAGCGGTGACCCGGCGGACAGGCGACGACCATCGGCTGGCTCTGCCACGGGGTGGCCGTCAGCTCGCGCCCCGGGTTGGCGAACGAGATGAGGCCCAGGTCGGACTGGTCCGCGAGCACCCGCGAGTAGATCTGGTCGGGATGCATGTACTCCAGGTCGACCCCCGCGCCCGGCGCCGATGCCCGGAACCGATCGACGTACTGGCTCAGGTCGTGCAGGCCCACCGAGTAGATGGAGGCGACGCGGACGGTGTAGCCCGAGGGCTGCTGGCGTCGCTGCACGGCTTCCTCGAGCTCGTGGTAGCGCTCGACGATCTCCTGGCACCCCTTGAAGAAGAGCCGTCCCTCGGGGGTGAGCCGCCACGGCCGCTTCGAGCGGTCGATGAGCTGCGCGCCGAGGCGCTTCTCGATCTGGCGCACCGCCTGGCTCGCCGCGGACTGGCTCACCGAGCTGGCCATAGCGCCGCGCGAGAAGCTCTGGTGACGCACCACGTCGCAGAAGATGTTGAGGGACTCCAGGTGCATGAAACCGTCACCTTACCCACAACCGTGGCTAATGGCAAGCGCCTACAGTATCAGTAGTGCTGATTCCATGCCCGGTCCGGGGGTAGCCGGATCCTCGCGCGCCCACCGGCCAGGACGGCAATGCACTAGCGCCGCCAACCCGTCGCAGGCTCCGGGTCGGCCCCAGCCCCCACCGTCCCA
>JAPOVI010000116.1 GCA_026708265.1 Acidobacteriota bacterium
GCTGGGGGGGGGCTCGAAGGAGCGGCGGTAGGGGGGGGCAAACGCGGGGTGGGGGGTGGAGTTGGGCAGGAGCAGCGAGGCGAACGAGACGGGCAGGTAGGGGAAGTACCGAATGGCGAGGTCCCCGCGTTCGGGTCGTGCAAGGAGGCGCCAGGCGACGTACGCCACCAGGGCGACGCCCAGCAGCACGATGAGGTCCACCTTGGCAAAGCAGCCCAGCCCGAGGAACAGGCCGCTCGCGAACGCCCATCTCGGCGCCCGGTCCCGCAACGCCACGACCCAGGCCAGGAGCCCGCTCAGGACCAGCCACTGCGCCAGCATCTCCGGGACGGGCAGCCGCCCGAACCAGATCTGCGGCATCGCGACGAGGGTGAGGGCGACGGCGAGCCAACCGTAGCGCCAGCCAACGAAGTGCGCGGCGACGAGCAGCAGGGCGCCGACGCTGAGAATCGCGAACGCCGGCGCGACGTAGAGGGCCCCGTGCATCGACGACAGCTCGTAGAAGAGCGCCGTGAGGACGGGAAACAGCGGCGAGAATCCCGCCGTCACCGTCGGGTCGCCGATGTCCGGAATCTGGAACCCGCCGGGAAACCGCGCGTACTCTCCGGTCGCGTCACCGAGGATCCGGTTGTCGAAGAGCTCGGCCCGCAGGTCGACCGGAAGCTGCCGGACCAGCTCGTCGTCGAACACGAGGCGGCCGGTCTCGGCGATCTGGCGCCCGAAAGCGACGTACACCGTCGCGTCGCCTCCGGAGACCACCGCTTCGAACGGCGGCAGGAATGCCATGCCGGACAGGAGCAGGAGCGCCCCGGACCCCGCCGCCGCCCGCAGCGTGAACCGTCCGCGGCGCGCCGCCGCCCGTCCCGTGCGGACTGCGTCGTGGAGAGCGCCGACGGCGACGAGGGCGATGACGGGGAGGACCAGCCAGACCCGGAACCAGCCCACCTCGGCGAGCAGCAGCGACACCCACGCGACGATGCCGATCCGCAGCGCCAGACGCAGGTACCAGCGCTCGACCGTCGCGGCGCTCGGGGAGCTCATGGCAGCGAGTGCGGTTGCCCGTCGATCAGAAGAACGCCCGAGCGTGCCAAGAGTCGGCGGCGGCAACCTCCCACCGGCCGGCCCGCACGTCGCCCAGGCTCGTCAGCGTGTTGTTGAAGACGGTCGTCCCGGGGCCGACCGCGCCGGCCGCGGCCATCTCGGCGAACGACTCGCGCGACACCCGCTCGATGGCGCCCCCCCGGCGGAACAGCACGGGCGCGTGGTTCACCAGCTCGACGCCGAGCTCGTGCTGGAGGGCCTGCATCTGCCGCACGAGGGCATCGATCGAGCAGCCGGACGGTCCCGCGGCGCGCTGATCGACTGCGACGAAGAGAAACCGGTCGTACGCCAGGTGCCGCCCGGCGGTGAGCGGCGTCGCGTGGGCTCCCCATCGATGGATGAAGGCATCGACCTCCGCCAGCAGGCGCGCCCGCTCCGACTCGGTCAGCTCCCGCTCCGCCGAGAAGATCCACACCCGGGCGTCGCCGGGCAGCTCGTCGAACGCGATCCGCGGCATGTCTGGTACCCTTCGCTCCGATCGCCATCAAGAATAGCAGCAGGGAGCACCCATGTCGGGTTGGATTCGGTCGAGTTGCCTCGCGGTGCCGCTTGCCGTCGCGTCGGCCGGCCTCTCCGCGTGCGACTCGCGGAGGCCGACCGAGCCGACGCCAATCATCGAGCCGGAAGCCCCCGGTCCGACCTCCGACGAGATGGACGTCGCCGCCGCCCGCCCGACGGTCGACGCCTGGCTGGAGCTGATCGACAGCGGCCGCTACCGCGACGCCTGGCAGCTCGGCTCCACCTACTTCCAGCGGGTGGTTTCCGCCGACGATCTGGTGCGGGCCATGGAGACGCATCGGGCGCCGCTCGGCGAGGTGGACACCCGGGCGCTACGCGAGACGACCCGCACCGACACGCTGCCGGGGGCGCCCGACGCGCCCTACGTCGTGTTCTCGTTCCAGACGGTCTTCGCCGACCGGACCACGGCCGTCGAAACGGTCACCGCGGAGCGCGAGGGCGATGCCTGGCTGATCGCCGGGCACGTGCTGACGGAGTTCGGGCAGACGAGCGCAGCGGTGCGATCCCAGGGCGCCCTCGTGCGGGGGGCCGCGCGTCCGGCCGCCCCCGTCACCGCCTGACGGCGAACGGCGCCGCGCGCGACCCCGCGGTCGCGTTGGGAGGGAGTCCGTGTCAGCGCGCCCAGGGCGGGCGCGTTGGGAGTCTGCGCAGGCACGGAGTTGGTGCGTCGCGGGTCGTGAAGTGCCGCGGCGCAAGCTCCTGGGACGGTGGGGGCTGGGGCCGACCCGGAGCCTGCGACGGGTTGGCGGCGCTAGGAGCTTGCGCCGCAGAACGCCAACGGAGTGCGTGCCGCGGCGCAAGCTCCTAGGACGGTGGGGGCTGGGGCCGACCCGGAGCCTGCGACGGGTTGGCGGCGCTACCGCGCAGACTCCTGGCGCGACACCGCTGCGTCGCCGGTTCTGCGGCGCAGACTCCTGGCGCACAGGATGCCGGCGAGCAGCCCGCAGAGGTGGGCCTCCCAGGAGATCTGCCCGCCGCGCGGCACCACGCCCGCGATCATGCCTCCGTATAGGACGATGACGACGAGGGCGGCGGCAATCGAGGACCACCGGCGCTCGTAGTAGCCGCGCGCGACCAGGAAGCCGAACAGGCCGAAGATCAGGCCGCTGGCGCCGATGTGCGCCGCCTCTCGTCCGACCACCCAGAGGCCCAGGCCGCCCACCACGGCAATCGCCAGCGCGGCGGTCAGGTAGTAGGCCGCGCCGCGCACGGCGACCATGCCGCCCAGAACGAGCAGGGGCGGGGTGTTCGCCGACAGGTGGCCGAGAGAGCCGTGCACGAAGAGTGTGCCGAGCACGCCGGGCAGACCGTCGATGCGGCGCGGCACGAGCGCCAGCGCGGAGACGACGCCCGAGTCGACGAGCAGTCCGTACAGCGACACGGCCCAGATCAGGCCGACGCTGCCCAACAGCGCCGCGGCTTGCGGCTTCCACCGGAGTCCGGAGATCACGCAGCACTCCCCCGCCGTCGAAGGCACCAGCGGTCTACAATGGAACGATACAGGTTCAGGCGGCGATGGGCGCCACGCACGTAACGGTCACGATCCGCAACCCGGCCGCGCCGGAGCGCCACTGGACGGGCCGCTTTCTCGTCGACACCGGTGCCTTCGATTCCCTGGTGCCGAGACCGCACCTGGAAGCAATCGGCCTCGAGCCGCTGGCCCGCGAAACGTACGTCCTCGCCGATGGCAGCCCCATCGAACTGGACACCACGGTCGCCCGCATCGAGTTCCTGAGCAAGATCGTAGGCGGCACGCTGGTGTTCGGCGACGCCGACGCCGAGCCTCTCCTCGGCGTGACCGCCCTGGAGTCGGGCGGCTTCGAGGTCGACCCGCGAACGCAGCGCCTGAAGAAGCTCCCGGCGATACTCCTCAAGGGGCTGCGCCGGCCGCGCCCGCGCCGTGGTGGCGGTCCGACGGCCTCTCGCCGACGTTGACAGCCCGACGGCCCCCGACCAGAATGGGCCACTGTGAAGGACTCGCGCCTCCCGGTGACGGTGGCGGTCCCGGTCCTGGCCTTGCTCGCGGCTGCGGGCCCGGCGGGAGCCCAGACCACCAACCCCCTTCCTGCGGCGGCCGGGGCAGCGGGCACCGCCACCGCATCAGGGCAGGCGCTGCTGGATCGGTACTGCGTCGCTTGCCACAACGAGCCGATGCACGAGCGGGGTGCGGTCCCGTTCGCGTTCGACGCGCTCGACGTGGCCGACGTCGGGGCCGACCCCGGCGCGTGGGAGGCGGTGGTCCGCAAGCTGCGGCTCGGCATGATGCCGCCGGCGGGGCGCCCACGGCCGGAACGGGAGGCCCACGAGGGGTTCGTGGCGTGGCTCGAGGCGGAGCTCGACCGCGCCGCGGCGGCCGCACCGTACCCCGGCCGGCCCGCGGTGCGGCGCCTCACGACGGCCGAGTACGTCAACGCTGTCCGCGATCTGCTGGCCCTCGACATCGACGAGCGCTGGCTGC
>JAPOVI010000211.1:0-818 GCA_026708265.1 Acidobacteriota bacterium
AAGCTCGACAAGGAGGCCGACTTCGTGGGTCGCCGGGCGCTCGAACTCGAGCGCGAGCGGGGGCCGGCCTGGGCCTTGGTCGGGCTCGAAGTCGACTGGTTCGAACTGGAACGGCTGTGGGCAGAGATCGACCTGCGCCCGCAGGTGGTCGGCGAGCCGGCGTCGCGGGAACCGACGCCCGTGTTCGCGCCCGGAGGATTGCAAGTGGGGCAGTGCACGACGCGGTTCTTTTCGCCGCTCCTCAAGAAGTACATCGGCCTCGCTACGGTCCACGCCGACGTGGCCGCGCTCGGCACGGCCCTGGAGTTCGAGGTCGCGGTCGGCTACGGACGGCGCCGGGCCAGGGCGCGGGTCGCGAAGCGGCCGTTCTTCCATCCGGCCCGCAAGACCGCCGTGGGTTCGGCTACGGGCGCGGCCGGGTGACGGAAGGCGCGGTGGGAGCCGCCGGGACCGCAAGCGGAGCCCCCGACCGGCGGGGAGGCCGCTTCGACGCGATCGTCGTCGGCGCCGGGCACAACGGTCTGGTCTCCGCGGCGTACCTGGCCCGAGCCGGTTTGGACGTCGTCGTCCTGGAGCGTGCGCCAGTCATCGGTGGCGCCACACTCAGCGAGGAGGCGTTTCCGGGGTTCCGGTACAGCGTGTTTTCGTACCTGGTGTCGCTGCTGCGCCCGGAAGTCATCCACGAACTCGACCTGGTGAAGCACGGCCTGTTCCTGGTGCCGACGGCCAGCACCCTGAACCCGTTACCGGGCGGCGACTGTCTCTTCCGCGAGGCGGACCCCCAGCGGACCTATCACCACATCGCGCGTCACTCGCGG
>JAPOVI010000211.1:871-4049 GCA_026708265.1 Acidobacteriota bacterium
GGCGGAGTACCAACTCGAGATGCGGCGCCTGGGGCACCTGATGTTCAAACTGCAGCGGGCTGCGCCGGACGAACTCGCCGCCGCCATAGCGGGTCATGTGGAGGAGGATCCGGAGCAGGTTGGCTCTGAGGTGTCGGCGGAAGTGGCCGAGGTCGCCCGCTACGTTCTCGATCTGCCCAAGGAGCGAATGCGCTCCTTCGTGCAGATGCTGACGATGAGTGCGGCGGACTTCCTGGACCGGTGGTTCGAGTGCGACGTGCTCAAGGCCGCGCTCTCGTCGTCCAGCATCATCGGGTCCTTTCTGTCGCCTCGCACGCCGGGTTCGGCGTACGTGCTGCTGCACCACTACATGGGCGAGGTCGACGGCGTGTACCGGGAGTGGGGCTTCCAGAAAGGTGGCACCGGCGGCGTCGCGGCGGCGATCGCCTCGGCCGCGCGCGGCTACGGCGCCGAGATCCGCACGGATTGTCCGGTGGTCCGGGTGCTGGCGCGCGAGGGCCGCGCGCGCGGCGTCGTGCTGGCGAACGGCGACGAACTGACCGCCGACAACGTGGTCTCGACGGCGGCGCCGCAGGTCAGACTCGGCCGGCTGCTCGACGCCGAGGACGTTCGCGGCGGCGCGGGGGAGGCGCTCCGCGACCGTGTGTCCCGATGGCAGAGCCGGGGCTGTGCGGGGAAGGTCAACTTGGCGCTCGACGGTTTGCCGCGTTTCGAGTGCATGCCGGAGCCCGGTCCCCATCTCGCGGGCGGGATCACGATCGCTCCAGGCCTCGACTACGTCGACCGGGCCTACGACGACGCGAAGTATGGCGGGTTCTCGCAGCGTCCGTTCATCGACATGATCATCCCCTCGGTCCTCGACCCGGACATGGCGCCGCCGGGCAAGTGCGTGGTTTCCTGCTTCGTGCAGTACGCGCCCTACGAACTGGCGGGAACCACCTGGGACGCGCAGCGCGAGGCCTTCGGCGACGCGGTCGTGCGCACGCTGGCGGAGTACGCTCCCGGCATCGAGGACCAGGTGCTGCACCGGCAGGTGCGGGTGCCGCCGGACATCGAGTCGATCGCGGGCATTCCGGGCGGCAACATCTTCCACGGCGAGTTGCGGCTGTCGCAGCTCTTCCTGTTGCGTCCGGATCCAGCGGCCGCGGGCTTCCGGACGCCATTGCCGGGTTACTACCTCTGCGGCTCGGCGACGCAGTTCGGCGGCGGCATCTCCGGCGGACCGGGCCGGTTGGCGGCGCTCAGGATCCTGGACGATGTGAAGCGCCGCGTGGAGGCGCGGTGAGCGACCGCGTCGCGATCGTCGGCGGGGGTCATAACGGCCTCGTCGCCGCCGCCGTGCTGGCCCGTTCCGGCAGGGAGGTCGTTCTGTTCGAGGCACGGAGCGAACTCGGCGGGCTTGCGTCGACCCGGGAACTGATTCCGGGCCACCGCGTGGACGTGGGAAGCAACGATCTGGGGATGTTCCGCCGTTCCCTGATCGACGAACTCGAACTGCTTCGCTTCGGCCTTGAATTGATCCAGGCGCCGGCCGTGGCGGCGGTCCCGGCGGTCGGGGACTCCGCCGCCGTTGTCCTCTGGCCTGAAGCCGAGCGGACCGCCGCGGAACTCGCCCCGGCCAGTCCCCGCGACGCTGCCGCCTGGCCCCGGTTCGTCGCCGAGGTCGCGGAGCGGGCGGCGTCGCTCGAACCCCTGCTGTGCCGGCCGCCGGAACTCGCCGACATGGGGCGCCTGCTGCTCGCGCCGGAGCTGCTGCGCTTCGTGTCCATACCCCTCGAGGAGTTACTGGAGGAGTGGTTCGAGACCCGGGCGCTGGTTGCGGGACTGTGTGGTCTGGCGCTCCCGGCGACCGGCCTGGGTCCACGGGCGAACGGCACCGGCTGGCCGCTGCTCTACCACTGCGCTCCCGGTGGCTCCGACCGGCTGGCGCCCGTGGTCCGGGCCCGCGGCGGCGCGGATGGGCTGGCCGCGGCGCTGGTGGCGTCGGCCACGGCTTCAGGCGCGGTGTTCAGAACCGGCGCCGCCGTATCCCGAATCCTGGTGGATGAGCGCCGTGTCGCGGGTGTGGAGCTATCGGACGGTGAGCGGATCGAAGCCGTGTCGGTCGTCTCGACCGCGACGCCTAGCGCCACGTTCCTCGACCTGGTCGGCGCGCCGCGTCTCGAACCTCGTTTCGTGCGCCGGCTTCAGGGCGTGAAGTACCGCGGCGCCGCGGCTCGGCTGGCACTCTCCCTCGACGGTCTTCCCCCGTTGCAGGGCCTCGAACGGCCGGCCCTCACCGGACGGATCGTGCTGGCCCAGGATCCGGACGACCTCGAGCGCGCAGCCGATGCGGCGAAGTACGGCCGTTTGCCGGAGCGTCCGTGGATCGAAGTCACGCTGCCGACGACTCTCGATCCGTCGCTGGCGCCGCCGGGGCGGCATCTGCTGCTGGCGACGGCGCATCACCTCCCGTTCGAGGTCGATGGCGGCTGGGCTTCGGCGGGTCCGGAGCTTCTGGACCGGATGGTGGCCGAGCTCGAACGCTGGGCGCCGGGCGTCGGCGGCAAGATCCACGAGTACGCGCTGCTGCTGCCCACGGACTACGAATCGGAGTACGGGGCCACCGAGGGCGGACTCCACCACGGCGAGATGAATCCCGGCCAGAGCCTGTGGCTGCGGCCCACGGCGGGAGCGTGGGCCGGCGATGCCTTGCCGATCGGGGGCCTGTGGCTGGGAGGCGCCGGTTGCCACCCGGGCGGCGGCGTCACCGGTTTGCCGGGCCGGACCGCTGCGGTGTCCCTACTCAGGGGATAACCTCCGGCGGCGGAACCTGGACCATGCGGACGAACGCTCCGGTCCGGCGCCGGCGCGGCGCCCCGTACCGGAGAGCACCTGGAGACCATCGATGAAGAACTTCCTCCCCTTCGTTTTCGCTCTCGGCACGGCGCTGTGCTGGGGTCTCTACGGTCCGGTTCTGGGCCGGGCGCGCCTGGTGGACGAAACGATGTCGCCGTTCAAGCCCTACGTCGGCATCGGGATCGCCTACTTGGTGATCGCGATCGTGGGAGGCCTGATCGGCATGAGGGTGATGGGCGACAGCTTCGAACCCACCGGACCGTCGGGAATCTGGGGGCTCTACGCGGGCACCCTCGGCGCGCTGGGAGCGCTCTCGCTGACGCTCGCCATGTTCAGCGGC
>JAPOVI010000157.1 GCA_026708265.1 Acidobacteriota bacterium
CGTTCAGCACCAACACCCAGCCGATCAGCGGCGTCTCGACGGTGGTCCGCCCCGCCATGCTGCGCAACCTGGCCCCCGATCACACGCTGGTGCTGATCAACGGCAAGCGCCGCCACCGGTCGTCGATCGTCGACTGGTCGGGCGGCAACGGCGTGGCGTTCGGCTCGCAGGGCCCCGACATCTCCGCCATCCCCGCCATCGCGCTACGGCAGGTCGAGGTGCTGCGAGACGGCGCGGCGGCCCAGTACGGATCCGACGCCATTGCGGGCGTGCTGAACTTCGAGCTCAAGGATGGCCGCAGCGGCGGGTCTGTCGAGCTGGACACCGGGCTGTATCGCGCCGGCGACGGGGAATCGACCCGGTTCGCCGGCAACGTCGGTCTGCCGCTGGGCGCCGCCGGGTTCGCCAACCTCAGCCTCGAGTACGGCAACGCGAACCCGACGAACCGGGCCGCGCCGCGGCGCGATGCGGTCGCCCTCGTCGCGGCCGGCAATACGCACATCGTCTCGGACCGTCCGCAGGCCTGGGGAGACCCGCGGGTCGACGACGACCTGAAGGCGTTCGGCAACTTCGGCTACGCTCTCCCGGCCGGCGTGCAGGCCTACGCCCACACGAGCTACGCCCGCAAGACGGTAACGCTCAGCGTCTTCTACCGGAACCCGAACACGCGGCTCGGGGTGTTCAGCAACGACCGCGGCCGGACGCTGCTCGTGGGCGACGTGCTCGCGGCCCACGGCATGGGCTCGGCCAACTGCCCCACCGTCACCGTCACCGACGACGTGCCCGACCCGGTCGCCCTGCGGCGGGTGACCGATGACCCGAACTGCTTCACGTTCCAGGAGCTGTTCCCGGGCGGCTTCACGCCGCGGAGAACAGGTACGGTGGCCGACGCTTCGGTGGTCGGGGGGTTGCGCGGCTCGACAGCCGGCGACTTCGATTGGGACCTGAGCGCTTCGCTCGGCGTGCACCAGGCCGATTTCTTCGTCCGCGACACGGTCAACGCATCGCTCGGCCCGACGTCTCCGCGCGCATTCGACATCGGCACGAACCGGCAGCGGGACGTCAACGTCAGCTTCGACTTGTCGTACGCACCGGGCGACCGCGTCCACGTCGCCGGCGGCGCGGAATGGCGCGAAGAGCAGTTCGGCCTGCGGGCGGGCGACCGCGCGGGATGGGAGATCGGCCCGTACGCGGCGCAGGGCTTCACGGCGGGCTCCAACGGCCCCGTCGCCTACAGCCCCGCGCAGGCGGGCACTTGGAACCGCCGCAACCTCGCGGCGTACGGCGACCTCGAGGTGACCGCCGCCGACGGGGAGTGGACGCTGGGCGCGGCCGCCCGCATCGAACGCTTCCAGGGATTCGGGACGACGACGAACGGCAAGGTGTCCGCTCGTCTCGGCTTCGTGCGAGGCAGCGTGAGCACCGGGTTCCGGGCCCCCACCCCCGGCCAGCAACACGGCCTCCACATCCAGAGCCAGTTCGACCCGACGGTGGGGGAACTCGTCAACCACGCGTCCGTCCCCTCGATCTCGCCGGTGGCGCTGCGGCGCGGCGGGGCCCCGCTCGAACCCGAGACATCGATCAACTACACCGTGGGCGTCGTGTTCGGCGGCGGCCCCTTCACGCTCACCGCCGACTATTTTCGCATCGACGTATCCGACCGGATCGGGATCACCAGGAACTTCACGCTGACGCCCGCCGAGATCGCGGAGGTCGTGGCCGGGGGGTTCCAGGCGGCGGAGAACGTGAGGATCTACCGGTTCTTCACCAACGCCTTCGGCACGAGCTCGCAGGGTGTCGACGTCGTCTCGACCTGGACGCCGCTCGCGCTGCGGGGAAACACGACCATCAGCGCCGTCTTCAACCACACCGACACCGAGGTGACCGACAACGCCAGGGGGCTGCTCGACAGCCGGCGGCTCGCCGAGTACGGCTACGCGCTGCCGCGCACGCGCTGGAACGTCGGCGTCACGCAACGCGTCGGTCGCGCGAGCCTCGTCGGTCGCCTCAACTACTACGGCGGCTGGTACGACTACGACAGCGGGCGCGGGACGCTCTTCGACGTCTCGGCCGGGCTGGAACAGGGCTTCTTCGAGGGGCGGCCGATCCTGGACCTGGAGCTGAGCGTGCCGCTCGGGGCGGGAACGACGCTGGCCCTCGGGGCCCAGAACGTCTTCGATACCTACTCGCAGGTGTCGGTCGTCGCCCATGCCGTCGGGGAGCGGTACAGCGAGTACATGCCGTGGGGCTACAGCGGGGCCTACTACTACGTGCGCATCGGCTACGGCTGGGGGTAGGCCGTGGCCGGAGCACGCCGCGGCGGGCGCCGACCTTGCAGGAGCACCCAATGTCGGACCGCAGGTACGTGGACGGCCTCCTCATCGAGTTTCCCGATGGTCCGATCCGCCAACTCAGGTTCCGGCCTTGGACGTGCACGACGAACGGCGGTCGACACGGGCGAGCGGCAGAGCAGGCCTCGAGCGTGACCGCCCCTGCTCGACAACCCGCTGGTCAGCGTCGTCCACCTGGACCGCCGCGGGCGCGTCCTCACTGCCAACGACCGCGCCCCGTCACATCCTGCGGAACGGCGACGGGTTGACGGACTGGGGCGGGATGCTGGGCGCCCGCGCGTCGGACGATCAGGTCCCCGCCGCGAGCGCATGGTGGGCGTCGCCCCACCGGGCTCCGGACGGGCTGTCACGAAGGCGCTGCCCTCCAGCCGGCAGTTCGTCAGCACCCGGAGGCGCTGGTCCCAGCTCATGGCGACCTACGGCCTGCGCGCGTGCGAGGTCGTGACGCTCACGATCGACGACGTGGAGTGGCGGGCGGAACGGCTGCGCATCCCGCAACGCAAGACACGCGGCTCGCTCTGGCTGCCGCTCACCGACGAGGTCGGGACCGCGCTGCTCGACTACCTCCGCCACGGACGCCCTGTCCTGAATGTGCGCCGGCAGCGCGTCCCGTTCCGAGGCGGTCCGGCGCGCAGCTATCGGGAGCTGTTTCTCCGCTGCCGCACCCCGACCGGCGTCCTCAAGCCGACGGCCGTCACCGAGGCCTTCCAGGCGTGGTCGAAGCGAAGCGGCCTCGCCATTCCGTACCAGGGCCCTCATTGCCTGCGGCACTCGTACGCGGTGCACCTCTTGCGGTCGGGCCTGTCGCTCAAGACGATCGGGGACCTCTTGGGCCATCGCACCCTGGAGAGCACGTGCGTGTACGTCCGCCCGGCGGTTGACGACCTCCGCGACGTCGCGTTGCCTCTGCCGGTCGGGGTCGACCGCAGTGCGCCGGCGGTGGCGTCATGACGACATTCAGTTCCGGCTTGTCCGCCTGCATCCGAAGCTACCTGACGCTCAAGCGAGCGCTGGGCCGCCAGTACGCAGCGGAAGAATGGGTGCTCGGGCACCTGGATCGGTTCCTCGCCGGCCGCGGCGTCGATCTCGTCGCCGAGACGTTCGCCGCCTGGTGTCTCACCCTGCAGCATCTGGCTTCCGGCACGCGTCGAGCCCGCATGCGGATCGTGCGAAACCTGTGTCTGTATCGCCGACGCGGTGAGCCCGACTGCTTCGTCCCCGACGTGCGGCTGTTCCCGCCGGTCCACCAAGCCATCCGGCCGCACATCTTCACCGACCGCGAGATCGTCCACTTGCTGGCCGTTGCGCGCACGCTGGCCCACAGCTCCAGGTCGCCAGTCCGTCCCGAAAACATGCGCCTCGCGATCGTGGTGCTGTCCACCACGGGCCTGCGACGCGGAGAGCTGACCCGCTTGACCGTCGGAGACTACGACCCGCCGCAACGCACGCTGGCGATCCGCGAGTCCAAGTTCCACAAGTCGCGCCTCGTCCCGCTGTCGGCGGATACCGCCCGTGAGGTCGAGCCACCCGCCACCGGCTACAGCGGCGGGAGCTTCGGCGGCGCCATGCGGGCACTCTTCCGGCGGGCCGGCGTCCGGACCGCGACAGGTCATCTCCCACGCACGCATGACTTCCGTCACGCATTCGCCGTGAACGCGCTCCTCCGGTGGTACCGCGCCGGACTCGACGTGCAGGCG
>JAPOVI010000080.1 GCA_026708265.1 Acidobacteriota bacterium
CCGGGTGCGCTGAACAGGTTCCACCGGATCCGGTCCCGCCGACCTTCCGCGGAGAGTCTTCGGCCCATGCCGAACATCAAGAGCACCGCAATCGCGATCGCGGCGGCGCTGGCCGGCGCCTGCGCCCCGCCGGTTCCCGCCGAGTACGCGCAGGAATGCCTCCGGCTGGTCCGGCAGACCGCTGCCGGCGAGGAGATGCACGACGCGGCCGGCCCCGTCTGGACGGGAGACCACGAAGACGGCGGAGGAAAGCGGAGAATGGGAAGACGGCCTGTAGACCGGCGCCGCGACGGCCCGCGGACGCCGCAGGTCCGGCTCAGGACGGCGCGCCGCGGTCGACGTCGAGACCGGCGAAGACCAGCCGGCCGTCGGCGAAACAGGTGCCCGCAAGCCGCGGCCCGAGCGGGCCGCACCTCGCCGATGCCGACGCCACGGGCGTGTCCGTAAGGCGCATCCACGGAGTTCCGGAACCGGTCACGCCCCAGCCGCGCCGCAGCGCATCGAGCCGCTCGGCCGCCGGGCCCGTAGAAGAAACGGTCGCAAGCAGGTGTCCCGGCTCGTCCCCGGCCACCCCGTCCGGCACGCCGACCACCAGGTCCGACACCAACAGCTCGAGATGCGCATCCATCCGGGCGCCGGCCACGCGCAGCGAACGCACGCCGTCGGCCGCAGAAACCACCACCAGCGGCAGACTGTCCGCCGGCGGGGCGCCCAGCACCTCCGACACCACGCACCGCAGCAGCTGCGCCGACGCCGGCAGCGGCCAGAGCCGCACCCGCAGGCAACCGCCCGCCGCCGCCGAACGCGCCTCCGCCAACAACCCTTCAGGCATGACCAGACCTCCTACCGCGCCGTGACCGCCCAGAGCAGCAGCAGCACCACGAAAGCGAAGAAGCCGCCGACGGCCGAGCCGACGACGCCACCGAGCAGAGCGAGCCGCCGAACCGCGAGACCGGAGTTGGCGACGCGCTGCAGGTCCGACATCACCCGCTGCGCCTCCTGCCCGACGGCCGTGGCGGCGGACCCGGCCGAGACCAACCGCTCGGTAACCTCGTTCGCACGGTTCTCGCACGACTTCAAGTGCTCGCTTACGTCCGTGAACGCCTTCTGAACAAGCTGCACCTGATCGTTGAGCTTCTTCCGGGCTGCCCCCGCGACGTTCTCCGGGTTCTGCTCCAGCAGTTCCCGAAGCTGCTCCCGCTCACCGGCAACACCCTTCACGAGCTTCTCGAGGTCCGCCTTCTCCGCCTCGAGCCGCTTGCGGACGCCGGCAGCCATCTCCTCGACCTTCTCCTTCTCCGCCTCGACCAGCTCCCGCAGGGCCGAGACCAGCCTCAGCTGGTCCTTCGCGTGCGCCTCGAACATCTGGATGCGCAACCCGAGACGCTCCGACACCTTGCTCGACACGTCCTCGACGCGGTCGAGCGCGCTGACGAACGCCTGCTGCACCTCGAAGGTCGTCAGCCGCCGGCGGTCCTCGGCGACCAGCGTCTCGTAACGCAGCTTCACCGCTTCCAGATCGAGGCCGACGGCGGCGATCTCGGCGAGAAGCTCCTGCTCCAGCTCCAGATTCACGGGCTCACCGTCACGGGTCAGCCCCATGACGTGCTGCAGGCTCTCGGCCTCGAAGTCGGGCTTCTTGTCGAGGCCCAGGACCCGCCGGACCTCCTTGCGCACGTCGGAGGCGGTCTTGGGCGAAGCCGCATCACGGTTGTCCTCGGCCTGCCCGGCAACCGCATTCTTGACAACGTCGATGTCCTCGCTGCGCACGACAAGCTGCTCGTCACCGGGCGGTGCACCGTCCCCGGAGTCTCCGGAGCCCGACGGCGGAACTTCCGGTCCGAACCGCGCGCCAGAGTCCGCGGAAGACGGATCGGCACCGGAAGGATCCGGGCTCACCGGGCCGTTCGCCTGCCCGTCCGGCTCCTCGTCGCCGTCATCCCCGCCGTCGTCCGCAGCCCCGTCATCCCCGCGCAACGCTTCCGCAACCGACGACTCCCCGGACTCGGCAGCCGGCGGACGGTCCCCACCATCGGGAACGCGAGCCGAACCGCCCTCGACGACGTCAGCCGTCCGTTGCTCAAGAGCAGCATCCGCCATCACCCGCTCCCCTCATCGGCCTCCGGATCCGGCACCGGCTTGCCGTCCGGATAACCCACCACGCGGCTCGATACGCCATCGCCCGCACCGTCCGGAATAGGCACGTCCACCGGCGGCTCCTTCACCACGTTGCGCCGCCCGAACTGCTCGGCGACCGCCGGCGACGGCAGCCCCGTTGCAGCCGGCGGCGGGACCGTCCCGCGGTCCTCCGGATCCACCTCGACCACGCCGGCGCCCGGCTTCGCCCCGGCGCGCACCGCCACCGCCTTGCCGCCGGCCGACACCCCCGAGGCGAGCGGCGGCAGCACCGGCCCGGAGTCGGCCGGCCCGCCCGCGTGCTTGCTCCGCCACAGCGACTTCGACTTCCACTCGCCGCTGACGGCGTCGTACCCGTTCACGCGCAGCAGCTCGCTCACCCCACGCGAGCGGTCCGGCCGCCGGTGCTGGTGCACCACCAGGTGGAAGGCGCTCGCCACTCCGCGGCACAGCACGTCCCACGGCAGCCGGTCCTCGGCCTGCATCGCGCACGAGGCGAGCCGGAAGAGCGCGTCCTGGGCCGTGTTGGCGTGGATCGTCGTCAGGCTCCCCCCGTGACCGGTATTCAGGGCCTGCAGCACGTCCTGCGCCTCGGCGCCCCGAATCTCCCCCACCACGATGTGGTCCGGCCGCTGCCGCAGCGCGTGCCGCACCATGTCCCGGATCGTCAGGTCGAAATCCGACAACTGCCGCGCCTCCAGGCGCAGCACGTTCCGCTGGTCCACCTTCAGCTCGATCGTGTCCTCGATGACCACGATCCGCCGGTCCGCCGGGAACAGCTTGATGAGCGCATTGAGAAGCGTCGTCTTCCCCGACCCGGTGCCGCCGGCCACCAGCACGTTGCCCCCGTGGGCCAGCGTCGCCCCCAGCAGGTCCAGCACCTCCTGCGGCAGCGACCCGAGCGCGACCAGCTCGGCGCCGGTCATGACCACCTTGGCGAAACGCCGGATCGTCACCGCCGGCGCCAGCGACGCCGGCGGCAAACACAGCGCCACCCGGCTGCCGTCGGCCAGCCGCGCGTCGGCCAGCGGCGCCACGTCCGGGTCCACGCTCAGCGGCCGCGCGATCGAGTAGACCAGCCGCTCGACGTCGCGCGGACCCACCCCGCGCGCCGCCATCTCGTGGAGCACGCCACGCCGCTCGAAGAACACCAGCACCTCGCCGCCGCGCGCGCACACCACCATGATCTCGGTGACCGTCTCGTCCTCGATCAGGTCCCTGATCGCCGGGAACACGTTCCTCAGCGACTTGAGCTCGAGCTCGCCGCCGCCCCCGCCGGTAACCGCCACCGGAGTACCCAACGCTCCCCTCCCTCACGCCACCTTGTCGCGCTCGAGTTCCTCGCGCCAGCGCCAGTACGGCAGGTCGCGCGGCTTGTAGTCCGGCTTCAGGTACACCCGCGTGCCCTCGTGCACCCTGTCGCCGTCGAAGATCTGCGCGACCGCCTGGCAGGTCTCCAGCAGCGCGATGTCGCGCGGGTGGAACAGCGGCTCGCGCTTCTCGGCGTACGACTTCGACAGCCCCGCCGAGGCCGAGCCGCCCCCCATGCGCCCGGTGAGCCACGACGCCGCCGCCCGGGCCGTGTTCTCCGACAGCGAGAACGACGCCCGCATCCGGTTGACCTGCCCCAGCAGGTCGCTGGCCGTCTTCAGACTCGCGTCGTCGGCCAGCGACAAGAAGATGCGCGAGCGCAGCGTCTGGATCAGGGTCCGCCACACCTCGCCGTCGCCAAGCACCGAGCGAAGCGACGAGATGCTCTGCGTCGCCACGATCGGGATGCAGCGCGACTGGCGCGTCAGGGCGAACGCCTTCTCGTCGCCAGCCGGGTCCTTCTCGCCGGTGGTCACGAACGACTGGT
>JAPOVI010000186.1 GCA_026708265.1 Acidobacteriota bacterium
GGGGCTGAACCGCGCCCGCGCGTAGCTGCGGCGGAAGTTGTCGCGCCGGAGGAAACCGACCTCCGGGATGAAGTTCTTCTCGACCAGCAGGTGCTCGGCCTGGAGGCCGTAGCGGTCGCCGCCGTAGTCGAAGCGACCCTGGTAGCTCAGGTCTTCCCCCCGCCGCCCGGGATCCGGCACCTGGGTCCGGGCCAGGTAACCCAGCAGGCTGACGTTCTCGTAGAAGGAGAATGTCGCGTCCGCGCCGTAGGCCTGGCTGGAGCCGTCGCCCGTGAGAGACACCGAGCGGTTCGTGAAGATTGCGCCGAGGCTGCTGCGGCGCAGGATGTCGCGCTTGACGCGGACCACGGTGAAGTTCGTCATCTCCGCCCGCGCCAGTGCGTCCTCGTCCGTCTGGATGTTCAGCGCGCCGACGTCGAACGCGCCGATCTTGCCGGTCAGCCGGCCGCCGCCCAGAATGGGAACCACCGAGCGGTTCTGCAGTCCGATCTGCCGGCTGTAGAAGATGGTCGGGGCGTTGCCGCCGCCGAAGAAGCCGCCGCCGGTACGGCGCAACGCGCCGCCGAAGCCGCCGAAGAAGCCGCCGCGCGCGAAGTCGAATATGCCGCGGCCTTCGAGAAAGAACTCCCGCTTCTCGGGAAAGAAGAGGTTGAAGCGGGTCAGGTTCACCTGCTGCTCGTCCACCTCGACCTGCGCGAAGTCGGTGTTGTAGGTGAAGTCCGCGGTCAGGTTCTGCGTGATGCCGTACTTCACGTCGAGGCCGGCGTCTCCGTCGCGGGCGTTCCGGGTGGGCGGCGTGGCGGCGAGGTTGGTGCTGACGCCGCCGATCGCGTACGGCTTGATCTCCAGATTCCGGCTGCCGCTCGGGGCGTCGAGCCCGACCAGCGTCGCCGCGTCCGAGACGCGGAAGATGCCGCCCGGGCCGGAGCCCGCCGAGAGCGGGAGCGGCGTGACGTAGGCCCACTCGTTCTTGCGCCGCACGTTGCGCCGGAGCTGCACGCCCCAGACCTGCGACGGTCCCGGCCGGTAGCGCAGGGACTGGAACGGTATCTCCATCTCCACCGTCCAGCCTTCCGCGAAGCGGCCCGTCCGGACGTCCCAGATCGGGTTCCAGTCGCTGTTCGGATTGCCCTCGTTGGTGATCTGGAAGTCGGCCAGGGCGCCGAGCGGGTTGGTGTAGAAGGCCACCGCGTTGCGGCGGTCGTAGAAGGTGTCGAGGATGACCGCGAAGGTGTCGTTCTGCCGGAGCTGGCGCGTGTCGCGGCGCAGCTCGTTGGCGACCCACTCGCTCGGCGGCGCCGAATCCCAGATGCGGGCCGCAACGTAGAGGTTGGCGGCGTCGAAGAATATCCACGCCTCCGTCCGCTCGGTGGCGGGCGCGCCCTCGTCGGGCGCCTGCTGGATGAAGCCGGTGATGGCGGGCACCGTGAAGTAGGCGCGCTCGTCGAGCTGCCCGTCGAGCCGGATGCCCTCGGGGAGCTCGACGGCGCGAATCGTGGCTCGGCCCCGTTCGTCGCGGCGGATGACGTCGGGCGGGAGCGGCGGCGGCGGTCCGTCGATGGGGTTGACGCCGAAGCCGGCCCCTCCCGGTGCGCCGCTCTGTTCCGGCCCCTGCTCGCCTCCGAGCTGCGTGCCGGCGCCGGCCGCGGGGGCGACGCTCTGGGCGGCGACGAAGGCCGGCAGGAGCCAGACGACGAGGGCGGCCAAGAGTCTGCGCCGTAGAACGGCGCGGACTCCTGAAGGACTGGGTTGGGCGCCGAGCGGAGCCGCAGGCGACGAACGGCGGGCTGGCGCGACGGGGGAAGAATGATCGTGCCTCACCGATCGTAAGGACGCCCGAGCCCCCGCCGTTGTTTGGTCTCCCCTCGCCGCGTCCGCCGGCGCCACCTTCTCAGTTCCCGCCGGAGGACGTCGAGGGAGCCGGCGCCGGGAACGGATACCCGGGCGGCCCGTAGGTGTAGTAGGCCCCCAGGTCGTCGATCTCGTCCATGTCCGGATAGAGCACCCCGAACGCCGGCGCCTCGCGGCTGCCCCGCGGCGAGTACCAGACGGCGCCGTCGCGCGTGATCTGGATCTTGGGCGAGTCGGCGTGGCGCTGCGGCTTGGGGTAGAACGTGAACTTCTCGCTGCGCGGGTCGAACCGCCACAGCGTGGCGCCGTAGTCGCCGTCGGTCCGCTGGCCGACGTCGGGGGCCCAGATGTTGTCCCAGGGGTCGGCGGCGACGTCGTAGGGCTCGGCGTTCTGCTGCGGGATCGTGAACTCCGTCATCCTGCCGGTCGACTGGTCGAGCTTGACCAGCTTGCCGGGTCGCTTTCCGGCCGAGTAGATGCCCCACCAGATGTTGTTCTGCGAGTCGACGTTCAGCCGCCGCGTATGGCCCGGATGCGTCGGCGCCGTGAACTCGGTCCACGAGTTGTTCGACGTGTCGAACTTGACGATCTTGCCGCCGCTCCACAGCGCGATCCAGATGTTGTCGTTGCGGTCGGCCACCACCCCGTAGGGGATGGCGTGCGGGGTCGGGATGCGGAACACCGAGACCTCGCCGGTGGCGCGGTCCCACTTGCTGAGGGCGCCGCCCATGATCCACCCGACGTAGATGTTGCCCTTCGAGTCCATGGCCAGCGACTGCATGAACTTCGTCGGGTTGCGCACCACGTCGTCGGGGTCCATCGGAATCAGGTGCTCGAACTTCTCCGTCTCGGGATTGAAGCCCAGAAGGCGCTTCTCCGCGGCTCCGGTGCGGCCCCGGTGCTCGGGCAGCCAGATCAGGCCGGACCGATCGATGAGGATCTCGTGGTTGCCGTTCCGCGGATCCGGATACAGGTACTCCTTCTGCTCGCCGGTGCGGGGGTCGAGCTTGACGAGCCGGTGCGGCACGCCGCGATCGACCAGCCAGACGTTGCCGTCGGCGTCGAAGCGCGGGTCCTGGCCGTAGCGTCTGACCCCGTCGCGGGCCCAGCGCTCATCGTTGACGCCCTCATCCGGACCATCCTTGGGCAGGTAGTACTCGATGTACATCGCCTTCCCGAGGGCCTCCTCGTCGACCGGCGTCTGCTGCTCGATGGCCACCCGCCGCCGCTTGCTGTCGGGCCCGAAGTTCTCGACGACGTAGGCCAGCAGGTCGTCCCGGTCCTGCCGCCCGAAGCGGAACGTCGACGCCCGGAACGAGAGCAGGCCCTGCGCGTAGCGGGTGGGGTCCTGCTCGCCGAGGGTGCTGCCGACCATGTGGTCGATCCACGACATCCACTGCCGCTCCGTGCCCGGACGCGTCGGGAAGAAGTTCTCGCCGTGGCACGCCATGCAGACCTGCTCGGCGACCTCCCGGCCCGGCCCCGGCGGGTAGATCTCGTCGTAGCTGGCGTACTCGAACGCCCCGGCCCGGCCGCTCTCCATCGCGGTCCGGCCGGCCGGGATGACCAGCGAAGGCGCGTCGCCCGAGAGCGGGCCCAGGGTCAGATCGACCTCGGCCGCGTCGCCGGCGCCCACCGTGATGGTCCGGACGTCCGACTCGAGGCGCTTGGTGCTGGCGCTCACCTCGTAGGTGCCGGGGAACAACGC
The DNA here is from genome assembly GCA_026708265.1 of Acidobacteriota bacterium. Classification (GTDB taxonomy): domain Bacteria; phylum Acidobacteriota; class Vicinamibacteria; order Vicinamibacterales; family UBA8438; genus JAGWAJ01. The sequence continues at coordinate 3,560 of JAPOVI010000186.1, forward strand.
GACGGCCCGGTAGCGGCCGCCGTTGGTGTAGACCATGTACACCATGTCCCGGTCGAGGTTCCGGGCGTAGACCTGCGCCGCGGTGAACTCCTGCGACGCCGTCACCGTGCCCGACAGGGTTGCCGTTCCCGGGACCTGCGCCTCGAGGCCGACCCCGGTCAGGGCCACGACCGACGCCAGCATCGCGGCCGCCAGCGGCCGGGCGGGATTGCGGCTCGCGTTGCGCTTTCTCCACAGCTTCATCGTCTGCTCCTTGGACGGTCGACCGGATTCGTTCGTGAGAATGTGCCCGCTGGCGGGTCAAGTCAAGTGTGCGGGTGGGCCAGGAGTCTGCGCCGCGGAACCGGCGACGCCCGAACACCGTGCCCACGCAGACTCCCGGAGGGTTGGGCGGGCACCAGGCGGCGCGGTCAGGCGACGAA
>JAPOVI010000041.1 GCA_026708265.1 Acidobacteriota bacterium
CCGTCGCAGGCTCCGGGTCGGCCCCAGCCCCCACCGTCCCAGGAGCTTGCGCCGAGGCACGCACTCCGTTGGCGTTCCGCGGCGCAAGCTCCTGGAAGTCTGGCCCCCTCTCTACGGGGCGTCCGGTCTCGGCATCCGATAGCCGATGCCCCGCACGTTGAGGACGTAGGCCGGACCGGCCGCTTCGTCACCCAGCTTGCGGCGGAGCCTCTTCACGACGGCGTGGACCTGCTTGGAATCTCCGGAACCCCTGCTCCGCCCGCCCCACGCCCTGCGCAGCAGCGCGTGGTACGTGACGACCCGCCCCGCGTTGACGGAGAGCACGCGGAGCACCTCGAACTCGGTTGCCGTCAGCTCCGCACGCCGGCCTCCGACGGTGACGTGGCGCTGCTCGTAGTGGATGGCCAGGTCCCGGAGCCGGAAGGGGGCGGGCTCGGCCTGTCGCCGCAGGGCCGCCCGCACTCGCGCCGCCAGCTCCGACGGCGAGAAGGGCTTGACGATGTAGTCGGCGGCTCCCGCGTCCAGCGTCCTCACCACCGTCTCGTCGCCGCCATAGGCGGACATGAAGATCACCGGCAGGTCGTCCAGCTCGGGAACGCTCTTCATCAACTCGATGCCGCTCCGGCCGGGCAGCAGCACGTCCAGCAGGACCAGCCGCGGCGCGCGCGTCCGGACGAGCTCGGGCAGCTCCTCCGGGTCGCCCGTCACCACCGGGACATAGCCGGCTTCGGTGAGCGCGTCTCGCACGTAGCGCAGCGTCTGCGGATCGTCGTCGACCACGAGGATCCGCGCCTCGTCCTCCCCCGCGCGCGGCGGGTGGGGGCGCCTCGCGGTGACGCCGGCTCCGCCGCGTCCGGCCTCCTCGGCAACCGGAACCGTGAAGGTGAAACGGGTGCCGCGGCCCGCCCCGCCGCTCTCGGCCCAGATGCGGCCCCCGTGCACCTCGACCAGCCCCTTGCAGATGGCCAGACCGAGGCCATGCCCCCCGGGCCCCGTGCTTCGCGCGCCGCCGAGCGCGCCGGCGTGCTTGCGGAACAGGTGCGGCAGCAGGTCGGGAGGCACCCCCCGGCCCTCGTCGGAGACCGAGATCGCCACGTGCACACCATCCCGCGCCGCGGCGACCCGGATCGGGGACGACTCCGGGGAGTGCTTCGCCGCGTTCGAGAAGAGGTTGCTCAGCACCTGTGCGATGCGCCCCCGATCCACCATCACCCACGGGAGATCCTCCGGCAGGTCGACGCGCAACGCGTGCCTGCCGCCGCTTCGAAGCGTCGTCCAGGCCTGGTCGATCAGCCCGGCGACTTCCGTCGGCTCGGGGGAGACCGACAGCGTCCCGGTTTCGATGCGGCCTTGATCCAGCAGATCGCCGATCAGGTTTCGCATGTGGTCGGCCTGCTCGTCGATCACCCGGAAGAACTGCAGCATCTCGGCCGGGTCGGGGGTGCGCGACGCGCTCAGCACGGTTGCCGTCGAACCCTTGATCGAGCTCAACGGCGTTCTCAGCTCGTGGCTCACCATCGCCAGGAACGCCGCGCGCTGCCGCTCGAGCTCCTCCAGCGGGGCCAGGTCCTGCAGCGTGACCACGACCGACTCGACGGCGCCGTCCGGCGAGCGGATCGGCGTCGAGTTGACCAGCGTGGTGACGCTGTGGCCGTCGAGAACGGACAGCGTCATCTCCTCCGCGCGTACCGTCTCGCCGGAACGGAACTGCTCCGCCAGCGGAAACTCCCCCAACACCACCTCGCGTCCGTCGGCGCGACGACAGGTCACGCTCGTCAGCAACTCCTCCGGAGGCTGCTCCGGAACGCGCAGTCGCTCGACGATCCGCATCGCCTCCCGGTTGAAGGACGCCGGACTGCCCGTCCGGCCGTCGAAGACCACGACACCCACCGGCGACGTCTCGATCAGGGCCTCCAGGTCGGCCCGGGCCCGGCGCTCTTCGCGCACCGTGCGGGCGTTGGCGATGGCCGTCGCCGCCTGGGATGCCAGCAGCGTCAGGACCGCTTCGTCGGCGGCGGTGAACTCGCGGCCGCCTGCCTTCTCGGCAAGAAAGAAGCTCCCGACGTGCACGTCGCCGCTCCGCATCGGCGTGACCTGCAGGGTCTTCGACCGCATGAGATCCGGCGAGAAGCCGAGCTCGCGGACGTAGGCGGGCAGATCGACGAGGCGCAGCGGCCCGTCCAGCTTCCGAAAGTGCTCGAAGAGCCGCGGCCCGTCCGACCAGGCGGCCATCTGGGCCTTCTCTTCGAGGGTGAATCCGGAGGTGACGAACTCCTCGACCTGCCCTGAATCAACGACGGTCGTGATGATCCCGTAGCGAGCACCGGTAAGCGTGCGCGCGCTGTCGACCACCTCCTGGAGGACGGTGTCGAGGTCGAGACTCGAACTGATCCGCAGGAGCACCGCGCTCAGTCCGGAGACGCGCTCCGGCAACGCGCCGTCGGGGGGCTCGCTCATTCCGGCACACCCTCCCGCACACCGAACCCGTGCCGCCGCGTACCGGCAGAGGGCACAGGCTCACGGCGCCCTTCGCGGTACCGCCAAATTATCGCCATATTCTCCAGCCTATCACTTAACAGTCAGATTAACTCGGCAGAATGGACCGCGACGGCCCCCACACTGACGGCTGAGGTCACCCGCTCGCCAGGAAGTCCATGTCACGACCGGCGACTTGTCGGCGAACGGGGCGTGGGCGGCCTTCGGCGGCCGTTTCCTGCTGGGAGGGCAGGCCGGCATCCTCAGCGGATCGCGTCCTCCGGGAGCCGTAGCGTCACCAGCGCCCCCGGCTGGCCGCGGCGCGCGCTGCCCGCCTGCATCAGGACGTACTGCACGCCCTCATGCAGGTAGGTCATCATGCCGTACTGGCCGGGGATGGGGACCTCGACGCTGGCAACGATCTCCCCCGTGCGCTTGTCGCGGGCCCGGAGCAGCGGCAGCCCGTTCCCGCTGAGCTCCGCCTCGCCACGGAGATCCTCGGTGGTCTGCACCAGGAGATCGCCCATCACCATCTGGATGGAGCGCCCGCTGCCGCCCAGGTTGGGGAGGTCGACGCCGGCCAGTCGGGGATGGTTGCGGAACCGCTCCGGCGTTTCGCCGATGGGGATGTCCCACAGCTTCGCGCCGGTGTTCATGTCGTAGGCGGCCAGCGCCTGGAACAGCGGACGGTAGAACGGCAGACCGTCGATCGTGGCGGGGAACTCGGCCGGGCCGCCGGGGGCCCAGGCGGCCACCGTGGTGCCGGTGGTCGGGGTGTGCCGCTCGCGACCCCGCCACGCCTCGGCCGAGCGGCCCGGCAGCCCGCGCTCCACGTCCACGCCGTTGGTGGGCACCAGGAACCGCGGCGCGCTGCACACCCGGTTGTGCGGTGCGTACAGGATGCCGGTGGTGGGGTCGGCGACCGGCGGATGGTAGATGTTGAGGCCGCCCATGCAGCCGATGACGTTGCGGTAGTCGTTACGGTGCGGATAGGGCAACTGCGGCACGTAGAGCCCGCCCGCGCGGAACTCGCTCAGGATCGCCAGCGCCTCCCGCTCGAGCTCAGGCGTGAAGTCGAGGACGTAGTCGTCGGTGAGGCCGTCGACCGCGATCGGGTCGAGCGGCTCCGGCCGCGTCGGGTAGGGCTGCGTGGGGGCGGTGTAGTTGCCGGGCACCTGCGTCTGCAGGACGGGGCGCTCCTCAATCGGCCAGAGCGGCTCCCCCGTGGCCCGGTTGAAGGCGAAGACCAGCCCCTGCTTCGTGTTCTGCACCAGTGCCGGCACCGGCTCGCCGTCAACGGTGAGATCCAGCAGGATCGGCGCCGTGGGCAGGTCGTAGTTCCACTGATCGCTGCGGTGGATCTGAAAGTGCCAGCGCCGCTCGCCGGTCGCCACGTCGAGGGCGAGGACGCTGCCCCCGAAGAGGTTGTGGCCCGGCCGGTGCCCCGCGTAGGACTGCACGGTCGAGGCGTTGGTGACCAGGTAGACGAGCCCCAGCTCCGGGTCGGCCGACGCCGGCGCCCAGGTCGACATGTCGCCCGACCAGCGCCACGCGTCGTTCTCCCACGTCTCGTGCCCGAACTCGCCGGGCCGCGGAATGACGTGGAACTTCCAGAGCACCGCGCCGGTGCGGGCGTCGATGCCCATGATGTCGCCCGGCACGTTCTCGATCCGCGTCTGGTCGTAGCTCGGCTCGTGGCCCACGAGCACCACGACCACGCCGTTCACCACGATCGGCGGGGACGAGGCGGTGACCATCCCGAGCTGGCGGGGAACGCCGTGGTCGACGTCATAAGGGCCGTCCCATGCCAGCCAGGGCCCCCAGTCCGCCACCAGGGGCGGGATGAGGTCGACGACGCCCGTGGGCGAGAAGCTGTCGATGTCGACCGCCGACCCCCAACCCTCGAGCGGGCGCCCCGTTCCGGCGTCGAGGGCCCAGAGGAAGAAGGCGGGCGAGGTGACGAATACGACGCCCCGGCCGTCCACCTCCGCGTAGGCGATCCCCTTGCCGAAGTCGGTGCGCGGGGAGCGCAGGTAGCGCATCGTCTCCGGCTCGCGGAAGGTCCAGAGCGTCTCCCCGGTCGCGGCGTCGATCGCCACCACCTGCCGCCGCTGGCCGGCGACGGTGTAGAGCACGCCGTCGACGAACACCGGCGTGGCCCGCACGGTGTACTCGACGCCGGGCCCGAAGTTGTCGCCGCGCCAGATCCAGGCCACCTCGAGCTCGGCGAAGTTGCCGGCGTCGATCTGGGTGAGCCAGGGGTTGGAGCGGGTGTGGCCGGCGTCGCCGCCCAGGTAGCGCCATTCGCCGTCCTCGACCCCCGGAAGCTGCGCCGCGCCCGGGGACGCCGCCCCGAGCACCCCGGCGAAGACGGCAAGGACCCCGGCAGACAGGAGCGGAGCCGCAGGCGACGAACGGCGGGCTGGACGGTATGGCGTCATCGTGCTTCTCCGGCGGTCACGGGTCGCGGGGGCGGCCCCCCGGCGGCGGGGAGCGCCGGTGGAACGCCTCATCGTCCGGGAACCTGCAGCCGACCCGTGTGCCGCAGGCCGCAGGCCACGATCGACGCGGGCTCGCCCCGTGCGCGCTCCGGGCCATGCCTACTGGGACTCGGACTCCCCGGCCGCAGCGGCGCGCGCCGACGCCAGCTCCTCGTACTCGGCGTCGTCCAGGTACGTGATGCCGATCCACGCGTGCGACATCTCGTCGACGCCTCGCGCGCCGAACACCACCCACTGATCGGGGTCGGGGTTGATGCGGTTCGCGGCCGTGTTGTCCCACTTCGCGCGTAGCATCAGCACGGTGCCCTTCGGGAGCAGGGGCTGCGCGTCGTCGTCGTAGACGTAGGCGATCTGCCAGTTGTGGTCGTAGCGGTTGACGCTGCTGAGCAGCTCGCGGCGGCCGTCCGGGTAGAGGGCCGCCATCGACATCTCGGTGCCGCGCATGTGCATGTGGGGCCGGAAGCTCTGGATCAGGGCCGGCTGGTCCAGGACGTACTGGTCCTCGAGGACCAGGTGCCCGTGCGGCGGGATGAGGATGTCGCTGGCCCGCAGGCGCTCGCGGTGGGTGCCGTCGACGTAGAACTGGCGCTCACCGGCGGTCACCCGGGCCGGCACCTCCCCCTCGGGATAGAGCCACACGCCGACCTCGGCCACGTCCGTCACCTCCTCGCCCACGGGGAAGTAGTGCAGGCTGAAGCGGACCGTGGCCGGACCCGGCGGCAGCAGCTTGCCGACCCCCTCGGGGAGCAGGTCCCAGCGCTTGCCGATGCCCATCCCGACCAGGCGCACGGACGGCGGGCGCTCCTCTCCCTCGGCCGGCTCCTTGCCCCGCAGCATGGCGTGGCCGTGGTGCGTGACCCGGATGCCGAGGGGGTAGGAAGGCTTGAACTCGGCCGCGCGGATGTAGCGGGGGACGTCGAAGCCCTCGAACTCGAGCTCCGGCGACCACCACTGGTCCTGCCCGTTGGCCACGACGTGGTAGGGCGTCGAGCGGACGACGAAGTCGGGCGGGCGGCCGAGCATGGCCTCCACCTCCCAGGCGTCGGCGCGCGGGAACTCGAGCGGCTCCGGCAGATCGGCCGGGTCGCCCTGCGGGGCGCCCGCGTCCGCCCAGCGGACGACGGTGTCGATCTCGTCCGCCGTAAGCGAGATGTCGTTCTTGTAGTCCCGGATACCCACCGTCGGGTCGAGGTGCCAGGGAGGCATCAGGCGCCGCGCCACCCGGTCGCGGATGCTGCGGGCCCAGGGGCGCGCGTCGCGGTACGTGAGCAGCGACATCGGCGCGATGCCGTGCGGCTGGTGACAGTGCTGGCACGACCGCTGCAAGATCGGCGCGACGTCGCGGCTGAACGTCGGAGCGGTGTCGGACCCGACGGGCGCCGCCGGCGCACCGCTCTGCGCCACGGCCTCGCCCGCACCCGCCAGCAGCAGGGCGGCCAGTCCCGCGGCGACGACCGGCCGTGCCTGGCGCCTCCCCGGCGCCGGGCTCTCGCTCCGGACCGCCCGGTTCGCCTCCCCGCCGACCGTCCTGTCTCCCTTGCCCATGGTCTGCTTCTCCCCCGCCGGGTCTCCCCGCCGCACCCCGCCGCCGGTCACGGCGCGACCGTGACCGGCACGAATCCGTTGGTCCAGCAGCACTGGAACTCGAACTCCCGAATCACGTTGAAGGCGAGCACCCGCAGCAGGTAGTCGCCGGGCTCGGCGAAGGTCACCGCGGTGGTCACCTCCGCCCCGCCCGCCAGCGCCCAGGCGTCCGCCTCGACGCTCGCCGCCCGCGCGGCGAACGTGACGTCGCCGGGTCCCTGGTGCTTGAACCACTTGAGGTTGATCGGACGCTCGTCGCCGGAGGCCTGCGGGTCGCGGGCGACCCACGCGGCGAGATGGAGCGGCCTCCCCACCTTCGCCCGCCGCGCATCCCCGGTGATGCCGCGCGGGCCGCGCCCGATCGGCCCACCGTCCGCGAGCCGGAGCAGCGGCGACATGCTGGACCGCCCCGGAAACTCCCACCCCGCCAGCTCGTACGCGGGACTGGTCAGCCGCCCGGGCACCGAGAGCGTCTGCCCGTGGGAACGGAGCGTCCACACCACGTCGCGGTTCCCGAAGTCGGCCGGCACCGTCACCGTGAACGCACCCCAGTGGCGGCGGTCGTTCTCGGGGACCGGCTCGAAGCGGGTCGGCTGACGTCCGTCGAATCCAGCGGGCGCGAGGAAGTTGTCGGGGCCCAGCCTGATCTCCAGCGCCTCCTCGGTGTTCACGCTGAAGTAGCCGAACGACAACTCGAAAGTGCCGTCGGGGTTGCGGTACCACCCCTCGAAGATCGGCACCACGGGCCCTCCCGAGGGCCGCAGCAACTGAACCTCGAACTGCGTCTCGCCCGGGTTGGCCACCCGGCGCTCCGACGCCCGCTGTCCCGCGAGGGCGGTGGCGCACAGCACCGTCGTCGCCGCGAGGGCGACCGCCCACGCTCCCGTCCGTCGCATCGTTCCCCCAAGGGTGCCGCGGCAGCCGGCCGAGGGTTCCCGCCGCGGAGGCACGATCATAGCCCATCACCTCCCGGTCACCTCCCCGTCACCCTAACCGGCGGCGCCGAGGGCGTCGTCCGGGTCGACCTGCAGCCGCAGTTGACGTTCGAGGACGAGGGACCGAGGCGAGGCTGCTCATGACGCCCGGGAACGGCGTCACGATGCTCGACGGGAAGGGCGGCATGCGCGCTCGCCGTCCCCGGGGGCGGCGAGCGTCCGCGTCCAGCCGTCTGGCACTCTCGATGAGCGGACGGCTGGACCGCCGCAGAGAGACTACAGGGCCAGACGCCCCCCGAACCGCATGTCACGCAATCGGAACTTCTTCTTGATGTCGGTGACCGGGCCCAGCTTCGTCACGAACTCGACGTCGCGCTCTTCCAGCGTGATGGCGGGGGTCCGGGGGAAACGGAAGAGAGCGCGGATCGACTGATCGTCGTCCCGCTCCAGGACCACCTGATCCGGCGTGACGGGCGGCCTGCCCCGCCGCCTCAGCACCGTCTCGGCCCTGACTGCGTCGAGCGTGCGGGACAACCGCGCGAACGGGGGCGGCAATCCGACTACCGCCACCGTGTAGAAGGGGTCCTCCTCGACCAGGTACTCACGGCCGTCCGGAGGTATCGGCGCATCGCGCCCGATCACCGCCCTGACAACCGCCTGGCGCACGGGAAGGGCGTTGATCCAGAGGACGGTGACGGTCGCCCGCCGGATGCCGGCGAACTGCTGGGTGTCGGCCTCGCCGGGCAGGGAACGCACTCCCGTCCCCCCGAAGCCGAAGGGGTCGGGTCCGAGGTGGAAGCCGCTGGACTCCTCGCCCCGCAACCCGCCCATCACGATGTTGACCCGCTTCGCCCACGGCGAATCGGTCAACATCCTGCGGACTTCCCTGTCCGACCAGGAAGTGAAGTCCTTCTCTTCCCAGAAGTCGGCGGCCGCGAGCGCCGCACCCGCCAGGAGCCAGACGCCGACGGTGCCGGTCACCGCGTGTCGTCTCGCCACCGCGTCCCTCCAGGTTGACGGACGGCCGCGGCGGAGGCGGCCGCACCACGGATCGAGCCCCGATCGCGCGGCGTCCGCCTCCACCCCGGCGCCAACCGCGGCGCGCCGGCTACAGCAGGAGACGACCGTCGACCTGCATGTCGCGCAGCCGGAACTTCCTCTTAATCTCGATCTCGGAGCCGAGCTTCGTGATGAACTCCACCTCACGGTCGTCGAGGGTGAGCGGGTTGTCGCGGGGGAACATGAACATCACCCGGATTGACTGGTCCCCTTCCCGCATGAACCCGATGTCGATGGGGGGGATGGGATCCCCGTCGTCCGGCTTCAGCATCGTCTCGGCCAGCACCTGGTTGGTCATCTGCCCGAGCGCCTGGAACGCCGGCGGCAATCCGAGGATCGCGATGGTGTAGAACGGGTCCTGCTCCGACAGGAACTGCTGGCCCTCCGGGGGGACAGCGCCGCCCCGGCCGACCAGGCCGCGCACCATCGCCTGCCGCACCGGCAGCGCGTTGATCCAGACCACGTTGACCCGGGCACGCCGGATGCCGCCGAACCCGTCGCCTCCGCGGCCGCCACGCGCGGCACCTCCACCGCCACCGACGCCGAAGCCGCCGCCGGTGAACTGGCTGGACTCTTCCGCCTGGAGCCCGCCCATGATGATGTTGACCTGCTTCGCCCACGGCGAATCGGTCATCATCTTCTGGACCTCGCGGTCCGACCAGCTCGTGAACTCCTTGTCCTCCCAGAAGTCGGCGGCCACCACGGCCCCGAACGCCAGGAGCCACACGCCGAGCGCCCCGATCAGCTTGCGTTGCATAGCCTGTCCTCCGTGCTCCGTCCCAGCCCACCAACCGTCGCCTGACGGCTCCGCTGGGTGCCCAACCGACCTCGCAGGAATCTGCGCCGTGGCACGGTGCGCATTCCTGTTCTCACGGCGCAAGCAAGGTCGCTACGGCGCCACGGGAAGGCCGCCGGCGCGGCCGCGCTCCCAGCCCGGGAGCCACTCTCGTAGCGTATCGGAAACGCGATCGCCGGTCCAGAAGCTGCGCCTCGCGGCACCTGCCTCTGCGCGGCGGCTCATCGGCGGACGTTCTCAGGGGTCGAGCCGGCGGTCGGGGAACAGCCGCGTCAATCCGATGCCCGCCCTCTCGACGCGGACCGTAACGCTGGCTCCCGGCGGATCGGGGCGTTCGTACACGACCCGATACCGGCTCGACAGGTCCCGGTAGCGGATGCCCATATCGGTCGCAAGCGCGGCCATGGCATCCGCCATCGCTGTGGCCACGACGACGGAGGCGTAGCGGCCGCCCGTGTCCCCCGCCAGGTCGGGAGCCAGCCCGCTCACCGACCCGTCGATGTCGCGCGCCCGGACGTACCAGTGGACCACGTGCACGATCACCCCCGCGGCCCGCAGCCGCTCGATGAAGCGTACGTACCGCCGGTCGTTCATGAACCCGCTCGCTTCGCCGGTGCTCGTGACCAGGGCCACGAACACCGGCCACGCTTCGCCGCCGCCGTAGCGCCGCTCCAGCGTCTCGCGTATCCCGTCCAGGAGCCGCACCCCGCCCGCCTCGTCCGGAAAGATCGAAGCGCCCGCGGCCAGCAGCGCCGCGCGATCCGTCGTGAATCCGACCTGCTGCCGGACGTGCCCGCCGATGGTGAACAGGCCGACGAGGTGCTCGGACGGCAACGCCCTCAGGAACGCGGCGACCGCGCTGCGGAGGGCGTTGACGGCATGGCCGGCCCGGATGGACTCGCCGTTGTCGACCAGAAGCGCGATCCGCATCGGCTCCGTGCCAGCCGTGGCCGACACCACCCGCGCGCGGCGCCCGCCCTCGAGGACGGCGAACTCCTCGGCCGTCAGGTCGGTCAGCGGACGGCCGAGCACGTCCAGCACCCGCACGAAGACGACGCTGCGCTCCTGCGCGGCCGCAACCGGAGCGGCCGTGAGGCCCGCGACGAGGACGACGACGCCGGCTGCCATCCGAGCGGCTGCCGGGCTCTTCATGCTCGCTCCTCGCGTACCGCGGTCGCTGCGCCGGCTGCCGATCCCCGGAGCGTTCGGTTGCCCGCGGCTAACGGTCCAGGCTCCGGTCCGGGTACAACCGCACGCCGACCGCCGGCCGCGTCACCCGGACCCGGACGCGGCGCCCGGGCGGATCGGGGCGCTCGTAGACGACGACGTAGCGACTCGACATCTCTTCGTAGTGGGCGCCCAGGGCGGCTCCGAGCTCCGCCATCGCGTTGACCATGCCGGTCGCCACCGCGAGCGATCGATAGCGGCCGCCGGTGTTCCCGGTCAGGTTGACGGCGAAGCTCGTGGCCGAGTCGGGCCGGTCGCGCCCCGCGGCCGACCACTGCACGACGTGGATCATCACGCCGGCCTCGCGCAGATCGTTCACGAAGCGCAGGAAGCGCCGGTCGTTCATGAAGGCGCTCGACTCGGGGGCGTCGCTCAGGAGCGCCACGAAGACCGGCCACGCCTCGTCCCCGTCGTAGCGCCGGTCGAGCGTCTCCCGGATCGCGTCGACGAAGCGCACGCCCCCCGCCTGGTCGGTGAAGATGCTGCGACCGGTCTCGATCAGCTCCTCCCGGTCGGTGGTGAAGTCGACGAGCCGACGGACCTGGCCGCCTATCGTGAACAGGCTGACGGCATGCTGCGGCGGCACGGCCTCGAGGAAGGCGGCCACCGCGTCGCGCAACGGATTGACGGCCTGACCGGCCCGCATCGCGTCGCCGTTGTCGACCAGCAGGGCGATCTTCATCGGCTCGGAGCCGTTGCGGGCCGCGATGACGCGCGCTTCGCGACCGCCCTCCTCCACCTCGAACTCGTCCTGCGTCACATCCGTAACCGGCCGGCCGGCCAGGTCCATCACGTGCACGTAGCCGACCCGCACCTCTTGCGCGGACGCAACCGGGACGGCGAGCCCGACGACGACGCTCACGGCCAGCGCCGCTCGCCCCACGGGCAGGCTGGGTCGTCCTGACATGATTCGACTCCTTCGTCGATGCGCGCCGCCCCTGACGGGGCCGGCGCGGCGCCCCCGCTCAGGGGTCGATCGCGCGGTCGCGGAACAGCCGCAGCGCGACCTGCGGCCGCGTGACCCGCATCATGACCCGCTGGCCGGGGGGATCCGGCCGCTCGAAGGTCAGCTTGTAGCGCGTGGACACGGCGTCGTAGTGGGCGCCCATGTCGGTCGCGAGCTGCGTCATGGCGCCGACCATCCCCGTCGCCGCGGCCACGGATACGTAGCGCCCGCCGGTGAGCTCGGTCAGGTTGAGGGCAATCGTGTGGGTGGCCGACGTTCCGCGGCCGCCGGCGTCGCTGTCGACGAGCGACCGTGTTCCGCGCGGGGCGAACCGCTCGCCCGCGCCCCCCCCGCCCCCGCCGCCGAACGAGCTCGCGCTGAACGACTCCTGCAGCCGCGCGCGCCGCGCGCTGTTCCACTGGATGACGTGGACGATCGCGCCGCGGGCCCGCAACAAGTCGACGAAGCGCCGGTAGCGGCGCTCGTTGAGGAACGCGCTCGCCTCCCCGGAATCGGTGATCAGGGCGACGAAGACCGGCCACATCTCGTCCTCGTCGTAGCGGCGCTCGAGCGTCTCGCGGATCGAGTCGACGAAGCGGACCCCGTCGGTCTCATCCGTGAAGAGCCCCCTCGCCTCCTCGACGAGCTCCCCGCGGTCCGTCGTGAAGTCGACGACCTGACGAATCTGGCCGCCGATCGTGGAGAGGCTGACGAGATGCCGGGGCGGGAGCGCCTCGATGAACCCGGCGACCGCGTCGCGCATCGGATTCTCGGCCTGGCCCGCGCGCATCGCCTCCCCGTTGTCGACGAGCAGCGCGACCCGCATCGGGTCCGTGCCGATCCTCGCCGACACCACCCGGCCCGGGACCCGGTCCTCCGCCACCTGGAACTCCTCGGGCGCGAGGTCGGTCACCGGCAGCCGCTGCTGGTCGAGCACCTCCACGTAGGCCACGCGCTGCTCCTGGGCCGACGCGCCGCCGGCCAACGCGACGCACGCGACCGCTGCTGCCACGACCATCCACGCTGGCACGCTGCGGAGTCGATTCGCCATGAGTCCTACCCCTTCCTGGGTGCGCCCGGGCCGCCGGAGGCCCGGCCGCTGAAGCCGGTGGATCGATGCGCCGCTCCACGAACGGTTCGACGTCGAGTTCCGTGCAAGATCCTTACCGGCTACGGCATGCTCCGGTCGCCGTAGAGCTGCAGGTTGACGCCGGGACGGGTCACGCTCACCGACACGCTCTGTCCCGCCGGATCGGGGCGCTCGTAGATCACGCGGTAGCGTATCGACGCCTGGTCCCAGTGAGCGGCCATGTCGGTCGCCAGTTGCCGCAGATTGTCCTCATAAGCGGTCGCCGCCGCTATCTGCGTGTAGCGGCCGCCGGTGTTCTCGGCCAGGTTGATGGCGAAGCCGGTCGCCACCTGCCCGGCGAACCCCGCCCCGCGCGAGCGCCAGAGCACGGAATGCACCGTCACGCCGCCCGCTCGCAGGTTCCCGACCCAGCCCATGAAGCGGTCCTCGTTCATGAACGCGCTCGACTCGAGTGCGTCGGTCAGGACCGCAACGAAGATGGGCCACGCCTCGTCGCCGTCATAGCGGCGGTCCCAGGTCTCCCGGACCCCATCGATGAAGCGAACGCTGCCGGCGTTGTCGACGTGGATGTCCGCGACCTCCTCGAGCAGCTCGCCCCGGTCGGTCGTGAAGCCCACCCGCCGCCGGATCTGGCCACCGACCGTGAACAGCCCGATCTCGTGCTCGGCCGGGATGTTCTCGATGAACGCAGCCACGCCGTCGCGCAGCGGATTGATCGCCTGTCCCATGCTGATCCGGCGCCCGTTGTCGACCAGCAGCGCGATCTTCATCGGCTCGGCCCCGACGTCGGCCGACACGACCCTGGCGGCGTTCCCGTCCTCGCTGACCTGGAACTCCTCCGGTGCGAGGTCGGTCACGGGCTGGCCGGTCTGATCGATGACCGCCGCATAGATCAGGCCGAGCTCCTGGGCCGACGCGGCGCCGGCCAGGCCGACTCCCACCAGGCAGGCTACGACGGCTACCGCCGCGCGCGGGATGACGAAACGACGCATGCTCGACCTCCTTGCCACCCGTGCGACTCCTTGGCGCGAGCCGCCCCATGTCCAGTTCGAGTCGCCGCAGCAGCGGCGCAACAAGCTCGTCCACAGCATATAGAGGCCGGCCCCGCGTTTCCAGCCCATCGCCGACGGAAGTCTGCGCCGTAGTAACGGTGCAGGGCCCCGGCAGGGTTGGTCGGGCGCCAGGCGGAGGCCGCAGCGCGTGCGGTCGCGGCGACGAACGGCGGGCTACAATGGCCGCGTTCCGCATGTCGCTCTTCCGACCGGCGATCGACGCGCTCGACGGCTACGTGCCGGGCGAGCAGCCGGACCACCCGGACGCCGTCAAGCTCAACACCAACGAGAACGCGTATCCGCCCAGCCCGCGCGCGATGGAAGCGCTGCGGGCGATCGACGCGGAGCTGCTGCGCCGCTATCCGCACCCGGCGGCGGACGAGTTTCGGCGGAGCGCCGCGGCGGTGCTCGACGTGGAGCCGGGATGGATTCTGGCCGGCAACGGCAGCGACGACCTGCTGACGATGCTCATGCGCGCCGTCGCCGCCCCGGGCCGCGCGGTCGCGTACCCCGTCCCGACCTACGTGCTGTACCGGACACTGGCCGCGATGCAGGAGGCGCCGGTCGTCGAGGTGCCCTTCGACGACGCCTACGCGCTGCCGGTCGACGCCCTCGCGCGCGCCGTGGCGGCGCTCACGATCGTCGCCAACCCCAACAGCCCCTCGGGCACCGCGGCCCCCCCCGACGACCTCGAGGCCCTGGCGAGGCGACTCGACGGGGTGCTCGTCATCGACGAGGCGTACGTGGAGTTCGCCGACCGCACGGCCCTCGATCTCGTCGGGCGCTGCGACCGCGTCGTCGTGCTGCGGACGCTCTCGAAGAGCCATGGGCTCGCGGGCCTGCGCCTCGGGTTTGCCGTCGCCCAGCCGCGGCTCCTCGCGGGGCTCGCCAAGGTCAAGGACAGCTACAACGTCGATGCCGTCGCGGCCCGCGTCGGCGCCGCCGCCATACGCGACGTCGACCACACCCGCGGCACGGTGGCCCGAATCCGGGAGGAACGGAGCCGGCTGACCGCCGCCCTCGCCGCGCTCGGGTTCCGCGTCTGGCCGAGCCAGGCGAACTTCCTGCTCGCCCGCCCGCCCGACGGAGACGCCAGGCGGCTGTACGACGGGCTCCGCTCACGCGGCATCCTGGTCCGCTACTTCGACGAGCCGCGCCTTGCCGACGCGCTGCGGATCACGGTGGGCACCGAGGCGCAGAACGCACGCCTGACCGGCACGCTTGCCTCCCTGCTGCGGCCGCGGCCGTCCTGAGCCGTGCCGCGCGCACCGCTACCCCGCGCGGCCCAAGGCTATAATGCCGCCCTGCGCCCACACGGTGCGCCGGCGTCCGCGCCTGCGCCCGCCTCGAACGGGCCCGGCGTGCTCTGCCGCCGGCCCGGAAGGGACCTGAGATGCTTCGCTCATGCCCGGAAGCTTGCGCCGCAGAACGTCAACGAAGTGGAGTGCCGCGGCGCAAGCTCCTGGGACGGTGGGGCTGGGGCCGACCCGGAGCCTGCGACGGGTTGGCGGCGCTGGGAGCTTGCGCCGCAGAACGTCAACGAAGTGGAGTGCCGCGGCGCAAGCTCCTGGGACGGTGGGGCTGGGGCCGACCCGGAGCCTGCGACGGGTTGGCGGCGCTCGCGGCCGTGGCCGGCGTCGCGGTCCTCTGCCCCGGCATCCTCGGCGGCGCGGAGGCGGCCCCGGCGGGCAGCGCCCCGGAGCCTGCCGCCGCCGCGCAGTCCGACGTCGACCGGTACGAGCTCGACCGGGCGCGCAAGCTCCGCCGCGATCGCACCCTGCAGGCGCTCGCCGAAGGCGCCCTCCGGGTCCGCAAGCTCAGCTACCGCAGCCGCATCGGCGATCTCGACATCCCCTTCTACCTGTTCGAGCCGCTCGAGTTGCGCGGGGACCGGGGCCACGCGGCGCTCATCTGGATCCACGGCGGGGTGCACGGAGACTTCGACCCGTCGTATTTCCCGTTCGTCAAGGAAGCGGTCGACCGCGGCTACGTCGTGCTGGCGCCGGAGTATCGCGGCAGCACGGGCTACGGGCGACGCCATCACGAGGCGATCGACTACGGAGGCTACGAGGTCGACGACTGCCTGACGGCCCTGGACTACCTGCGGGCCGAGCTACCCCACGTCGATCCGGCGCGCGTGGGCGTCATCGGGTGGAGTCACGGGGGCTTCATCGCGCTCCACTCCGTCTTCCGCGACCAGACGTCGTTCCGGGCCGCGGCAGCCCTCGTCCCCGTCACCAACCTGGTCTTTCGCCTTTCCTACAAGGGCCCCCGCTACGCCCGGCACTTCATCAAGCAGCCGCGCATCGGCGGTCCGGTGTACGCCCGGCGGAACGTGTACGTCGAGCGCTCGCCGCTCTACCACGTCGACCGCCTCCGGACGCCGCTCCTCGTCCACGTCGCGGACAACGACCGGGACGTCAACTTCGTCGAGGCGCAGCAGCTCGTTCACGCCCTCGAGTACCTGAAGCCGAACCTCGCGGAGACGCGCATCTACCACGATCCGCCCGTCGACGAGTTCGGGGGCGGACACCGCTTCAACCGTCGCGTCGACCGCGAGAACGGGTACCGGAGGGTGGACAGCCCGCAGCAGCGCGACTCGTGGAACCGGATCTGGACGTTCCTCGAGTGGCACCTCCGGCCGTACAGGACGACACCCCTCCCCCGGTGAGCGGCACCACCCCCCGGGTGCGCTGCCGGGCGGTCCCGGCCGGCCCCCTGAAGCCCCGCGCGCGGCGGCCGATACGTCTCCCAGAGATGGTTCACTTCGCGAGACGGCGGTTCGGCCGGGCGGAACGCCTCACCGTGCGCACGGCTCCGGCCCTGCGTGGCCACCGCATCGTCGTCCGCCATCCGGACGGCCGGCGGGTCGTGCACGACTTCCCCGACTACTCCGCCCGCTATCTCGGGACTGTCGCTATCCAGGCCGAGTTGCTGCGGGACGGGTGGCGACCGGTGCGAGCGCCCGGCGAGCGGACGACCGCCGCCCCCGGCGGCCGAGCCGTCCGCGCCGCACGGGCGTAGGGGCGCCCCGAAGCATGGCGCGGCTCCTCGCGCTCGACGTCGCGCTCCTGCTCCCCGTCGCGGCGGCCCGGGCCGTCGGCCGACTGAACGCCCGACTCCAGGCCCCGCCGGCGGGCTTCGCCTTCGATGCGACCCACCTGCCGCACGTCACGCTCGTCCAGCAGTTCGTCCGGACCGCCGACATGCCCATCGTCCTCCCGCGGCTGGGCCGGGTCGCGTCCCGGACGCCGCCGATCGCCCTCCGCAGCGCAGGGCTGCAGCGCGGCCGCACGACCACCAGCCTCTCGCTCGAGGGAGGGACAGCGCTCCGCAAACTGCACGACCGCCTCCTGGCCTGCCTCGCGCCCCACGCCGCGCCGCCGGCGGACGGGTCGGACTTCGCCGGCGACGCCTTCGTCGCGGACGGCGAGCCGCCCCGCGGCGGGGACATCGAGTGGGTCACGCGTTTTTGCACCCGGGCGGCGGGCGACCGCTTCGAACCGCACGTCACGTTGGGCGTCGGCGCGCTCGACCGCGGCGCCGTGCCGCGGATAGCGTTCACCGCCACCGATCTGGCGGCATGCCACCTCGGCCGCTTCTGCACCTGCCGGCGGGTCCTCGGAGCGTGGCGGCTCGGGGACTTCGTGCCAGCGGGGACGGAGACCGAGCCTTGACCTTCGCCGTCGCGGGCCTGGCCGCGGCGGGGTTGCTGATCTCGTCGTACTTCACGGCGGTCGCCTACCGCTGGATGCGGCCGGACGCGCGCTGGATCCCTCCCTTCTGCCGGCTGGGAGAGGCGACCTGCGCGTCGATCGTCTTCACCCCGGCGGCCCGCGTCTTCGGCGTGCCCAACTCGCTCCTCGGCCAGATCTACTACGCCACCCTGCTCGTCGGCGCGCCGAGCGGCGCCCTCGACGATCCGCGGATGCGGGCGGCCTGGCTCGCGGCGGCTCTCGTCACCGTCGGCCTGGGGGCGTACCTGACGTGGTCGTTGCTGTTCGTGATCCGAGTCGCCTGCGCGCTCTGCTTCGCGTCGCACGCGATCAACGCCGCCATCTTCGGCCTGCTGGTCGTCGGCGGCCCGTAGGAGTCTGCGCCGCAGAACCGGCGCCGCAAGGGAATCGGCGCGAGCCGAGCGCCGTCTCACGGAGGACGGCCGGACCGCGGGAGGATCCGATGAGCGAGCAACAGTGGTACGTGGCGCCGCACGGCAATCAGATCGGACCGATCCCCCGCTCCGAGGTCGAATCGATGCTGCGCAACGGCAGCATCGGCGGCGAGACCCACGTGTTCGCCGCGGGGTTGAGCGGCTGGACGCAGCTCCGCGAGGTCCCGCAGCTCGCCGACGCGCTGGCGCCGGCGGTTGCCGCGCCGGTGCCGAGCCCCCCGGGCCGGACGGCGCACGAGATCGACTTCCGCATCGAGGGCACGGAGATGCAGTTCGTCGAGGTGGCCCTCGATCCCGGCGAGAGCGCGGTGGCCGAGGCCGGGGCGATGATGTACATGACGTCCGGGATCCGCATGGAGACCGTCTTCGGCGACGGCAGCGAGCGCCGGCAGTCGGGCATCGTCGGGACGCTCCTGGGCGCCGGCAAGCGGCTGCTCACCGGCGAGAGCCTGTTCATGACCGTGTTCACGAACGAGGGCCCAGGCCTGCACCGCGTCGCGTTCACCGCCCCGTATGCGGGGAAGATCCTGCCGATGGACCTGGCTGCGCTCGGCGGCGAGATCGTCTGCCAGCGGGACGCCTTCCTCTGCGCCGCCAAGGGCGTGTCGATCGGCATCGCGTTCCAGAAGAAGATCGGCGTCGGCCTGTTCGGCGGCGAGGGCTTCATCATGCAACGGCTCGAGGGCGACGGACTGACGTTCGTGCACGCCGGCGGGTCCGTCAAGCTGGTCGAGCTCGCCGCCGGCGAGACGTTGCGCGTCGACACCGGCTGCCTCGTGGCGCTCGAGCCGAGGGTCAGCTACGACGTGCAGTTCGTCGGCGGCATCAAGACCGCCCTGTTCGGGGGCGAGGGCATCTTCTTCGCGACGCTCTCGGGTCCGGGCCGGGTCTGGTTGCAGTCGCTGCCGCTCAGCCGGCTGGCCGACCGCATCTACAAGGCGGCGCCGCAGACCGGCGGGCGGCGGCAGGGCGAGGGGTCCGTGCTCGACCACCTCGGCGGCCTGGGGAACCTCATCGACGGACGCTAGCCAACCCGTCACAAGCTCCGGGTCGGCCCCAGCCCCCACCGTTCCAGGAGCTTGCGCCGCGGCACGCACTCGGTTGGCGTTCTGCGGCGCAAGCTCCCGGTCCGCACCGTGGAACCGCCGACGCACGACTCCGTGCGCGCGCCGACTCCCCATGCGCCGCAAGGGCGCACCAGCGCCGCAGGCCCGCCGCCGGCGTACGATATAGTGTGCGGTCGGCTGGCGGGCGACCGCCCCCGGCCCCGCCCACGGGGGCGGCGATTCACCAGGGTCCAGACAACGCGAGGGTGGAAATGAAGGCACGACGGCTCGGTCGATGGAATGGTACGGTCGCGGTGGCAGCGCTCGCTCTCCTCGTCGCGGGGGCGGCCTGGAGCGGCACCGCGGCGCAGGAGCGCACGGTCTGGGACGGCGTCTACACCGAGGAGCAGGCCACGCGCGGAATGGCCACCTACGAGCAGGAATGCTCGCAGTGTCACCTCGAGGACCTGCTCGGCGACGGCATCGCACCGGCGCTGATCGGCGCGCCGTTCCATTTCCGGTGGAGCGATCTGTCGGTGGGCGACATGCTCGTCGCCATCCGGACGACCATGCCGCAGGGCGCGCCGGCCAGCCTCAGCCCGCGGGCCTATGCCGACATCGTCGCCTACATGCTGAAAGTCAACGACTTCCCCGCCGGCGACACCGAGCTGCCGACCGGCGTCGACGACCTCGAGGGCATCATCATCGTCGAAGACGCCCCCTAAGCAGCAGTCCGACCCCCCACTGTTACCGCAAGGTCGGACTGGATCGGGGGCGTTCGGAACCAGAGCGGGACTCTCGCGCCGGGCGGGACTCCCGACGTGATCGTTCGCTCGCGCCGCTGCGCGACGGGCGGATCGCGCGACGTGACCGACGTAGCGGGGGCCGAGCCGCGTTTCCGGCCCCCGCCGTCACCCCGGCCCGCCTGCCCCACGGAACGTCCCCACCCCGCCCGTGCGGTCGCGATCGCCCGACGACCTCGATCTGCTGGAACGCGCCTGCCGCCTGCCTTCGGCACCGGCTCTCGGAACGACCGGACCCGTCCCCCGGCCGCCCACGGCGCCGTCTTGCGGCGGAACCGGCGCGCCGCCTCCCGGGGGGGCGGGATCACATGAGCAGCAGGACCATCGTCGGGACCGTGACGACGGCCACGATGTCCATGACGATGCCGTACTTGATCATGCTCGTGATGGGGATCTTGCCCGAGGCGTAGACGATCGCGTTCGGCGGGGTCGAGACCGGCAGCATGGCGGCCACCGACGCCGACAGGCCGGCCGCGACGACGGGCACGACCGGGTCGACGCCCGCGGCCTGGGCGATGGAGATGATGATCGGCACGGAGATGTTGGTCGCGGCCGTGTTCGACATCGTCTCCGAGAGCAGGACCGTGAACAGGGCGGCGGCAAAGGTGAGCGCGACGCGTTCGGCCGGAACGAGGCTCGTGATCCCCTCGCCCACCACCTGGGCGAGGCCGGTCGCCGCCGACAGCGTGCCGAGGGCGAGCCCGCCGCCGAAAAGGAGGATGGTGCCCCAGTCGATCTGGGCCGCCTCCTTCCAGGTGATCGTGCTGCGCTGCGTGGCGCTCACCGGCAGCAGGAACAGCACCGCCACGCCGACGAGCGCGGCGACCGCCTCCGGCACGCTGGCGAGCACCGCCTCGGCGATCGGATGATCCGGTCCGAGGACGAGCGGCAGCAGGCCGGGGATGATCCACAGCGAGACGGTGACGCCGAATGCGATCACCGCGTTCCGCTCGCCGGGCTTCCAGGGCCCGAGCGCGCGCCGCCGCTCCGCGATGATCCGGTCGGCTCCCGGGATCTCCCGCGTCCCCGTCCTGCCCACCCAGTTGAAGTAGCCGAAGACGATGCCCATCAGGACGACGGTCACGGGGACCGCGACGAGCATCCACTCCACGAACGTGATCCGGATCCCGAGCTGCTGGTCGAGCATGCCGATGGCGATCAGGTTGGGCGGCGTGCCCACCGGCGTCGCCATCCCGCCCCGCAGCGATCCGTAGGACGTCATCAGCATGAGCGCCGTCCCGTAGCGCTTGGGGACGTTGCCCTCGGACTCCATGAAGGCGAGCAGCGACATCCCCATGGGGACGAGCATCGCCGCCGTGGCCGTGTCGCTCATCCAGGCCGAGAGACACGTCGCGATCGCCCCGTAGGCGATGAGGATGCGCGTCGGGCGGGCGCCGATGAAGCGCCACGACAGCACGGCGTACGCAATCCGCTCGTTCACGCGGTGGACGAACAGCGCGCGGGCGAGGATGAAGCTCCCGACGAAGAGGAAGATCAGCGGGTTGGCGAACGGAGCGAACGTCTCCCGGACCGGAGCGACGGCGAGCAGAACGGCCAGCGTCGGACCGAGCAGCGCGGTGACCGGCAGCGGCAACGCCTCGGTGATCCAGAAGACGATGACCAGCGCGACGACCGCGGCCAGCCGTTGCGCCTCGGGGGAGAGCTGCCCGAACGGCAGGACCAGGACCAGGAGGAAGACCAGCGGGCCGAGGACGAGTCCGACCCGCCGGCGGGTCGCGTCGAAGCGCGCTTCGGCGCTCGACAGCGCCGGCCGAGCGGGTTGCGGGTCGGTCATGGGACGGATGCCTGGGTCGGGCGCCCGTAGCCTAACATGGGGTGCATCGCGCGTGGTATGCTGAATCCCGACGTACGGCTTCGGGCCGCGCACCTGCCCGGAGCGGAGGGGTCACGAGATGCACGCAGGAATGCTGGCGCTGCTGGGACCGATCGGCCTGCCGGAGTTGGTGATCATCCTGTTCATCCTGGTTCTCGTCTTCGGCGCCAAGCGGCTCTCCGGCCTCGGCCGCGGGATGGGGCAGGCGATTCGCGGCTTCAAGGACGAGATGCAGACGGACGACGACGCCGAGCCCGCCCCCAAGGCCAAGGCCGAGGCGGATTAGCGAGGCCCCGAGGGCGCGCGAGGACCACGGCTCGCGCATGCGGGCACACCGCATTCCGGCCGGCCGCGGGCGCTCCGCCGTCCTGGCGTTCGCGGCCCTGGCCACTGTGGCCCTCCTGTTCGCCCGGGCCTCCACCACCCTCCCCCCCGGCGGCCTGCCGCCCGTCGAAGCCCCCTTCACGATCGACGATCGCGGCCCCGCGCCGCCCGCACCCCCTTCCGCCGGCCCGCGACCCGGCCAGCCGGACATGGGCGGGGCGGGGTGGCGCGTCGTCTCCAGCCGCTCCGTCCAGGGAGTCCTGATCGTCGAGGTGGAGACGGCGGGGGCGCTCGGCGGACCCGACCTTGCGGCCAGCATCATCGGCCCGGCGCGGGCCGGGCACCTCGAAGCCCTCGTCTACTTCCGCCGTCCGGGCGAGCGCCTGGCCGACACGCGGGTCCAGTGGACGCCGGCCGGCGGCTACGTGACGCTCGCCCTTCGCTGACGGGTTCGGAATCCGCGGCCGGCAGCCCTGAGGGAGGCCGCCGGGCGCCTTCGCCGCCGCGGTGCTCCCTCCCGCGTGCGCACGCGGCGCAGCCACTCAGCGAATGAGCACGGTCTGCGGGTACTGCGCGTACCAGCCGAACCAGAAGGCGCGTTGCGCCGCGACGCGCGGTAGCCGGCGCTCCGGATCGGCTTCGGCCACCAGGGCCTCGGCGGTCACGGTCCAGCCGCCCCCCGTGTCGTCGACCACGCGGGTGTCGCCGGCCGCGCGCGCGAACCGCACGCCGCCTGCGTCGTAGACCCGGTTCGCCCCCTCGCGGCTCGTCACGACGACCAGCCGGTGCCCCGCCTGCACCGTCTCGTACAGCCGGTGCCGGGCCAGGTAGTCGGCCGCGATCGCCACCGGCTGGCGCCCGCCCGCGGCGGTCTCGAGCATCAGGACCAGCACCTCGTCCTTGTTGCGGAGCCGGTCGTCGCGTTGCGGCACCTGGAACATCAACCGGTCCGTGGAGAAGTACTCGCGGTAGGCTGCGCCCTCCGAGTAGTCCCGCCGGTGACCCGTCGCGATCGAGAGGACACTGGTCCCGGGGTGCATCCGCCGCCACTCGCCCCACGTCGTGGTCACGACCGCCCGGTGCGTCAGCCGGAGGCCCGAACCGACGAGCGGGCCGACCACCGGTTGGCCGGTAATCGTGTTCCAGAGGCTCCCGCTGTCGTGATCGAACATCAGCTTGTTCGAGCGGTAGAGCAGGCCGCTGGTGCCGAAACGCACGTGCCGGCCGCCGGCGACGCTCTCGTACGGAATCACGGTGCCGCAAAGGGTGCAGTAGACGATCGTCAACTCGACCCCGCCGATCCGATCGAGCGCCATCTCGTGCCAGGCCAGGATGCGCTTCGGATACGCGCGCGCCTCACCGCCGGCGGCGATTCCGAACACCACGTGATCGTCGTCCAGGTAGGCGGCCTCGGAGGCCGCCACGTGCCGCGGATACTCGAGCGGCGGGATCCCGTTGACACGCACCCCGCCCCAGACGATCTCGTCGAGGCGGATGGTCGACGCGACGCCGTCGGGGAAGAAGCGCTGGAACGCGGGATCGATCTCCGCGTACCACGTGCCCTTCAGGAACGCGTAGCGGGGATGCGGGTCGTACGGCTGCTCCCAGATCCAGCGTTGCGCGCGCATCAGATCGCCGCCGAAGCGCTCGCCGGTCCGCTCCTCCAGAAACCCCACGAGACGGCGCCACACGCGCGCCGAGAGCGGCTCGGTCGCGCTCGGGGCATCGAGGCGGCTCGGTCGCGCGATCAGGGTGACGATGTCCCAGACCATGCCGCTGTAGCCGTCCCGCCAGCGGGCGGCGATGCGGTCGAGGGCCTCCGCGGCACGGTCGTCGTCGGGCGCGAGCGCCTCGAAGAAGTCGCCGATGTCGGGATGCGGCGCATCTTCCGCCTGCGGCAGGCGTTCACTGCCGGCGGCGGAGACGGCCGCCCCGGCGAGCAGTCCGATCGCGGCGGCGGTCAACACGCGACGCATGCACGCCCCCTCCCAACCGATATGGTACGCTCCTGCCGACGGATGCCGACGCCGACCCCGCTCATCAGCGCCGAGCAGATCCAGGCCCGCGTCGGCGAGTTGGCGACCGCTCTCGCGCACCGGATTCCCGACGGCGAGCTGCCGCATCTCATCGGCGTCCTGAGGGGCGGGTTCATGTTCCTCGCCGACCTCGTTCGCGCGCTCCCGCGGCCGGTGACCGTCGACTTCGCCCGGCTCGCGAGCTACGGTTCCGGCACCAAGAGCTCCGGCGAGGTGCGACTCCTCACGGCCCCGCATCCGGTTCGGGACCGGCACGTGGTCATCGTGGAGGACATCGTCGACACCGGGCTGACGCTCGAGAGGCTGCGCCGGCACCTGCTCGCGGACCGGCCGCGCAGCCTGACCACCGTGGCGCTGCTGAACAAGCCGAGCTGCCGCCGCTCCGAGGTGCCGATCGATCTCGTCGGATTCACTCTCGAGGCCGACCGCTTCGTCGTCGGCTACGGTCTCGATCTGGACCAGCACCACCGTCAGCTCCCGTACATCGCGATCCTGGACCCATCATAGCCGCGCCGGCCCGCAGAAAGAGAGGCTTCCCGTGGCCCCAAGCAACGCCGCGTCGCCTGCGCCGCTCCCCGGCGACGGCGCCCCCGCCGGGGGTCGCCCCCCGGCACCGGGCCATGGCGACGGCGACGACACCTGGGCCACGGCGATAACGCGCGTCCGGCCCGACAGCATCCGCGTCCGGGGCTACCGCCTCGACGAGATCATGGGCCGCCTGTCGTTCGGCGAGGCCATCTACCTGCTTCTCGTAGGCGAGCTCCCGTCGCCCGCGCTCGGCCGCCTGATTGAGGCCGTGCTCGTCTCCGCCATCGATCACGGGGTGCAGCCCCCTTCGACGCTGGCCGCGCGCACGGTCGCGGGCACCGGGGCGCCCCCGCGGGCTGCGGCAGCGGCCGGCGTGCTGGCGCTGGGATCCCAACTCGGCGGCGGCGGCAGCATCGAGGCCAGCCTCCGCTTCCTCGAGGAGGGCATCGCCCTGGTCGACGACTGGGTATCGCCCGACGACGCGGCGCGCCGGCTGCTCGACCACTGGACCGAGACGGCGGGCGGCGATGCGCCGCCGGGCTTCGGCCATCGCCGCCATTCGCGCGACCCGCGCGCGGCCCGGCTGCTGCAGTTGGCGTTCGAGCTCGACGTCGACGGCACCTACGCACAACTCGCGCGCGCCCTGGAGCAAGAGCTGAGCGAACGCCGAACCACGGCAGGCAAGGCCGCCGTCTCGCTGAACGTCGATGGGGCCATCGCGGCGATCTGCGGCGACATCGGCTTCGACGCCGAGACGGCGACGATGCTGTTCACGATCGCGCGCGTTCCCGGCCTCGTCGCACACTCGCTGGAAGAGCAGCGTCGCGAGGCGGCGATGCGGCCGATCGACCCGGCTCGGCACGTGTACGACGGGCCGAAGGCGCGCCGCCTGCCCGACTCCCCGCTCTGAGTCCCCGGCGCGCCCTCAGACGAGCGCCTGTGAGGTTCAGAGACCGAGTTCCGAATGGGAGCCGAGGCGAACCAGACGTAGGGTTTCGGCGTCGGGCTCCTGGTAGATCAGCACGAGGTCCGGCTTCCCGTGGCAGTCCCGGTGGTCGTTCCACTCCCCGCTCAAGACATGGGCGTGGTGTCGAGGTTCGAGTGCTTGATCGTTGGCCAGGGTCTTCACGATCGGCACCAGGACGGCATCGAGGGACGCCCGGCGCCGAGACTCTCGCTTGTAGTCGCGCTTGAACCGACCGGTGCGCTCAATCGTCCGCATGCAGATCGTCGATCAGATCCTCGACGGTGGCGAACCGGGGAAGGCCGCCCCGGCGCGCCTCCTTCATCGCCTCGATGGTCACCGCGTTGGGGACGAGCAGCGCGAACGGCAGGGCCTTCTCCTGCGCTACCTTGGTCAGCAGCAGCCGAACCGCGTCGGAGACGGTCAGACCCATCGCGGCCAGCACGGCCGCCGCTTCTTCCTTCACCGCCCCGTCGATACGGGCTTGGACGAGGTGCTTTTGCAGCCATCTGACAAGCGTCCTCCCCTTCCTGGCGGAATCTGTCGCCAAATCGTTCCAGGCTCCCCGTTGTTTCACTCGTCGGCACGCGGACGCCCGAACAGCCCGGCGAAACGTCCGAACCCTGGCTTCTTGGTGCAGCGGAACCGCTACCACCGCCAAGCAGTTCATTGAATTACATCATCATTCCAACGTGGGGAGGGGATCCGGGCGGCGTCGAGCGCGAGGCGTCCGTGTACCCGGTCCCCTGCAGCGCAGCTCATCGATGACGGTTGGCCACGAGGTCCGGTAGACGCGCTGCCTTCCTCGACGCCATATGGGGCGGGGTCCACCCCACGGTGACAGGGCGCTGCCCGAGCGGGCGTCGTCGGCACCGTCAGGTCACGGGAACCGGAGGACGGGAACGACGGAGGGAAGCAGGAGAATGGTGGGCGCTAGTGGATTCGAACCACTGACCCCCGCCGTGTGAAGGCGATGCTCTACCACTGAGCCAAGCGCCCACTTCCCGCGTGCCGCAGACGATTACCGTAGCGCAGCCACCGGACCCAAGGCAATTCGCGTCGCCCGTCGGGGCCGGGCCCGGAGTCCGCACCGCGGAAACCGGCCGCGCAGCGCTTCGCGCGAGCGCAGACTCCCGACACGACCCCTGAGTCTGCGCCACAGAGCCGGCGACGCAACGAACTCCGTGCCCGCGCAGACTCCCGAAGCGCCCGCAAGGCGCTCTAGCGCGCCTGCTCGAGGAGCGCCCCCAGCATCCGGGCGTACTCCTGGTCCGCCTCGGCGAACGCCTCGTCGTACGCATCCTGCGATAAGCCCTGACCTCCCGGGTTGCCGTCGAAGCGGAGCACCCGCGTCCCGTCGTCGTAGACGTCCACCGTTCCGTCGGCCGCCAGCCCGTCGGCCCCCACGTCGGTGACGAGGATCTTGGTGTTGGCGATGGAGGCTGCGTTGAGGTCGATGTAGACGTCCCGGTACTGCTGCGCGCCGATCTTCTCCACGACGTAGACGGGGGCCTCGTAGCGGGCCGATACCACCAGGAGCTGCCCTGGGAAAGCGAGCGCGGCCATGAAGCGGTCGGAGGTCCCGTCGCGCGCCGCCATGGCGTCCAGATTTGCGGCCGCCAGCACCTCGGCCAACTCCGTCGCGAGCGGGGACGACATCGACGTCTGCGCGCCGGCCGGGCCGGACGCACCAAGCAGGATGACGACCAGTAGCGGCAGCAACCAACGACCCGGAACCACGTTGCGCATGACCTCACCTCCCATCGCACCCGGCTGAGGGCCTTCCGCCGTTCAGTGGGTCTCCACGTTCTACCACTGCGGCCGGGCGCCGTCAACGCTCGCCGGAGGACTCCCAGCCCGCCGATCGTCGCCGCGACCGCAAGGTCGCGCTGCGGCCTCCGCTCGCAGCCGAACCCAATCCTCCAGGCGTCCCCGTCGCTCTGCGGCTACCCGACCGACCTCGCACGCCCGCCGTCCCGCGTCCGCGCCTCGTCCGGACCCGGCGAGGTCTCGTTCAGATTCCGCAGCGCGGCCAGTCCCGCGCGGAGGACGTGCGCCAGGATCATCCCCTGCCGCGCCGGCTCCGCAACCACGCTCCGGGCCGTCTTCAGCATCTCCTCGAGCCGCGCCGTGAGGCGCTCGAACGCCTGGTCCACCCGCTCGATGCGGGCGATGGCCAACGACGAGAGCCGCGCGGCGTCGTCGCTCAGGGTGCCGACTCGATCGACGACGGGCCGCAGTTCCTGCTCGACCAGCTCGATCAGGCGGTTGAGCCGTCGCGAGAGCAGCACGCCGCAGACGAGCATCGCGACCTGAACCACCGCCATGACCACCGTCGCGGCAGCGATGACGCCCAGCAGCAGGCTTGCACCGTCCATATCGCGTCTACCCGTGTTCCTCCACCGCCTCGACCGAGCCCTCGACCGCCCGCTCGAAGCCCCCGCCGCCCCGGTCGGCGGCCGCCGTCAACTGCTCCCGCTGCCGCTGGACGAACTCGCGCCCGCGCTGCGCCGCGTTCGTCGCGCGCTCGCGCCCCTCGCGCGCCTTCTCGTTGAGCAGCCGCCGGTTCTGGACGCCCGTGGACGGAGTCCACAGCAACGCGACGGCCGCGCCGGTCACCGCGCCCATCAGGAACGCCATGAAGACGACGCTCGCATGTCCGTCGTGCTCTCTCGACATGAGACTCCCTTCCTGGCCATCATCTCACATCAGCCGGGCTCGCCGACTCCGAGGTGCTCCTTGCGGAGCGCGCGCACCTCGTCCCTGAGGGCCGCCGCCCGCTCGAACTCCAGGTTCTCCGCCGCGGCCCGCATGTCGGCCTCGAGCGCTGCGATGTGCCGATCCCGCTCCTCCCGGTTGCGGAACGTCCGCTCGGGCGGCGGCTCCGCCGGGGTCACGTAGTCGCGGTCGTAGACGCTCGAGAGCATGTCGTCGATGCTCTTGACGATGGACGCCGGCGTGATGCCGTGCTCGCGGTTGTACTCCGCCTGCCGCGTGCGCCGGCGCGTCATCTCGTCGAGGGCGGCCTGCATCGAATCCGTCGTCGAGTCGGCGTACATGATCACGCGACCGTTCACGTTGCGCGCCGCCCGGCCCGCGGTCTGGATGAGCGCCCCCGCCGAGCGCAGGAAGCCCTCCTTGTCGGCATCGAGAATCGCGACCAGCGACACCTCGGGGAGGTCGAGCCCCTCCCGGAGCAGGTTGATGCCGACCAGGACGTCGAACGCCCCCCGCCGCAGATCGCGGAGGATCTCGACCCGCTCGAGCGTGTCGACATCGGAGTGAAGGTAGCGGACGCGCACGCCCAGCTCCTGGTAGAACTGCGTGAGGTCCTCCGCCATGCGCTTCGTGAGCGTCGTGACCAGGACCCGTTCGCGGCGCGCCGTCCGCTCCCGGATCTCGTGCAGGAGGTCGTCGATCTGCCCCTTCACCGGGCGCACGTCGACGGCCGGATCGATCAGGCCGGTCGGCCGGATGATCTGCTCGACGACGACACCGCCGCTCCGCTCGAGCTCGTAGGGGCCCGGCGTCGCCGAGACGAAGACGACCTGCCCGACGCGCTGCTTCCATTCGTCGAAGCTCAGGGGCCGGTTGTCGAGCGCCGAGGGCAGGCGGAAGCCGTACTCCACGAGCACTTCCTTGCGCGAGCGGTCCCCGTGGTACATCCCGCGGACCTGCGGCACCGTCTGGTGGCTCTCGTCGATGATCGTCAGCGCGTCGCCCGGGAGGTAGTCGAGCAGCGTCGGCGGCGGCTCGCCGGCCGACCTCCCCGACAGGTGGCGGGAGTAGTTCTCGATGCCGTGGCAGTAGCCGATCTCCTGGATCATCTCGAGGTCGAACATCGTCCGCTGGTGCAGCCGCTGCGCCTCGAGGAGACGGCCGGAGGTCTCCAGGTGCGTGCGGTGCTCGGCCAGTTCCGCCTTGATCGACTCGGCGGCCTCCAGAATCCGCTCGCGAGGCGTGACGAAGTGCGACTTCGGGTAGACGGCCAGCTTGTCGAAGCGCCGCAGCGTGCGGCCGGTGAGCGGATCGAACGCGACGAGCTCCTCCACCTCGTCGCCGAACAGCTCGATGCGGAGCGCATGCTCCTCGTACGACGGGTAGACCTCCACGATGTCGCCCCGGACCCGGAACGCGCCGCGCGCGAACTCGTGGTCGTTCCGCTCGTACTGGATCTCGACGAGCTTGCGGAGGATCGCCTCGCGCGACACCTGCTGGCCCCGCTCGAGCGGCAGCAGCATGCCGAAGTAGGCCTCCGGCGATCCCAGCCCGTAGATGCAGGAGACGCTGGCGACGATCACCACGTCGCGCCGCTCGAAGAGGGCCCGCGTGGCCGACAGCCGCAGGCGGTCGATCTCCTCGTTGATGGTCGCTTCCTTCTCGATGTAGGAGTCGGTCGAGGGGACGTAGGCCTCGGGCTGGTAGTAGTCGTAGTAGCTCACGAAGTACTCGACCGCGTTGTCGGGGAAGAAGCGCTTGAACTCCTGGTAGAGCTGAGCGGCCAGCGTCTTGTTGTGGACCATCACCAGGGTCGGCCGGTTCACCGCGGCGATGACGTGCGCCATGGTGAAGGTCTTGCCCGAACCGGTCACGCCGAGCAGCACCTGGAAGGGGTCGCCGCGGTCGAGTCCGCCCGTCAACTCGGCGATCGCGCGTTCCTGATCGCCGCGGATCTCGAAATCGCTCTCCAGTTGGAAGCGGTCGTAGGAGGAAGGCATCGGCCAGAAGCGGCGCCGCAGGACGGCGTCGCGAGAGCTTCGCAGAAGCGCCGCCGCGGGGAGGCTGCCGCTGGGAGGCGCGTCGCGGGCGCCGGAACGGGTTCTCGGAGTCTGCGCCGCGGGCGCACCCGGGGGGGGCCCCGTGCTAGCGCACGGCCGCCTCCGCCTCGACCCAGGGCGCGAAGTAGCCGTCCCGCGCGCGCACGGTGGCCCGGCGGGGAGCGCGCGGTCCCGCCAGCCGCACCTCGATCTCGCGCCACGTGCCGTCGGCGCGTCCGTTCGTCGACACGAAGCCCAGCGAGTAGCGGCCCTCGAGCTCGGCCGCGATCTCCGCGTAGATCTCGTCGAGTCGGTCCAACGAACTGGGAAAGTAGCTCCGCCCCCCCGTGATTTCGGCGAGTCGGGACAGGCGCATCCGCTGGAACTGGCGCACGCTCGAGCGCAGGTTCTTCTGAAAGCCGATCGCGTAGATCGTCACGTCCGAGGCGCGCACGAGATCCATCGTCTCGTCGAGCCGCATCCGGCTGCGCGTGTCCTCGCCGTCGGTGTAGAGCAGCAGCACCTTGCGCCCGTCCTGCCCGAAGGCGCCGTCGAGATAGACGCCGAGGGCGTCGTACAGGGAGGTCATGCCCGACGCCCGACGGTTGCGGACGCGCTCGACGAGGCGCGGGAAGTCGGCCTGGCCGTACCGTCCGACGCGCACCTCGGTGTCGAAGTCGACGAGGGTGATGTCGGTGGCGTAGTCGATGGTGTTCAGGAAGCGGAGCGCCGCCGTCTTCACGAAGCGGCCGTCGCGCTCCATGCTGCCGCTGGCGTCGAAGAGAACGCCGAGGTGCAGGGGCACGCGCTCGGCCTCGCCGGCCAGGCTGCGCGAGAAGTAGAGAATCTCCTGCGGCCGCCCGTCCTCGAGCAGCTCGAAGTCCTCCGCCCGCAGGTCGGTCACCAGGCGGCCGTCGCGGTCGAGAACGGTCACGCCGACGTCGACGAGGTCTATGCCGCTGCTGAACAGCGGCTGCTGCGCCGATACGGGAAGCGAGAGGACGCAGCAGGCGATCGCGATGAACGCGAGACGGCTCCGCACGAGCCGCATCATACCGCAATCGCGGCGGCCCTCCCGTCCTTCCCGCGGCCCGCGGGCCGACGCGGCAGGGACGTATAATCAGGATCTCTCATGAAGTGCGTGGTGGTCTGCCAGGACGATCTGGTCATCAAGACCCTCCACGAAGCACTGGCGCCGACCTTCGACGTCACGTTCGTCGTCGAGAATCGCCCGCTCTCCCGGCGCCTGAGCGATGCCGGCGTTCCCGCCGTCGGGGCCGATCCCCGCCGCCTCGCCACGTACGTCGACGCCGACGTGGACCCCACGACCTGCGTCATCGTCCACGACAACGGACGGCGGGGGGTGCGCCGCGTGCTGCGCGCGGTGGCCGACGCCGGCACGGGTCTGGCCTACGTCCTCGCGGTGGCGCAACCCGCCGCCGAGTGGTCCGAGGAGTTCCCCGAGGTCGCCACGCTCACGCTGGGCGACCTCGTCAAGGGCGCGCTGCACGATTCGCTGGGCCGCTCGCTCACCCGCGCCCGCGTGCAGCAGTACCAGCGCTACTTCTCGGACGCGGACCGGGTGCTGATCCTCCTCCACAACGACCCCGATCCGGACGCCCTCGCCAGCGGCCTCGCGCTGCGCAATCTGCTCCACCGCACCAAGACGACCGCCATCATCGGCGCCTTCCGCGGGGTGACCCGCCCCGAGAACCTGCGCATGGCCAACCTGCTCGACATCCAGGTCGAGGCGCTGACCGCGGAATCTCTCGCGGAGTTCGACCGCATCGCGACGGTCGACGTGCAACCCCACTACTTCGGCGGGCTGCTGAACCGGGTGGACCTGGTGGTCGACCACCACCCGGAACGTACGGGCTACGCGACGACCTTCAAGGACATCCGGCCGGACTTCGGGTCGACCGCCACCATCCTGACGGAGCATCTGCGGGCCGTCGACGTGAACATCTCCGAGCGGACGGCCACCGCGATGCTCTACGCGATCAAGTCGGACACGCTGTTCCTCTCCCGCCACACCAACCGCACCGACCTCGAGGCCTTCACCTTCCTCTACCCGCTGGCCGATCCCGCGCTGGTGCGCAAGATGGAGGGCTCGGAGATCACGCTGGAGCGACTCGAGTCGGTCTCCCGCGCCGTCCAGTCGGGCCGCCTGGAGGAGCAGGTCTTCGCCGCCCACGTCGGGCGGGCGGTCCGCGAGGACCTCGTGCCCTACGTGGCCGACTTCCTGTTGCAGCTCGAGGGCGTGAAGTGGTCGATCGTCTCCGGCATCGTCGACGCCCACCTGGTGGTCTCGGTCCGCAACCTCGGCTACTCGCGCAACGCGGGCGAGTTCGTCCGCCGGTGGTTCAACGACATCGGGAGCGCCGGCGGCCACCGCGCCATGGCCAAGGCGGTCGTGCCGCTCGCCGCCTTCCACGAGAAGTTCGGCCCCCTCGACGACCCGCAGGTGTCGGCTCTCCTCGGCGACCTCGCCGCGCGCTTCCTGCGCCACGGATCGGGAAACGACCGCGCGCCCTGACGGGCGCGTCGGGAGTTTCGATGCGCGAGACTCCGGCGCGGCGGCACGGGCGCGGGTCAGTGCGGGTCGGCGGGATCTTCCGGCAAGGGTGTGCCTCCGTCGTGGGCCGCGAGCTGCTCGGAGATCGAGGGGCGGGGCGCGGGGGTGCGGCGGCGCGGCGTCCGGCCCGCCGGCGGCGCCTGCGACATCCAGTCGCCGCTCGCGGCGACGACGGCGTCGACGAACTGCCGAAACGCGTCCTCGTAGCCCCGGTCGACCAGCTCCGCGAGGGTCTGGCGCCGGTCGGAGCGCTCGTCGTAGCACCCCGCGAAGTCGAACGGCCCCAGCGGGTTGTGCCGGGGGCGGATCTCGAAGAGCGCCGCGAACCGGCCGGCCTGCGACGAGACGGCATCGCGCAGCGCCGCCGTCTCTATCGCGGCGAGCTGCTCGCCCAGCCGCCCGCGCACGTCCCGCCGCCCCGCCCCGAGCGCGTGCGGGCCCGGCGCGGGCGGGAGCGCGGAGACCAGGATGACCTGCTCGGCCCCCGCGTTGGCCACCTCCTCCAGCAGGCGGCCGGCGGCGTCGGGACGATCGCACAGCCGGTGCGTCTCGCCGCGCCATACGCTGTCGGGGGAGAAGGGCATGAAGTGCGGCTCGGTCGCCACGGCCAGCCGGAGGGTCGCCGCGAGGGCGTCGAACACCCGGCGCCGTTCGGAGCGCGTCAGGTCGACGGTCTCGAAGGGGCGCGCATCGTCGTCGGGGCGCGCGCGGAGGTAGGCGCGTCGGGGGGCGTCGGCGAGCAGCGCGAAGGCGATGTCGCGCCGCGCGTCGAGGTCGTGCGCCAGCAGCAGGAGCTCGCGGAACCCGGGCTGGCCGAGGTTCCCGGCCAGCATCTCCACGTAGCGCTCGCCGAAGTCTCCCGGCGACGGCCTTCCGCCGCGCGCCGCCCCCCGCATGATGTGCCAGAGCCCGCCGCTGAACCAGGCGATGACCTGCGAGGCGTCCAGCGGAGCCCCGATCAGCCGCCACCAGAGCGCGCCGGAGGCGCGCCGGCGCGCGTGGGACTGGATGTCGGACGCCGCGGCGCCGGCGGCCAGCGCAACGAGGAGCCCCAGCAGGAAGACGAGGACCAGCCGCGGCACGTGGGTGGGAAGCGCGCCCGGCGCGAACATCGCCTGCAGCCAGCGGGTTGCCGCCGACGCCGCGGCCGACGCCTCGGGCAATCCGACCGCCTCCAGGAGGAACCCGCCCGCGAAGACCAGCAGCACGACGCCGAGCACGGCGAACGGCACCAGGACCGCCGCGACCGCCCCGCCCAGCATCACCAGCGCCGCGCGCAGGGTCGCCCGCCACCCGTAGAAGCGCCGCACGCGCGACGAGCGCCAGAGCCCGCCGCTGTCCCACAGCCGGGCCCCGCCGTCGACCGCCCCGAACATGGCGGCGACGACACCCACCCCGCGGCCGGCCACGAGATCGATCTTGACCCCGGCCTCCTGCAGCGCGCGCAGGACGCCCGCGTGGTACGCGCCCGCCGTGCCGGTGCCGGTGAGCACGAGCGCCGTCCGGAGGCGGGGGATGTAGCGGGAGGCCGGCTCCAATGCGCCTTTACGCTTCGTGAATCGTGGTCAGCTCGACGATCTCGAAATCCCGCACGCCGCGGGGTGTCGGCACCGAGATCTCGTCGCCCAGCTCCTTCCCGACGATGGCCCTGCCGATCGGGGAGGCGGTCGAGATGAAGCCCTTGCCGGGATCGGCGTCCTCGGGCATGACCAACTGGTAGACGACCGTCTCGCCCTCGGCTTCCCGAAGGCGCACGGTCGACCCGAGGGCCGCCCGATCGCGCGGCAGCTTGTCGAGGTTGAGGAGCGAGATCTGCGACAGCCGCGCGCGCAGCATGCCGATGCGCGCTTCGACGAAGCGCTGCCGCTCCTTGGCGGCCTGGTACTCGGCGTTCTCGCGGAGGTCGCCGAGCTCGCGCGCGCGTTGGATCTCGCGGGGCAACTCCTTCTTCAACTCGCGTTCGAGTGCCTGGATCTCGTCCTCGAAGCGCTTCACGAAGCTCGCACGCATCGACGGTTCAGAGCGTAGCACATCTGCTATGCTCGCCCCGCGTGCACACCGTCCGCAGCCGCCGGAACGAACTGGTCACCCGCTTCCGGAACGCCGCGCACGCCCGCCGGCCCGACCGCACCACGCTGCTCCTCGACGGCGTCCGGCTGATCCGCGATGCCTGCGCGGCGGGCGCCCCGATCGCGACGGCCATCCTCTCGCAGGCAGCCCTCGCCGACGGGGACAGCGACGTAGAGCGCCTCGCCCGCGACCTCGAGGCCGGCCGGGTGCCGGTCGCGGCCGGCTCGGCTGCCGTGATGGCGGCCGTCAGCCCGGTTCGCACGCCGTCGGCAGCGGTGGCCCTGGGCGACCACCGCCCGGCATCCCTGGACGCAGTGCTCAAGGCGCCGCGGGACGTTGCCGCGTGCGTCGTGGCGCCGGTCGGCGTGCAGGATCCGGGCAACCTGGGCGCGATCATCCGCACGGCGGAGGCGGCCGGCGCGGCAGGGGTCGCCGTCGCCGGGCGGTCGGCGGACCCCTACGGGTGGAAGGCGCTCCGCGGAGCGATGGGCAGCACGTTCCGCGTGCCGGTGGCCGATGGCGGAAGTCCCACCGAGCTCGTCGCCGCGGCCCGGTCGGGCGGCTTCCGGGTGCTCGCCGCCGTCCCGCGCGGGGGACAACCGCTGCAGGAGGCGGACCTCGGCCGGCGTCACCTCGTGCTGGTCGGCGGCGAAGGGGCCGGCCTCAGCCCGTTCGCCGACCTGGCGGACGATGCCGTCTCGGTCCCGATGGAAGCGGCGGTCGAGTCGCTGAACGTGGCGGTTGCGGCAGGCGTCATTCTGTACGAAGCGCGCCGGCAGCGCGCGAGCCGATGACGACCGGACACCTCTTCGGAGCACCGGAGCCGGAGTCGGAGCCGGGCGCGCCGGACGCGGCGGCGCCGCTCGCCGAGCGGATGCGCCCGCGGACGCTGGACGACATCGTCGGCCAGCAGGAGCTCCTGGGCCCCGGACGTCCGCTGCGGGAGGCGATCGAGCGCGACGCGCTCGGGTCGCTGATCCTCTGGGGCCCGCCGGGCACCGGCAAGACGACCATCGCCCGCGTGGTCGCGACGGTCACCCGCGCGCACTTCATCGCCTTCAGCGCGGTCCTCTCCGGCATCCGCGACATCAAGGCGGTGATGGCCGAGGCGCAGGCGACGCGCCGCACCTCGGGCCGCCGGACCATCCTCTTCGTCGACGAGATCCACCGCTTCAACAAGGCGCAGCAGGACGCGTTCCTGCCCCGCGTCGAGGCCGGCGACATCGTCCTGATCGGAGCGACGACGGAGAACCCGTCGTTCGAGGTGAACGCCGCGCTGCTCTCCCGCTCGCGGGTCTTCGTCCTGCAGCCGCTCACGACGGACGAGACGATCACGATCGTGCGGCGCGCCCTCGACGACCCCGAGCGGGGCCTCGGGGCGGCGGGGCTCGAAGTGGGCGAGGGCGCAGTCGAGGCGATCGCCCGGCACGCGAACGGTGACGCCCGCGTGGCCCTCAACCTGCTGGAGCTTGCCGCCACTCTGGCCCGCGGCCGCACCGGCGGGGCGGGCGGCTCCGCAGCCGGCGACGCCAGGGGCACGGACGTCGCGGGCGGCGCCGACGGAGATGCGGCCGCCGGTGCCGGGCGGCCCGCCCGCATCGACCGGCAGCTGCTGGCGCAGGCCATCCAGCGGCGCGCGCTACGCTACGACAAGGGGGGGGAGGAGCACTTCAACCTGATCTCGGCCCTCCACAAGTCGCTGCGCAACAGCGATCCCGACGCCGGCGTCTACTGGCTGGCGCGGATGCTGGAGGCGGGCGAGGACCCGATGTACATCGCGCGCCGCCTCGTCCGCTTCGCCTCCGAGGACGTCGGGAACGCCGACCCGACCGCCCTGACCGTGGCCGTCGCCGCCAAGGACGCCGTCCACTTCATCGGGATGCCGGAAGGCAACACGGCGCTGGCGCAGGCGGTCACCTACCTGGCCACCGCCCCGAAGTCGAACGCCGTCTACCTGGCCTACAACCAGGCCGCGTCCGATGCCCACGAGCAGGCGGCGGAGCCGGTGCCGCTCCACCTGCGCAACGCGCCGACCCGGCTCATGAAGGCGCTCGACTACGGCAAGGGCTACCGCTACGCCCACGACGACCCCGATGCCGTGACGGGCATGGACTGCCTGCCGCCCGCGCTCGCCGGGCGCCGCTACTACCGTCCGACCGCGCGCGGCTACGAGAAGGAGGTGGCGCGCCGGCTCGACGCCTGGCGCGACCTCCGCCGGACGAAGCAGGCGCGGGCCGGAGCAACGGAGGAGTCGTAGCCGATGCCGGGCGTCGTCTACTACATCGGCCGCGGGCTGCAACTGCTGGGCATGTGGCTGCTGCTCGTCTCCGTCGTCACCGCCGGTCCGATGGGGCCGAGCCCGCGCATCTTCGGCGCCGGGGTCGGCGTCTTCGGCCTGGGCTGGCTCATCGTGAAGAGCCGTACGCGCGCGTAGCCCGGAAACCGGCGCCTGCGGCTCCGATTCCCGCCCGGCCGGCCTGCAGGAGTCCGCGCCGTTCGACGGCGCAGACTCCTGGTCCTGGCTAGTCCCGGAGCGCGAACGTCGAGAGCGAGCTTCCGGCGATGACGGCGACGTACTGCTTCCCGCCCACCTCGTAGGTCATCGGCCCGTTGACGATCTGCCCGCCGAGGGCGGCCCGCCAGAGCAGGTCGCCCGTCCGCGCGTCGAGCGCCTGGAAGTACCCCGAGCGCGCACCGGTGAACAGCAGGTCCGACGCCGTGGTCAGGATGCCGCTCGAGATGACGTCGGTCATCTCGAACGACCACTGCCGCTCGCCGCTCAGGGC
Source organism: Acidobacteriota bacterium (assembly GCA_026708265.1). GTDB lineage: Bacteria > Acidobacteriota > Vicinamibacteria > Vicinamibacterales > UBA8438 > JAGWAJ01. The sequence continues at coordinate 37,560 of JAPOVI010000041.1, forward strand.
GTCGACCGCCACCACGGCGCCGCGGGCCGCCTCGTCGGTCCAGGAGTTGACGGGGCCGCGCGTCAGCCCGGGCACGATCGGCGCGTCGGGCACCGGGTTGAACGTCCTCGGCCGCCCCCCGATGAACGAGCCTCCGGGTTCGTACTCCTGCGGCTCGCCGATGAAGATCGACCCGTAATCCTCCCAGGCGGGGATGTACATCAGCTCCGTGCGCGGGCTGAAGGACGGCGAGTACCAGTTCGTGCCGCCCTGGACGCCGGGGTAGGTCGGCTCGCCCGGCGGCTGCGGCGTCTCCACCGGGCGCCCGCTGTCGTCGAGTCCCTCCGCCCAATTGACGCGGACGAACGGCTGCCCGGTCAGGAACTGCCCCGTCGCCCGGTCCAGCACGTAGTAGAAGCCGTTGCGGTTGGCCCACAGCATCACCTGGAACAGCACGCCGTTGCGCTCGATGTCGGCGAGCACCGGGATCTGCACCGCGTCGTAGTCGTAGGGGTCGTCGGGGGTGAACTGGAAGTACCAGCGCAGCTCGCCGGTGTCGGCGTCGAGCGCCACCACCGAATCCGAGTAGAGGTTGTCGCCCGGCCGCTGCTCGCGGTAGAAGTCCGGCCCCGGATTGCCGATGCCCCAGTAGGTGAGGTTCAGCTCCGGATCGTAGGAGCCGGTCAGCCAGACCGAGGCGCCGCCGTGCATCCACGCCTCCGGGTCGCAGTAGGTCACGGGGTTCGGCGGGCAGGGCTCCCAGGTCTCGTGGCCCGGCTCCCCCGGCCCCGGGATGGTGTAGAAGCGCCACACCTCCTCCCCCGTCGCGGCGTCGAGGGCCGAGATGAAGCCGCGGATGCCCCGGTCGCCCCCGGCCGTGCCGACGATGACCTTGTCGTTGATGGCGAGGGGCGCCAGCGTGAACGAGTAGGCGAGCTCCTTGTCGGCCAGCTCGACGTCCCAGAGCAACTGCCCCGTGGTCGCGTCGAGCGCCACCACGTGCGCGTCGAGGGTCGCCATGAACAGGCGGCCGTCGAGGATGGCGACGCCGCGGTTGTTCGACCCGCAGCACGCGCGGTGATCGGGCGGCGTGGGGTACTGGTAGGTCCAGAAGACGCGGCCGGTGCGGGCGTCGAGGGCCACCACGTCGTTGGGACGCTGCGTCAGGTACATGATGCCGTCGACGACGAGCGGGGTCGACTGCCAGGGCCCGAAGACCGGCGTCTGGTAGACCCACTGCAGTTGCAGATCGTCGACGTTGGCCGCCGTCACCTGGTCCAGCTCGCTGTAGCGCTGGCTGAAGTAGGTGCCGGAGTAGGTGAGCCAGTCCGCCGGCGCCTCCGCGGCCGCCTCCAGCCGCTCGGGCGGCACCTGGGCGGAGGTGCCCGCGGCGCCCAGCCCGATCAGGATCGCCAACGCCGGTAGCGGCGCCGCCCGCCGCGTCGTCATTCTCCGTCGCATGGTTGACTCAGCCTTTCAGGGACATCAGGTAGGCCAGCAGGTCCGCCAGCTCCTCGGGGGCCAGCAGGTCGCCGTAAGCCGGCATCGGCGACTCGGCGGACAGCTCGAACCGCTGCAGGTCGGCCTTGTCGAACGACCGCAGGCGTCCCGCGTCGTCGATGACCTGCACGGTGTAGGTGTCCTCGTTGAGCCGCCGTCCGGTGACGGTCTCGCCGTCGGCCGTCACCAGGGTGACCGGCCGGTCGATGGGGCGCATCGTGCCGCTCGGGTCGAGGAGCGTCCGCCGCAGCGCGCTCGCCGCCCGCCGCGCCCCGATCGAGGTCAGGTCGACCGCGAGGCGCGGACCCTCGCCGCCCACCCGGTGGCAGCGCAGGCAGTCGCCCGCCCCCTCGAAAACCGCGCGCCCCCGGCCCGCGTCGCCCAGCGCGACCGCATCCGCCTCGAAGTTCATGTTGCGCAGGTAGGCCACGATGCCGGTCATCTCGGCAGCGTCGAAGTCGAACGCGAGCATGCCGCTCTCGGGGATCCCGAGGCGGATCACCTGCCGCAGCCCGCGGTCCGTCGCGCCCCGCCGCAGCGGGCCATTCCGCAGGTCGACGCCGGCGATGCCCGCCCCGTCCTCCGCGTGGCACACCGCGCACTCCCGCGCATAGACCGTCTGGCCGTAGGCGATGTCGGCCGGCTCGTAGTCGGTGTGGTCCTGCGCGCCGGCGGGCGCCGCGGCGGCCACGGCCAGCCAGATCGCCGCCCATGTCGCCAGGCGCCGGGCGAGCTTCCGTCGAGTCATGAGATCCATCACGGCCCTTGCTACACCGGAGCCCCGGCGAAGTCAAGGCGCGATCGTGCTGCCGCGACGCGCCAGGCCGGCGTCCCGCGTGCCGGCATGGCTCCGCCACCCGGCCCCCGCCGCGCGCCTCCGGCTGGCCCGGACGTCCTCGCCCGGCGGCTCCCGATGCCGGCGTGTACAATGGTCGCCGGCGCCTGCCCCGCCCGCGACCGCTGCGGCCAGGCGATGTCCGCGCGGAACGCCGCAGGAGCCGACGTCGTCGTCAGCGCCCGTAGCTCAGCTGGATAGAGCGTCGGCCTCCGGAGCCGAAGGCCACAGGTTCGAATCCTGTCGGGCGCGCCAACCTCTCAGGCCCTTTCCCAACGAAACCGGCCCTTTTTTTGGGTTTTCCGACTGGCAGCGTCAGCTAGCACCCTCGCGGCGGTCCCGTAGTGCGCGTGCCGACGCCGCCTGGACTGTGCAGTCTGGAGCCTGCCGCTGACCCGGACGGGATCATGGATTGCCGGAAGACGGTCACGGTGCGGTGGACCGCCTGACTGACGGCGCTCTTGGACGACGCGGGCTGGCACGAGCATCGTCCGCGACGCGCTGGCCAGGCGCTTCGACGATGAAGGGCGCTCGTGACCCGCCAGCGACCGCATCGAGCAGGTTCCTCGCGCAGATCGGTTCATCATGAGCAATCCCAGAAACCGGGTCAAGAACCGCCCACGCCGCTCGATGGACAGGGCGGCATTGTGTAAAATACACAAACGTGAGCAGCGGGGAAGTCATCAAGCGGCTGGAGCGCGACGGATGGACGCCGAGGAAGGGCAAGGGCAGCCACCGCGTGTTCACGCATCCCACCAAGCCCGGAATCGTCGTCGTGCCGCATCCCCGCAAGGACCTGATGGTCGGAACGCTACGGAACATCTGCCGGCAGGCGGGCTGGAAATGGGGAGGCCGATGATGCGTTACCTCGTCGTGCTCGAGACGGCACCGGGGCGGACGGACTACGGCGTGACGGTGCCGGACCTGCCGGGCTGCACGTCCGCCGGCGACACGCTGGACGAGGCCCTCGGCAACGCCGAGGATGCGATCCTGTCCTATCTCGGCGTGCTGGTTGAGGACGGGAAGCCGCTTCCGGCACCGTCTCGCGACGTGCCGCTCGAGTTGGGCCCGCAAGAGGTGGTGGGCGTCGTCAACGTCGACCTCGAGAAGATCGACCCGCCGCGGAAGGCGGTGCGGCTGAACGTGTCGATCCCCGGTCATGCGATCGACATGATCGACCGTGCTGCGGGGCATGCTGGCACCACCCGCTCGGGGTTCCTGACCCGCGCTGCACTGACCGTCATCGAGCAGAACATCAAGCTCGCGTGAGCCGCTGGACCCACCCACGGCCGGCGCCCGGCAGGGAATCGTCGGCGCCGCGCTGTCCGGACGCATCGACCTTGCGTTCGACATCGCAGCGAACGTTCTGCCGATGAACGCGTCGACGCGCGGCACCGAGTGCCGGGCAGCCCGCTGGCGACCCGGGCATCGTAGCCCACCCGAGCGACGTCGGTGACGGCGCGGCGGCGGCGTCACGCCTCAATTCGGTGGAATCGGGAACAGCGTGAACCCCTGCGCCTGGCGAGCCGGGATGTCCACGCGGGAGTAGATGCCGCACAGCCGGTTGTGTCGTCTGCACGCGGCGCCGACGCGCTCGATGGCGGCCTGCACCTCCGGATGGCCCGGGTTGGCGGCCGGCGTGCCCACTCCGAGCGACAGGCTGAGGTCGGCGGGTCCAACCAGCACCCCGGCCAGGCCGGGCACCTGAAGAATCTCGTCGATGTCGTCGACGATCTCCCGGGTCTCGACCATGACGATGGCGAGCAGCTCGCCGTCCGGATTGAGCGGCCAGACGTCCGCCCGCCGGGCGTACTCCTGCGCGTCGACGTGCCAGACGCGGGTGGCGGCAGTGGGGCCCCAGCCCCGCCGGCCCGGCGGGTCGGGATACGGCGCTCCGCGCTGCGGCGGATAGCGCATGGCGCGGACGAGCCTCGCGACCTCGTCCGCGGTCCGGACCTGCGGCAGGACGATGCCCATCGCGCCGGCGTCCAGCATCTGCTTGACGACGTGCTGGAAGGGCTGATCCGCCTCGTGCGGGATCCGCACGATCGGCGTCAGCCGGGGCCGCGGGGCGTCCTCCGCTTCGAGCTCGTCGAGGAACGCCTCCAGCTCGTCGACCAGAAACGGATTGTGCTCGAGGGAGTTGATCTGCCAGTGCTCCCCCGCGACGGCGGGCTCACCCATCTCGAACTGCTCGATGATCCTGTTCAAGCGGCCGCTCGACGCCGGCTGCGTCGCCGGTGTCGACGCCGCCGCCACGGACACAATGAGCGCGATGCCGACGAGCGTGCCGGCGGCCGATCGGGACGTGCTGGTTCGCTGGCTCTTCGAGGTCATCGTCTCGGCCTCCTCTTGACATCGCGCGATGATAGTCGCTTCGTTGCCGGAGCAATCCCGGTGGCCAGCCCTCGCGGACGCTCATGATCCTCGGTCGGGATGCCCACCGCGGGCACTGATCGAGTAGGGAACCCGAATGTCGGGAGCGTCGGCAGGAAAGTCCCTGGTGTTCCTGGTGACGAGCAGGCCGCCGATGCTGCGGGCGCTGGCCCAGATGATGGCGTCGGGCAGGCGGATCCGATGCTCGCGCCGGATCGCCACGGCCAGCTCGCTCACGCGGTCGTCGATGGCGACGCGCCCGAAACCGGACAGGAACCACCGGAGACGTGCCATCTCCCCTTCGTCGGACGCGCCGACCAGGACTTCCATCCAGGTGATCGAGCTGATGAGCGGTGCGTCAAGCCGGCCGATCTCCTCCCGTGCCGCTTCGACGCCGCCGAGATAGTCGATGAGGATGTTGGTGTCGAGCAGCGTGCGCATCTCTCACGACCATTCGCGCCGCCGGCGCCGTTCGTATTCGAGGCCGTCCACGCCACGGTCCCGCCACATGCCGAATACGTCGTCCCGTTCGTGCAGGCACCGGGCGTCCAGATAGTCCGCCACCGCGCGGCGGACGACTTCGGCCCGCGACACGCCCTCCCGGCGGCAGATCTCGCCGAGTCGTCGAATCTGGTCGTCGGGTAGGTCTATGATGGTCCGCATGAATCTTGATGCCGATGCATGATGACAATCTAGCCCTTCCCGGGTTCTGACGACAACCTTCCGCGGCCGGCGACGACGCCTCTATGCCCCCGGGCGGCGGACATGGCGGGGAATCGCCCCTGCGCGGCTGGAATCGGCGCGGGCTGGCGGGCTCCCCTCGCCGGCCGTGAACAAGGCCGCCATGCTCGACCTCGATGCGCTCGCGGCGCAGATGCTCCACGACTACGACCGGCACGCCCCGGGGACGCCGTTCGCCGACGGCCTCCGCCTGTCGATCGACGAGGCCTACCGGCTCCAGTCCCGCATCGCCCGGCGGCGGCAGGCACGGGGCGAGCGGGTGGTGGGCTACAAGATCGGCTGCGTGGCGCCCGTCAATCAGGCCCGCCACGGGCTCTCCCATCCCGTGTGGGGGCGCCTGTGGTCCAGCGAGCAGCATCCCAGCGGCGCGACCCTGCCCCAGGGGGACTTCGCCAACCTTGCCGTCGAGGCCGAGCTGGGCGTCACACTGGGACGCGACCTGGGCCCCGACGCGCGCGCGGTGACCGACGTCGTGGCCGCGGTGGCCCACGTGATGGTGGCCGTCGAGCTCCACAACCTGGTGCTGCGGGGCGGCGACCCGACCGGCCCGGAACTGATCGCCAACAACGCGATCCATGCCGGCGTCGTAAGCTCGCCGGCCGTCGTGCCCCCGCCGGCGGGAACGCAGGTCGATCTCGCGCTGGAGTCCGACGGCGCGACCGTCGATGCGTGGTCGGATCGCCGCTGGCCCGACGACGTCCTCGCCGCCCTGCCCTGGCTGGCGCGGGAGCTGGCCCGCCACGGTCGTCGCCTCGAGGCCGGCCAGCTCGTGCTGGTGGGGGCGTGGGGACCGCCCCGCCCCGTGCGCCGGCCCGTCCTCCCCGAAGGTGGTGATCCCTCCGTGGCGCGGGACGACGCTCCCCCGGCGTCGGACAGGACGAGGCCGGGGTCGAGCACCGCGGGCGCCGCGTCCGCGCAGCACCGCGTGACGGCCCGCTCCCGGACGCTCGGCATCGCCGAGGCCACCTTGATCGCGCCTACGGAGCCCGCGTCAGCTCGTCACTGCCTGTCGTAGACCCTCACCCCGTGCGTCGGCGACCCGTCCGGCCCGGTCCCGTTCTCGGTGATCGTCAAGACCCTGCCGTCGTTCGATACCGAGAGCACCACCCGGTTCACTACCTCACCCATCCTCAAGACGACCGCATGGACGGTCCGAGGATCGGCGAGCGTCCAGGAGACGGCGTCACCGCCGTTGCGGGTTCCCGTTCCCGGCATCGGATACTCTCGTCCGTCCACCGCCGCAGTGGTTCCGTAGGCGTAGGAAGCTCCGTCTCCGTCGGTCCCCTCCACGCTGAAGACCATCCCGTCGTTCGGCGCGGCCCGGTATGTGCGGCTCTCGTCTCGCGGCAACGCCGCGTAGTCGATGCTGGACTTCGCGACGTTGAGAGTCCAGGTGCCCAGGAGCGGGTTGGCGTCTGCCGACGAAATCTGGGCCGGCGCGCTCGTCGACGACAGCGAGACGAGCAGGAGGGCGACACACGATGCTCTCATTGGGAACCTCTCCGCCGACCCGTGTGCGATCGCTCGAGGGCTTCCCCGATCACGACCGTCATCGATCGCAAAGTCTGTAGCCCCGGAGCGGCAGCGTCAACTTCAGGCCTCGGCCGACGGAGTACGGGAACGAACGGCCTTCGGTCAGGGCCCGCAAGGTATGCTGGGCTACTCTGGTCGACGGCATGCCGCCGCGTGTCAGGATTCGGATGCACGCCGCCCGGACACCGGCGACCATTCGGAAAGGGGACAGAAGATGAGAACAGCAATGCTCGCCGCGGTGATCAGCCTCGCGTTCGGGGGTCTGGCCTTCGCCCAAAACGACGCGCCGGCGCCCTGCGGGCCGGCGGGCGACCTCTCGATGGAATTCTCCAAGAACGTCGCGGCCGACTCGCGCTGCTTCGAGATCCGCATGTACACGGCGGAGCCGGAGATGGACGGCAAGGGCGGCATCGACAACCTGCACCGGCGCTTCCGCGAGGGCGAGGTGGCCCTCTTCAAGAAGCACGGCGCCGAGGTCGTCTGGGCGTGGCAGAGCCTAGACAATCCCAACACGCTGATCTGGATGCTGGTCTACCGCGACCGCGCCCATCGCGATCAGGTGTTCGCCGACTTCCTGGCCGACCCTGCCTGGCCCGAGCTGCGCGCGAAGTACGAGGTGCCGCTCAGCGCCGAAGTGTTCATGATGAGCGCCACCGACTACTCCAACCTGAAGTAGCCCGCCGGCGCTTCCGAACCGGCCCCGGCCGTGCAGCGCTTCGCATGGCCGGGGCACCTCCCCACAACCTCCGCTCTGCGCGTCTCAGGTCGCGGTAGTTCGAACTGGCCGGCCTCCGCACCCGCCAGGGCGTCTCTCCACGATCGACGGGGCAACGCCCGTCGACTTCAAACGGACTTGGCCGGCGTCCACCGGCGGCGCGGTAACGCGCGTCCGCCGTACAGGGCTTCCAGCCTGCGTACCAGGTCGCCGGGCTCGAAGCCGGGAGGGGAATCGACTTCCTGACCCGGCGCGCGGCGGAGGGCGGCGGCCAAGCCGTCGACGTCCCCCCAGGGCACCAGAAGCTCCCCGCCGGGGTGCCATTCGCGCACCCCGCCGCTGTCCCAGGCGGCCACGGGCGTGCCGAGGGTGAGGGCCTCGAGCCCGACGATGCCGAACGGCTCCTGCCAGCGCGAGGGCATCACGACCACGGCGGCGCGCCGGTAGGCGGCGGAGAGGCGCCGGCGGTCGAGCCAGCCCAGCACCTCCACGCCCTCCGCCTCGATCTCGCCGCGCAGCGGGCCCGTGCCGGCCACGACGAAGGGCAACGCGGAACCCGAGCGCCGCCAGGCGTCAATCGCCTCCCGGATGCCCTTGGCCTCGACCACGCGGCCCGCGAACAGGACGCAGGGCGTACCGTCGGCCGCCGCGTCCCGGTCGAGGCCGTAGACCGCCGGGGGAACGACTGCGACGCGGGCCGCCGGAACGCCCACCTGCACGAGCTCGCGCTTCATGTAGGACGAGAGCACGGTCAGCCGCAGGCTTCGCACCGCGTCCAGCCGCTCGGCGGTGAGCTCCAGGACGGCCTCGAAGTAGCCGGGGTCGTCGAAGCAGCCGGCGCACGTCTCGCGTCCCATCGCCTCTCCGCAGACGCGCCCGTCGGCCGTCCACTTGCCTCGCCCCGGACAGAAGAAGCGGTGGTCCTGGATCGTCACCACCGCGTCCACGCCGGCCGCCCAGGCCAGCACGGCCGGGTTGACCACGTTGTGGACGTGCACCACGTCGGGGCGCAGCCGCTCCAGCAGCGCGTCGAGGTCGGCGCACGGAGTCTGCGCCGCAGAACGGGGCGGACTCCTGAAGGATGGGGTTGGGCGCCGAGCGGAGGCCGCGGCGCGACCTGCGGTCGCGGCGACGAACGGCGGGCTAAGAGTCTGCGGCGCAGAAAGGGCGTTGCCGGACCGCGCGCCACCGGGTGCTCCGCGCGAGCTCCGGCCCCGACGCGCCGGCGATGGCACGCCGGCGCGCGTCCGGGCGTCGAGCTCCGGGACAACGCTCACCGGGCAGGGCGGGCGCACGACACCGTCGTCGCGGCCCACGGCCAGGTGCTGCTCGTGACCGGCCGCCAGGGAGTCGAGCAGACCGAGGAGGGCCAGATCGGCGCCTCCCCGATCGCTCAGCCGATCCGCAACCTGAAGAACCCGCATCGCCGTGGCAGAGCCCGGCGGCCGGCCCAACCTCCGGAGCTTCCGCCGTGGCTTCGGCTCCGATTGCCGCCGTGCGAGTGCGTCGCCTGCGTCAATCCTGCTGCGAGCAGTCCAGGTCGAAGCGATCGAGGTGCATCACCTTGCTCCAGGCGGCCGCGAAGTCCCGAACGAACGCCGGCTGCGCGTCGTCGCAACCGTAGACCTCCGCGATGGCGCGGAGCTGGGAATTGGACCCGAAGACGAGGTCGACGGCCGTGCCCGTCCACTTGACCTCGCCCGTCCCGCGGTCGCGCCCCTCGAACACGCCGTCGGACCCCGACGACGCCCACTCGGTGTTCATGTCGAGCAGGTTGACGAAGAAGTCGTTGGTCAGCGCCCCGGGGCGCTTCGTGAACACGCCGCGGTCGGACTGCGCGACGTTTGCGTTCAGGACGCGCAGGCCGCCGACGAGCGCCGTCATCTCGGGCGCGGTCAGCGTCAGGAGCTGCGCCCGGTCCACCAGCAGCTCCTCGGCGGGGCGGCCGTTGCCGTTCCCGGCGTAGTTGCGGAACCCGTCCGCCGTCGGCTCCAGCACGGCGAACGATTCCACGTCCGTCTGCTCCTGCACCGCGTCGGTGCGCCCCGGCCAGAAGGGAACCTCGACGTCCTGTCCGGCGTCCTTCGCGGCCTGCTCGACGGCCGCGCACCCGCCGAGGACGATCACGTCGGCGAGCGAGACCCGCTTGCCCCCCGACTGCGCGGCGTTGAAGTCGCGCTGGACGCCCTCCAGAACCCCCAGCACGCTTGCCAACTGCTGCGGCTGGTTGACCTCCCAGTCCTTCTGCGGCGCGAGGCGGACGCGCGCGCCATTGGCCCCGCCACGCTTGTCGCTGCCGCGGAACGTCGACGCGGACGCCCAGGCGGTCGAAACCAGTTGGGAGACGGTCAGTCCCGAATCGAGGATCCGGCGCTTCAGGGCCGCGCCGTCCTGCGCGTCGATCAGGTCGTGATCGACGGCCGGCACCGGGTCCTGCCACAGGAGCTGCTCGGCGGGAACCTCGGGGCCGAGGTAGCGCGCGATGGGCCCCATGTCGCGGTGCGTCAGCTTGAACCACGCGCGGGCGAAGGCGTCGGCGAACTGGTCCGGGTTCTCGTGGAAGCGCCGCGAGATCGGCGCGTAGATCGGGTCCATCCGCAGCGAGAGGTCCGTGGTCAGCATCACCGGCGTGTGCCGCTTCGACCTGTCGTGGGCATCGGGCACGGTCCCCGCGCCGCCGGAGTCCTTCGGCACCCACTGATTCGCCCCCGCGGGGCTCTTCGTCAGCTCCCACTCGTAGCCGAACAGGGTCTCGAAGAAGCTGTTGTCCCAGGTGGTCGGGGTGGGCGTCCAGGTCCCCTCCAGCCCGCTGGTGATCGCGTCGCCGGCCTTGCCGCTGCCGAAG